>VMGT01000015.1 GCA_007376725.1 Parcubacteria group bacterium Greene1014_15 | reverse complement strand
CGATCGATGACCGTTGAAAGCATACTTTCGTACGAGCAATCCGAAACGGTATAGAGGCGATTTTTGGTTTTGTCGGATGCGGTTTCGAAGGGCTGGGCAAGGAAAGAATTACCTGGACGATGCCGTTGCATCATAGGCACGCACTCTCCGTAGAGATATTTGTATGCATCCGGAAGTTCAAATTCCGACGTGACAACGGAGCTTTCTTCGAGTGCGAGTTCAATTTCTCGGATTCTTTTCCCGTAATTTTGAATTTTGCAGATTCTTGTTGGCAGAAATGTCGAAAAACCGGGTTTCTTCATGGCAATAGTCTCTTTTCTAAGTACATACTTTGGTGTTCTCCAGTACTTGGTCTCTTATATCATAGAAATACCATGAAGTCAAGGAGTACGCGCGCTCTGCTTTGTGGCAGAATAAATTGCATGGTGGAAATTATTAAAACGACGGGAGAGAGAGAATTATTTGAGCGTGAGAAATTTTGTGAATCTCTCCATAAAGCCGGAGCCCCGAGTGATGTTACGGAAGAGATATGCGCTCTTCTCGAAAAAGAAGTGACGCCAGGCATGTCAACGACGCAGATATTCCGCAAGGCATCGAAATATCTTATGCGGAGAAATCTTCCTGCGGGAATTCGATATAATGTGAAGCGCGGTCTTGAATTGCTTGGACCTGCGGGATTTCTATTTGAACAATTTGTTGAAACTCTCATGCGCGCGGAAGGGTACGAGAACACGGCGCGCGACCAAATGATTCGTGGCGAGTGTGTGGAGCATGAAATTGATGTTGTGGCGGAAAAGGGAGGCGAACGGCATATCGTCGAAGTGAAGTATCATAACCAGTCGGCAATCAAGACGCCCGTTGAAGTGGTGATGTATGCGGATGCGCGGCGTGAAGATATTGCCCGCGCAGAAGCAAAGCAGGGAAAGAATGTGAAACATCATTTGCTTCTTGTCACAAATACAAAGTTTAGTAAGAACGCCCTTGCATATGCCCGATGCCGCGCGATTGCGCTCATTGGCTGGCAGTATCCGCGCGAGCGTTGTCTTGAAGATATCATACGCGAACATGTACTCTATCCGACAACGGTTTTGCCCTCCGTTGATCGTGGCGCCCGCGAGGCGTTTGCGCGGCATGACATGATGCTCGTGCGGGATCTTGCTCCATACTCCGTGGAGGACGTCGTGCGGAAATTTGGTATTGACGAAAGAAGAGCTCGTGGTATAATCAAGGAAGCTCATGTGCTTGTATATGGCACTCAACATGTTGACTGAAGGAGAAAGGTTACTATGACGACAGTAACGAAAGACCCCGCGAAAATGTATTCGCGGGGTCTTTGTATTTTCTGGAAGCTCTTGCTACAATGCACACTATGAAAAATATCATTATCATAGGCATTATCATTATCATAGGCGTCCTTTGGTTTATTTTTGACAGAAACAGCCTCACAGCAATACAGCTTCGTGAACTACGCGTGAAAAACGCTGGACAAGAAGAAAAGCCAGCGGAGGTAAAAACAGAAAAAACAGATATGCAAAAGGGTAACGAAAAAAATCCTATCGTTGTTTTGAAGACAAACAAGGGTGATATCTCGATTGAATTGTTCATGGATACTATGCCGGTAACTGCGGGGAATTTTTTGAAACTGGCGAAAGAAGATTTTTATGATGGAGTAAAGTTCCATCGCGTTATCAAAGATTTTATGCTCCAAGGGGGAGATCCAAATTCCAAGGGAGACGACAAATCTTCGTATGGCACGGGAGGTCCCGGATATACGATCAAAGATGAGTTTGTACCGGGAAATGCAAACAATCGCGGGACGATTTCCATGGCGAACGCTGGTCCCGACACAGGCGGAAGTCAGTTTTTCGTCAATCTGAAAAACAACGATTTTTTGAATGATAAGCATCCAGTGTTCGGGAAAGTCGTTGAAGGAATGGATGTTGTTGATACAATAGGAACGACAGAAACCGATGCGGGAGATTTGCCCGTCGAAGCGGTTGTCATTAAAGATATTGAGGTGAAAGAATGAGTTTAAAGATTTAAAAAACTAACGGCCAAAATTCTGTAAATAGAATTTTGGCCGTTGTGATTACCTAGGTTGTACTTTTGTTAATCCAAGGGTTTTTTCAGAAACTTTTCTGACCATAACGCAATATTGGTTGTCTAGAGGTAGAAAGGATGGTTCCCCTCCCACGTGTAAGGTTTCCAATAGATTGCGCAGAATAGTATCCACACGCTGTTTGCTTTCTTCTTCGGAGATCTCAAATCCTTGCTTCCATGCAGTGATTAACTCTTGGAGAGATATTTCTAGTAAAGGATCAAATTGAGGTGGATGTACGTTCGATTCTTTGGTCATGACGATTGTCTCCTTTTGTCAGTCTCTAAAATACCCCCCAAAGTTATCCATCAAGTATTGGTACGATTTCCGACACGCTTCCTCAGGATTTTTGTCGAAGTGATTGTAGAGTTCGACAATGATTGGTCCATTGTAGCCGATTTCTTCAAGCGCTTCGAAAATTGCGGGGTACTGCACTGCAAGTTCTCCATCGCCAGGGATGAGGTGTTCGTGTTTCCGTCGTAGGATGCCTCTTTTGTCACGCATGCTTCGCATGTCATCGAATTCAACAATATGGAGACTGCTACCAAGCAAGCGGATCATTGCTGGAATATCTTCTCCGCAGACTGCCGCGTGGATAAGATCAAGGTTGATGCCAAGCGACAATGATCCGATATCGTTACACATGGCGAGTGCGGAGAGTGCGCTGCCGACAAAGAGACCGCCCTGACCGAATGTTCCCGGCTCGTACTCAATGTTGATGAACACGCCTTTTTTCCACGTATATGAACAGACGACCTCGAGACACTCTTTGGTGAGGCGCCATGTCGTCGCGAAATCGAGATCTTGCGGCTGGTAGCCTGTAGATATGTCGACATACAAACAGCCGAGTGCACACGCGAAGTCGATCACTTTTTTTGTGTGCTCGACGCGGAGCTGTCTCTCTGCGGAATCTTTCGAACCGAACGATGGGCCGAAGCGCTGGCCGGGAGGCGTAAGGTCTTTCTTGTCCCGGGCATAACCGCTTGCGGTGCATGAACTGACTGACGCTACACGGAGATTTCTTCTCGTGAGCATACGGCTGATACATGTGATGACTTGAGGAGCAGTCTGCTCAAGCCACAGGTATGGCCGATCAAACACAAGCCCGATGTTTTTGAACCCGGCATTTGAAATCTCGCATATAGCGTATTCAAGCGCATTCTCTCGCCCAGCAAAAGCGTTGATCTTAAACGCGAGTTGCATCTTTTACTCCTTCGAAATTGGTGATCGTTATCTTACCTTGTGTTTTGTCATGGGCCATGGAAGGAAGAACGGATGGAACTTCATCGATGGAGATAGTCTGTGTGATCATCGGAAGCGGGTTGATTCTTCGGGCGGCGAAGAGATTGATGATCCGATTCCATACTTTGGTATGTCCATGCGATCCAGAAAATGAAACATATTTCTGTATGAAGGGCTGTGGATTTACTGTGAGGTCAATTTTTGACTGGCCGAAGAAAATAAGCTGCGAGCCATGTGGCCCCTCTTCAAGTAGACGTCGTATTTCTGTCCAATTTCTTTCAGCGAGGCCGGAAGCTTCAAAAACTATTTTTGTTCCGGAACCGAGGGTCGCGCCCATTGCTTCTTCATATATCTGTAGACAGAGAGGATCAAAAACGAACGAAGCTCCGAGAGTCCGTGCGATGTGCCGGCGGCGCTCCGATGGATCACAACATACAATACTACCTGCGCCGAGCGCGCGAAAAACATTGATTGCCGAAAGACCGATGGGGCCGAGCCCGATAACAAGCACGTTGTCTCCGGGCTGGAACCTGCTTTCGGAAATTGCTTTGAAAACTCCTGCGTGCGGTTCGACAAGACTCCCTGCAAGGAAGATATCTGCCTGCAGAAACTCATTTACATATACAAGCGGCTGAAGACTCCATACATGCCGCATATCAACGACGCAAAATTCCGCCATACCGCCATTTTTGGTGAAGCCGATTTCGTCACCGTTGGCACAGTGATCAAACTCTCCGATTTTGCATGATATACAGAAGCCGCAGTTTAAGACGCATTGCGCGGTGACCGGGTCGCCCAAATACAGGTCTGGCCAATATTTTTTTACATTTTTGCCCATATCGACGACTATGCCGGCAAACTCATGACCGGGAACAATGAAGCTACTCATCATGAAGGGGTAGAGGACGGCGCCCGTGTCATCGGTCGAGACCATAGCGGCGTCGCTTCCGCATACGCCGCAGGCCCGCACGCTGATGAGAATGTCGGTAGGACCCACCGATGGTTTTGGAAAATTGTTGAAGACAGAAATTTTTGGATTTCGAAGTTCGGCATGTGCCGTTCTTGTTTTATTGCAACCATCTTTCAAACCTTTCGATTCAGAATCAATGACAATTGCGCGCATAGGATTTCTCTCCTGTTTTGTCGGTGAACAAGATTCTTTCATCACGATACCAGCGGAGTTCTTTTTGTCAACCCCTTTTTCATTTCTTGTCAAGAGATAAAGATAAGAGAAAATGATGCATACTGATTGTAGATTCAATACAATGTGTCGAGGTTTAAGACAGAGAGGAAAATCTGTGAAAAAGGGATCTTTGTTCAAGCCGATTGCTATCGGTTTTGGTGTATGGTTGCCCATTCTTGCTGTGGCGCAGGTGTACGCACTTATCGCATCATGGTTTACTATGCCCGCAAGCGAGTTATTGCGCATCCCATTCGTTAATCGTCTGTTTGCGTATGTGCCGTTTCTTGCATTTTTGCAACAGGTGCTTGGCGTTGCAATTGTCCTTTTCTTGGTAACTGCAATTTTTTTCTTGACGGGTACTTTTGTGATGACGTGGCTCGGAAAAAAATTGCGGTATAGAGTTGAAAAACATCTGCTCTCATTCTTGCCGCTCTACAAGTTTTTCAAGAAAGTGGTCGTATTGTTTGCGGGAGAAAATGGTGACGTGCCGTTTCTCTCTCGCTTTAAACGATCGGCATTTGTACACATCTATGGAATTAATGGGAATAGTACATTTGTATCAGCGCTTGTGACTGCAGAATTTGAGGGCGACGAAGGGATTAGTACCGCATACGTGCCCGCAGTGCCGAACGTTGGCGCTGGTAGAATTTATAATGTTTCGATTGAGTTTGTGCACCCTCTCGCTACTTCTGCCGGCGATCTTCTTGCCGCCGTTGCAGCATGGGGAGTCGGAACAGATAAGATTATCAGCAGATATATTGCCGAACGTGTTGCAAGCGAAGAGACATCACCCGAATGTTTTCTTGGCGAAGCGTGTCCGCTTGAACGCGAAGTGCTGCTGGTACGCAGACGTCTTGCTGGGAAGATCCACGAGTGAACAACAATAAAAGCCCCCGAAACATACATGTGTTTCGGGGGCTTTGGAATGGCAGGGAATAGTAGAATATATAATAGAGGTCTGCGTATTCCGGGTGCGCAGACCTCTATTTTACTGTCTTTTGTCTTGGTTATGTTTGTTTGTTGTGGATGACTCGAATATCCCATCCGGTATTCCGTTGCTGAATGCGTCTGGATGAGTCACATTGAAATCGTGGACGGCCTTGACACTTTCGGGATTAAAGAACTCTCCTTCAATCTGTTCCCGAAGTTTTACAAATTCCAGTGATTCCTTAATACGCATGTTTTGTGCGGTCGGGAGTCGAGTATCGTAGACGATTTTCGCACCTTGTGTGTTTCCGGTGGGGTGGTGCTGCGAAAGAACAAAGATTCGGGAGCCGAGATAGAGTGCCTCTGTCAGCGTGTGCGTGACGAACAGAATCGTCATACCGTATTCCTGCCAAAGTTCAAGGATGAGTACCTGCATCTCATTGCGGGTATTTTCGTCGAGTGCGCCAAAAGGTTCATCCATCAGGAAAATCTTCGGCTTTTTCATCAGGGCCTGGGCAATCGCGACGCGCTGCATCATGCCCCCGGAGAGCTCGTAGTCATACTTGTTGAAGTCGCTTTCATTGATTCTCATCCGTTTGAGCATCTCAACTGCTTCGTCGCGATATGCTCTCCATTTCAAACCGTAGCGAACGAGACCTTTCTCAAGACGTCTCCCGAGCATGACATTTTGTAGAACAGTCTTATCTTTCTGCAACGAGTACTTTTGATCAACTGTTCCGCGGTCAGGTCCGGGAAATCCAACGGGCGATCCTGCGACGAGCAATTCGCCGTATGTGGGGCGCTCCTGCCCCGTAATCAGACGGAAGTGTTGGAGTTGAAGCATGCGTGGACGCCCACGGATTTCCTTGTTTTAAACCAAAAGGCATTTGTTCTTTACGATACAGGCACCGTGGATTTTAATCCTGCATTGATTGGTCAGTATCAAATAAGTCTTGACTGGAAATTGAGCAAACAACTGACGCTCACTGCTCCTCAATTTAAGTTCTCGACACCTCTCTCGTCGGTATCTGACGGCAGAAAGAGCGGAACGGTATATGGCCTCAGTTTGAGCTATTCATTCTAGGCTCTGCGCCACGCGCGGGTTCCACTTCCGGAACCCGCGCCTCTCTTTAATGTGTGTGAAAGATTTCACTTGTTTTTTTACGTTCAGTATGATGAAATGTGGTCTCGATGCGGAGGTACTTATTAAGGCGCAGGAGCGAAAGGAAAGGTTGCGTATTATGGCACATGGGAAAGTCGTCGCAATTTGCATCTGCCCTGTTGCGGGGGGAGAGATGCAGTTGGTCAACACCGTAGAAGCAGTTGCTGGAGCGGGTCTCCGAGGAGATCGCTATTGCACAGCAGAAGGAAGTTTCAACAAGGGAAGTCTTGGGAGACGTCAAGTAACGCTGATTAACGGAAGATTCTTTAAAGATAGTGGTTTTGAATATGCTGACAGCCGCCGAAATATTGTTACTATCGGTGTTGAGCTTATGTGGCTTATTGGGAGGGATTTCGAGATCGGTATGGCTCGTATGCGAGGTGTGAAGTACTGCGATCCCTGTAACCGTCCGAGCAAGCTTTCTGGTAACAAGAAAAGTTTCATGGAGATGTTCTTTGACTGCGGTGGTCTCGTTGCGGAAATTATCGAAAGTGGTGTGATCATGACAGGTGATCTCATCATTCCTCCATCAAGAGGTTACTGACTGTGAATTACGAAATGCAAAAATGTTATACTGGAAGTGCTTTAGGGGGTTGTGTCTCTGAGGCTGTGTTTGTAAATTAGACTTTTTTCGATTTTGCGTCATTTTTGAACGAATGATGCTTGTTTATTGTACATTAGTTTTCAAATCTTTTTCTATTTCGTAATTCGCAGTTACTGAACTATGTGTCAAGCGTGGATTCCTAATGTGGAATCCGCGCCTCTTTTTTGAAACATGCTCGAGTCCAATGATTGAGAGGAATCCCCGAAACACATGTGTGTTTCGGGGATTGTTGTTTTTGTCACGGTCTTTCAGCGCAGGATATCTTCAAAAAAAGGAACTCGCTTTGTTGCGACACAGTACTCTGCAAAGAGGAAGCTGCTTGCGGACCAACCTTGCATGGGGTATCCCATGGGCTCGCCTGTAGCGCCATGCAGCCACTCGTTGAATTCCCAAGGATTGTAAATGCCGCGCTCATTTGCTTCTGCAAGAAGCACGAGTTTTGCTTGTGCTTCTTTGAATCTTTTGCAATGCACGAGCATGGCGATCTCGAATCCGCCAAGCATTGGCCAAATTCCACCATTGTGGTAGTGGTCTGGCATATTGAGATTTCTGCTTCGGTAGTACTCGCGCCACATCGGATCACCCGGACGGATTGTTGGATAGATCGCTTTTGTTGGATACGGATTCGAAATGTGCACTTGGTGCATATATCTCTCGATGCTCTCGGTTCTATGCTCGTTTGTAATTCCTGTCAGTATAGAAAGCATATTACCGAAACTGTCGAAGAAGTCACCGTATTCACGAAAACCTACCCACGGCAGATAGAAGGGTCTGCTCGAGATTGCTCCCATGTTGTGATAGAGCATAAACCATTCAAGCCGCATGCTTTTGAGCTTCTCGAGGTGTTCCGAAAAATGCCCCCCATGCCAACAGCGGTCGACCCAAAAGAGAGCATTGATCCGCTCGGCAATCGCTGTCGGCTTTGTCGCAAACGCATGATGTTTGGTTTTCTCTATGTTCCGTGCCATGTACTCATAGGCACGAAGCGCAAGATAGTACAAGACGTTATCGTAGAGCGTATTGTAGCGAACACCAAAGAGATCCATCCAGTTTCCAGCCTCTGGAATTTCGATGAGCCCATCTTCGTTCATGTCTTGGAATTCGATCCATTGCAACGCTCGATTGATTGAATCCCATGACTCAAGCAGAAAGTTTGTATCTTGTTTATCGAGGAAATAGAGAGCATGGGAGATCAGATACCAAAGGTTACTGTCAACGGCGCCGGCATTTTCCGTGCTTACTTCGCCGGAGTCAGGCATGACATTGAGTTGGATGAGGCCGCGCTTTGACTGATACACACGCATGGTGATAAGAGAGCCGCGGATCCCTTCGATAAGTTTGCTATCTCCGAGAGCCGAGATGCCAAGCGCCATAATGCCGTTGTCGCGAGACCAAATCTGCGGATAGCCTTTTGTCAAAGCAGAGGCGCGGAAACCGGAAGATGTAAGACATGTATTCAGAACTTCACGAGCTTTCACATGGGCGGTATTCACAAGCTTTGTTTGTGTCACAACGAAGAGTCCTCTCGGAAGTTGCTATGTTTTTAGACTTGAGATATTATAGATGTACTGCCAAACGTACTATATATCCGAACATGAGCGAAGTCGAGAGATGAAGAGAGGTTTTCGTTATGAGTGTGACTGCTGGCAAGTATCATCGGGTACAGCTAGACTTTTCCGAAGAAGCATTTGAAGAACTGGAGACACTTAAAAAGAGACTCAGTGCATCATCTAGGGCTGAAGTTGTCCGCGCTGCCCTCGGGGTTCTTAAATGGGCAGTAAACCATTCGGAGGAGGGCAACAAGATACAAGTTGCCAGGAAAGCAGATAACAAAGTCGTAGGGGTGGAATTTCCTTTTCTGTTTGTTAGCTGATAACTTGGGTATCATACCATCGAGCGGCATGGTTTCAGACCATGTCGCTCTTCTTTTTTTCGTGAAGAAATAATGAGGCCCCGACGAATATCTGTTCGTCGGGAGTGGGCTTGTTAATAGAAGATGGTGTAGACACGAAGATGCGGAAGCATCTTGTTTTTTATTTTCTGACTTAAGCGCCAGCTTGCGCTGTCGATCTGCCGTGCGGAATATACGCCCTTGAAATGCTGGCGGACAAGCTCTCCGATCCACACGGTTGCAGATCTGATTTCTACTTCAGGCATACTTCCATTGTGGATGAGCGCAGAGGAATCGATTGTGCGCGCGAGAGAAGGTAGAAGGACGAGCGCCTCATAATGGCGGTACACTTGTGGCAGGCGATAGTCTGCAAACACGGTGAGCTCGTCTGTGTTGCAGAGGGCAAGTTCCGGAAATTGCCGCGAGAGTTCGACAATGTGGTGCGCACATATTTGCGCGCGTTTGTAAAAGTGTACTCGTTTGCCGTATGCGTTTGCACAATCGTCAAATGAGTGAAAATTCACAATGAGCGCGCGTATGAGATTAATGGCATCGTGACCTGCTGCTCGTACTATGTTCATAAAACTGCCCCCTGCTCTCTCGCAGAGCACTTTTCCCGCTTCGCGGAGATTTTTCACGCGATCTTTGAAAAGAGGGATAGGCACATCTGTTGTTCCGCGGAATATATTGCGGGAGTCCGCGAGTGAAAGGCGAGCGAGATACTTTGTATCATAGATCGGATATCCCTCTGCTTCCGCGCGATCAAGCGTCGCGGCGAGCGCATAACTGCCGCCGCGCCAGAGCTTGTCCTGCGGCCATTCAACGGTCCAGATTTGCGTATCGCGTTCTGCCCAAAAGCAAAAATTAAGCACATTGAACATGAAAGATTTTTGCACGGCGCACGCAATATCGGATTCTTGATCACCCGGCACGGTGTGTGTATCTGTTTGAACGAGCTCGTTTTCAAGCGCCGCGGCAAGATGGGGAATTGCTTGTATATCAATGTGCACAAAGCGTGCTTGCTCCAGTACGGCGTGTGTACTCTGCAGGATATGTAGTGGATCGGCGTGATCTGTTGACAATGTTTGCATCTTTTTTCCTTTCAACGTTCAATGTTTGGTCTTGTCCGAGTGTAAACGAAATGAACTGAAAAGTCGACCGCCTATTGAAATATCCAAAATATGTGGTATGGTCTTTTTAGAAAGTTCTTTGTTCTACTGTGCGCAGAGAAAAGGAGAGGAAATGAGACCCCGAACTGAAGATTTTATCGTATATCGCGGCCTCGATGATCCTCAATATCGATTTGATAAGGGTGTTCTTGAACTCATAAACAAGATACTGAAACTTAATCTCAAATTTGCCCATATTTCAAATGGACGCTATCCCGATATGGAACTCGGGCATCGGCCGAAATGGTATTCTGACATTGCCGGGAAACATGTAATTATGTTCAGTTGCCCAACGACTGATCGTCTTATGCTTGAAATGCAGGACATGATTTCTGCATGCAAACAGCAGTATGGAGCGAGAACACTGACGCTCGGCATGAGTTTTTTGCGTTATCGTCGGCAAGATCGATCTGACAAAAAGCACGAGATCACACGCCTGCGTTGGTTTATTCGCGATCTCAAACATTGGGGAGTTGATCATCTTGTGCTTTGCGAACCGCACAATATCCCGAATACTAAGAGATATTGTCGGGAGTTCAAGTTGCCGGTGACCATTGTGGATCCGACCGAGCTTTTAGCCGAAGCCATGAATCCTCTCCTGCAAACGATTGGCCGTGGTAATTTTCTTGTATATGCGCCTGACCTTGGTTCTGCAGGCCGAGCGATTGCTTTCGCGCGGGCAGTTGGAACATCCGTTATTATTCTTCCCAAAAAACGTTTATTTGGCGATACCGTGGATACGCAAATTACGTTTAATCCAAGTTCATTCCTGCAAAGTATTCACAAGCTGTATGGCACAGATGTTCCTGTGTCATGCACTATCACAGATGTGTGTGGCAGGCATGTGATGATCCGGGAAGATGAATTAAGCACCGGGTCGACAGCTATGAGTACAGCAAATAAGTTGCGTGACGCTGGCGCCCTTGGTGTGTATCTCATTGCAACGCATCAAGTATGCACGTCAGGCTGGAATTTTAAGATTGAACTCGAATCAGATTTTGCCCCATTTGATAACGTATGGCTCGGCAATACACGGCCTCGGGGAGAGGAGGGTGGTTATCGAGAGTCAACTGGCGGGGAAATTGACCATGTGGATCTCGCTCCCGCGTTTGCGCGTGGGATGATTGCAGCGATACAAAAGATAGTGAAGCAACGTCGTTAAACCAGTGGCCCTGATTCGCATGAATCGGGGCCATCGCCATGGTCAGTCTTGTTTTTTCTCATTACTTTGGTATATTTATTTGTGGATATGCGTTGTTGAGAGATACGATCAGAAAATTGAAAGGTATACGCATGGGGAAAGACTTGACACGGCACGTTTGGCACATTTTGTTTGGCGTCGTTTTCTTTTGGTTCGTATTAATAGTCTTTAGTCTTCTGGGTGGGTTGTTCGGTATCAACCCCGTCGATACGGTCAGTTGGAGAGGTTACGTATTTCTTGCTTGTTCAGCTTTCATTGCCGGCTATGTGCTTGCTTTTTTACCACAGTGGCGGATTTGGGAGTCTCTCGTTATAGGCGCGTTACTGATGATTGTTGTAATCTTCACGCACGCACTCTTCGGTGATATTGAGCGTATAGATTTTCGTTTAACCTTCCTTGCCCTCATTGCTATGTGCGTGCCGATGTGTTTCGGATCGTATGGCAATCATTGGTTGAAAGTTGGCAAAGCATCTGAATGATGAACAAAAAGAGCGCCAGCTCGTGTCGGCTGGCGCTCTTTTCTTTTGTGTTTCTGTAGAGGACCAAATATTACAATGAAGATCTATTTTGCAGCTAACGCCCAGACCTTTACATTTTAAGATTGTATGATATAATGGTGTCAACACAGGTTCCTCTCTTGTTACTAATTACTATTGAGGTGAGAAAATGAAGCGATATGTGTTGGTAATGGCGATTTTGGTTGGATTATTTGCCTTTGCCTCTCTTTCCTGGTCGGTGGGGAAAACAGTGCGTGTCTATGTCGAGGGCATAACACACGAAGTACTCGCCAAAAAGACCAGTGGAATGTTGGGATGGTACATAGTTGAGAGCCCGCTTTCGGGGAGATGTTACGAACTTCTCAATGGTATTTCGTCTATGGCGATGGCAAAAGTTCGGTGAGAGGTGGAGTAGAAAGTAGACTATGAATTTTTGAGAGCGGCGGCGTATGCTGCTCTTCCTGCTTTTGTACATGAAATTGATTTCTAAAAAACAAGAAGATGCACGCATGTTTATGCGCGGACTCGAATTACTGCGGAATGATCGTGGTGTTTTTGTCGCGTCGCCGTCGCAGGATTACCAAGCATGCTGGATACGTGATCAGCTCTATTCGACATTTGCATATTTTTATACCGGCGAAACGAAAAAATTTACGGAAGGAGTGCAGATTGTTTTTGATATATTACACAAATCGCGTCTCCGGATCGAAAGCGCCATTTACAGGACACCGACGGTTGGTCACGAGTTTATTCATGCAAAATATCACCACGAATCGCTTGATGAAATAACGAACGATTGGGGGCATCATCAGATCGATGCGATAGGACTTTTTTTGTATGCTGTAGGATTTTCATATACAAACAAAATTGCAGTTTTTCGAACTGCGGAAGATCTCGAACTTATACAGCTCTTAGTGCAGTATTTGATCTCCATTCGCTACTGGGAGTCTCGAGATAATGGAATGTGGGAAGAGGGTATGGAATTGCATGCGTCCTCTCTCGGCGCTGCGGTGTGCGCTCTTGAATCATTGTCGTTTCAAAAGTTAGCGGCTGTGCCGCAGGAGGCGATTGATCTCGGTCGCGAAGCTCTTTTTACGCTGTTGCCCAACGAAACAGTTTCTCGAACAGAGGACATGGCACAGCTTTCGCTTATGTGGCCATACAACATCATTCCGCGTGAAATACAAGATAGTATTTTAAAAAGAATTATGGATCGTCTTGTGCAGTCAAAAGGACTGAACAGATACTGGGGAGACACGTATTATCGTTCGGAGAATGGTATTTCCGGCGAGTGGACGATGGGATTTTTTTGGCTTTCCATTGTCTATAGTGAACGGGGAGATCCTGCCCGTGCGAAATATTGGTATGAACGCGGGCTAAAGACCGTGACAAAAGACGGTCATGTGCCGGAACTGTACCAGAATGGCGAACCTAATGTGAACACACCGCTTGGTTGGGCGCATGCTTTAGCAATTATCGCAGAAAAGAAAATTGCCGTGGCAGGAGATTACCGAGGAAAGTGATAAAAGAGGTCATGCACATGCACGACCTCTTTTTCTACACACAATTTTCTTTCTGATGGAGCAACGGATGGAAATGAAACAATACTCGGTCAAGAGAAGGAAGAACAGTCTTAAGAAGTGATTCAGCAGTGTGCTCCATGGCGTGAGTTGCCGCTATAGAGAATGTGTCGTTCATAGTAATGTCTACTTCTGCATACAAACGATGGCCGATCCATCGTGCGCGAACATTATCCACAGAGTGAATGAGTTGAAGTTGTCCTACTGTTTGAGTAATAGTTTTTACGATTGCAGGATCTGTGCCATCAAGAAGACGGGAAAAGATCTCGATGCTTGCGCTCCACACGATTTTACAGAGAACAAAAACGATACCTATGCCAACAAGAGCGTCTAGTGCGGGCACGTTTATCCATGAGCCAAGAGCGCCGATAAGGACAGCAAGACTGGTGAAACTGTCAATACGCGCATGGTGTCCATCCGCGACAAGCGCCGCACTTTGAATTCTTTTTCCTGTCCGTAAGCGATAGCGTGCCACGGCTTCATTGCCGATAAAGCCTATAATTGCTGCCACTATGACGGCAGGAATGTGTGCAATGGTCTCCGGATTGATGAGGCGCTCAATTGACTTGTAGCCGATTGCAGATGCGCTCCCAATAATGATGAGAACAATGATCATGCCCGCAAAATCTTCCATGCGTCCATAGCCGTAGGTGAAACGTTGTGACGGCTTTTTGTGTGAAAAAAGAAAAGCGACCCATAACGGTAGTGACGTACACGCATCGGCAACATTATGTATGGTGTCGGCAAGGAGCGCCATGCTTCCGGAAATCGAATAAATATACAGTTGTATACATGCGGTAATTGCCAGAATACAAAATGAATATTTGACTGTTCTAATGCCGTCCTTTGTTGCGAGTACTGCCGTGTCGGGAATATGGTGATGATGACCATGATGATGGGTATACCCCATGCTATTCTCCTTGTGTCGGGTATGCACTGATAAAACCCCCTAGAATCTACCATGTAGGATGAATATAAGAAATCCCGCCGAGCAGGTGTGCTTGGCGGGACTTACTTTTACACACTGCCGTTCAACCAACGACGATGCTTATGCTTGAGACTTCGTGCAATATGGTTCATAGCTTTGAGCCATGCTCCGCCGCGAAGGTCTTCGTCAAACTTTTCTGAAAAATCAAAAACCTGGCGCGTAGCATCCTGTATCACTTGTACGATACGGTCTCGCGCTTCAGCGTCGAGTTTACTGATCTCGATTGAATGATGTGGTGGTGCAAGGCCGAGCGCATATTCTTCACGGGAAGCAGTGACTCCACCGGCGTTTGCAAGAATATCGGGAATAATAATCTTGCCACTTTTTCGAAAGATTTCGTCCGCTTCATCGGTTGTGGGATGATTCGCGAGTTCGAGAATAACGGATGCTTGGATAAGGTGAGCGTTTTCAATCGTGAGCTGATTCTCGAGCGCTGCAGGCACGAGTATGTGACAGGGCATCGTGAGAAATGCTGCATTGTCGAGGTACTCGCCCGTCATGTGGTCAAGCGGTGCGTCCGGATGTTCGGGAACTTCGGAAATATCAATGCCGTCCGGATTATACACAGCGCCTCTGCTATTGCTGACACCAATGACCTGATATCCGCGCTCCTCTATAAGACGCACAAACCAGCCGCCTACTTGTCCAAGTCCTTGGACAATGATTTTCGGCTTTGCAATACCAGACAAGCATGTAAGTGCCCCGAGCTTTCGTAGTTTGTCGAGAACTTCCGCGCCGCAAAGGGATGTCGCAATGGTGCGAATAGGAAGGCCACCATTGTCGATGCTTTTTCCTGTGACACACGCTCCTGAATAGGGAGTTTTTTTGAGCGTGGCGTAGATCGTATGGATGGTATCCATATGGTCAGATGTCGTGCCGAGATCCGTCGCAGGGACATAGATGCTTGGATCGATAATGCCAAGATCAATAAAAAATGTTGCTACGGCCTCGATGATTCGGAGGATCTCACGGTTTGAATAGGTTGACTTTGGTTTTGAAAGCCGTATACCCATCTTTGCGCCGCCGAATTCGAGATCGGCGACTGCTTCCTTGAACGTCATTTCGATTGCGAGCGTTCTCAGAACATCCGGTGTAACGCGGTCGCTCATTCGTATTCCGCCCTTGTAGGGGCGGCCGGTATAGGGCAGATAATGGAAGACGACCGTTGCGGTAATGCTTTCATACGATCCATTATCGAGGTCAACACGGATGCGCCCGGCCGAAAGCTCCGGGTACTTGTATGTCAAAAGTTCATTTTCAATGATCGTACTCGAAAGATTGAGCTTTGCTCCAGCCCACGCGATACGTTTGAAAAGCGACTGTGCCATACTTTGCTGCATATGTTTTCTTTCTTATGAAAAAATACGCGCGATTGCGAGATTTCTTTACTCTACCTAGAACATATTCTACAGCCGAAAAGAAACTACGTACACTATACGTTGTGAGAAAATTATGTGAGAAATTTATTGCAAATATGGGGGAATATGTGATATATTGCGTGCGGACAAATATATTTTTTCCATCTTGCAAAGGGGAAAAATACAGTGACGACGAGAAAATTAACAATAGTATATGTGTCAGTCGAGATGATGATACCGGAACTTGGCGAAGAAGCATGTACGGCAAATTTTCGCGGCGGCTTGGGCGATTTAGCTGGACATACCGTAGAAGGACTGGTGAAATGTGGTATCAATGTAATTCCGATTACCTTTTTCTATACGAAGAATTGGCAAACAGGAGAGAATGTGGATTACACAAAGACTCCGGCTCTTCGACATCCTCACAAGCTCAACGTTGAAATGCACTGGCAGAAAATGACGACGCCTATCTGGACGATCAACAGGGCAGGTGCAACCGTTTTCGGACTTTCACATCCGGAACACAAAATGCTCTACCCCGGAGACAAATACACAAAACTTGACCAGGCGGCATTTCTGGGTCGGGCAGTTCCGGCACTTTTGGGCCACCTTCAGATCGTTCCGGATATCGTGTGGTGCCAAGAGTGGATGACAGGACTTGTCATTCCGAATATGCGGGATGATCATCAGTTCAATGCATGTAAGAGCGTTTTTACGGTTCATACGATTGCGCGGGGAGCTCTCGAACGTTTTCCTGTCGATGCATATGATCGGATGGCGATTGACCGCCGCTGGTACAACCATTTCGTGATTGATAACGCGATCAAACCGACCGAGGGCGGAATAAAATGTGCCGATAAGGTGACGGGAGTCAGTAAACAATTTGGTGAAATATGCCAGATGATGTTCGTCGATGATGCCCACAAGATTCACGGCATTATGAATGGGACGAGCCGTGACTTTTTTCTTTCGCCGCACATTAAAATGTATAGAGAGGAACCGAATAGCCTGCAGCTCGAGCTCGCTCACAAGGAAGACAAGAGGGAACTCATTTCGTTTATTGAGGCGAGAACGGGAGTTAGGTTTGATGTAAACAAGATGCTTGATGGAGCCGTGCGTCGTCTTGCTTCCTACAAAAATCAGCTGCCCATGTTCGTGTCGGTTATTGATCAGATCTGCGCCCCCCGTCCACATGGATATGATGTTCAAGTATTACTTGGTGGCGTTGCGCATGAAAACGATTACGAGTGCCGGCAGTGGATGGAAGAGTTGCGTCTGTTGATGGGGCGCGAAGGATTGAAAAATCGCTTCGTGTACATTCCGGAATACAGCGAACGCTTTCGGACACTCGCGGCGCGCGGGTGTGATCTATGGATTTCTTGTCCATGGGAAGCGAATGAAGCATGTGGCACGAGTGACTTTGTCGCGAAGATAGACGGAAATCCGAACCTTGCTACCTGCGGCGGCGGTATCATGGAACACGGGACTGAATTTGACCACACTACTCGGCAGGGCGATACGTTTTTCATTACCCCCTATAGTGCTCAAACGATGGGGATAAAAGCAGGCTGGGCGGCGCGCATGTATTACAACTATAAAGAGCATGGCGATAATACCTGGCCGACCCTCCGCATGAATAATTTTGTGGGAGGAAAGGCTCTCGATATCGTGCATATGGTTGCTCGATATAATGAGGAGTGTTTCAAACCTCTTTTGGGAATTGTATAAAAACAATGTGGGTATTCTGAAACAATCAGAGTACCCACATTTTTTGTGGACATTTATGCAGATTTATTATATGGTGCGGTGAGAAAAATCCTCGGATCAAATCAAAGTATGCACAGAGGAGTGTATCGTGTATATATGGCAAGTCTGTTTTCTACGGATGTTCGGTCTTGTTCGTGAGATGCGCTTGTCGTTTGTGCCGCCGCTCATGGTATACATGGCCGCGGGTATTTCCGGATTGACGGGAATTGTCGGCACTTTTTTCGTAAAAGATTATTTAGGGCTTTCTCCTGAATTTCTTGCCGCGCTTGGTTTCTGGGCGGGCATTCCGTGGACACTCAAGATGCCGCTTGGTCATCTGGTGGATTTGTTTTGGAGAAAAAAGGGCATCATGGTGGTTTTCGGGGCGGCGTTTATCTGCATGAGCCTTCTCATTATGATTGCACTCATTGGCTCTCCGGACTATATGCGGGGATATATGTCGATAGAGATGTGGTTTGTTCTTGCGGCGCTGCTCTCGCCTGTTGGCTATGTCGTGCAAGATGCTGTGGCAGATGGCATGACGGTGGACGCAGTGCCGACGCACGATGGACTTGGAACTCCACTACCCGAAGAAGACGTGAAGAGGATGCATATGACCATGCAGACACTTGGACGCTTTGCGGTTGTCGGCGGCAGTATTTTGGTGTCGCTTGCGAACATGACGGTGTTTAGCGGCGTAGCTCCCAATACTCCGCTTCATGTAGTAACGCCTCTCTACGTGTTTCTGTACAAGGCGGCTCTTGTCATTCCGCTTGTATCAATCTCGGGAGTCGCGCTTGCATACTTCATGCGCATTCGCGACAGAAAGAAACTCGTGATACAAGGTTTCGGCAAGAGGGAAGCTGACGATGTGCTTTTCGGAAGTAGCACAGCGATATCTCCAAACTGGCTGTTGCTTGGGGGGAGCATTGTCTACGTGGTATTTGTGCTTGGGGCTGGATTCTCGAATTTTGCATTGCAACAGGAAGCAGTATTTGCAGGTTCGCTTGCAATCATGCTCATTCTCATAGCACGTCTAACAGGAATGCTTACACCCGACGCGCGGCGCACGCTTATTGGAACGGCAGTCATTATCTTTATCTTTCGCTCCGTTCCCTCTTCGGGAGTAGGGCAGAACTGGTGGCTTATCAATGAATTGCATTTCAATCAGGCTTTTCTCGCGAAGCTCGGACTCATAGGGAGCTGTCTTTCTGTGACTGGTATGTTCATATTCAGACGGTTTATGGCGGAGAAATCAATTTCATTTCTCGTTGTTTTTCTCTCTATTCTGTCAGGCGTTTTGGCACTGCCGTTTGTTGGCATGTTTTATGGCTTGCACGAATGGACAGCGAATATGACCTGCGGTGTCGTTGATGCTCGCTTCATTGCGATTATCGATACGGCAATAGAGTCCCCATTTGGGGAGATTGCCATGATACCGATGCTTGCATGGATTGCTAAATCGGCGCCGAAAGAATATAAGGCGACATTCTTTGCGGTAATGGCGTCGTTTACGAATCTTGCGCTTTCGCTCTCACACCTTGGAACAAAATACCTCAATCAGGTGTTCACGGTTACGCGCCAAGATTTCAGTGAACTTGGTGTGATGATGATACTTACAACCGCAGTAGGAGTAGCACTTCCAATTCTCACGGTTTGCATCGTAAAAGCATTACGCATCAAAACTGCGTGATACGAAAAAAGGAATGGCAAACGTAAACAGCCGGCAACGTATGTTGCCGGCTGTGCTGTGAATATGCTCGTTAGCCCATTTTTGTTATCCCGTGTTCTGTTCCAACCAAGGAAACCTCGATTCTTTTCTTCGCCTCTTCGTAAAATGGCTGATAGGTCTCCGAAGTGGCGATGAGACCGTAGGTCTTAAAAAGATCAAATACTTTTTTTAGACGAACTCTCAAGTTTTCGCTCGTTTGACAGCCAGGGCCTTCGTCTCGTTCAGACACAAGGATATCGTAAGTACATTGGGTGATGATATCGTGAGACAACCATTTCACTTCATTGGCTGTCATGAGTTCGATGTTTCTGCTCGGGGATATGCTGCTGCATTCGAGGTTGTTGATCACTTGACTAAGTGATTCCTCAAATGTGCATATATCGTCCTTAAACGTTCGCGTGCCCTGCTCGAAACAGAGCACGAACCACATCAGGAACAAGAAAAGACAAAACACTGTGCTGCCTACCCGCATCAATGTTGTTATCTCACTATTGCCTTCGAAGTTGAGACCGATAAACGAACAGATGCTCACCAACAAAACCCCAAAGAAAATCGACTTCTGGTATGTTTGACGGCGAAGGTACTGCTTGTAAGGAGAAGCTAACCCCCCTCCGCCACTCCGCCGATCGGCGAACGTCTCATTGAGACACCACGGAAACTTGCCTGCTTTGAGCAGGTCTCTCGTCACTTTGCCTATCATTGTATAAGACCTCTTCTTCTGTGCTACAACAATGGGTGTTGAGCGGGCTTCCGGCCACACTGCATCTCTATTTCCGGCAGAGATGCGGACGCTCTAACACACTGTCCCGGTAGCAACAGGACCGCTACGTAGCACCATACCTTATGTTAGGTATATTGTCAACTTTTTTGGGTAACTACTTACAGCTATGAATAAATCCCTCCCACCCTCCCTTTCAAAAAGAGAGGAGTCCACATCCCTCCCACCCTCTTTGAAATCTCCCTCATTCCCTCTTTGATAAAGAGGGAGGTTCTTGGGAGGAGAGGCGCTCGACTTCCCCCTTTATGAAAGGGGGAAAGAGGGGGATTTTCCGAGGGTATGGGTGGTTACTTTTTGGCGCCATTTCGCATCAAGCTTTTTTTTGCTTATACCGCTCATGTTCTTTAAGATATTTTTTGCGAAGTCGGACGCTTTTCGGTGTTACTTCCAAATACTCGTCATGTGCCATGATCTCGAGTCCTGTTTCGATAGTGAGGAGTCAAGGAAATGGAGTCATCAAGGAAATGGTGTTGGTAGGCCAAGAAAAAATGGTGGTTGACGCCATTTTTCTCCATTAACATACTGGTAGTTTGACAAACAAATGAAATGGGTATACTATAAGATCATATTATAATATCATACAAATATGACTACATTATCTGTTCCTCTTCCTGCTCACTTGGAAGAGTTGGTAAAAAACTTGGCTAAACAGCGCGGCTCTAATAAAGCCGAGGTTGTTCGGCACGCTCTTGAACTTCTTGCCGAAGAAGAGGCTGTTCAAGCAGTATTGATTGCGGAACAAGAACTCCGTGATGGGAAACTCCTCAAGGGTGATCTACGAAAATTGGCAAAAAAACTTTCTCAATAAAAATACTGTTTATGAAAGTATATTTTTTGCCAATTTTCGTACGACAATTCAGTCGACTTGAATTCGGACTACAACAAGAAGCTACTGAAAAAATAGAGTTTTTTAAAGACAAGAAAAATCATAAACAGCTTAAGGCGCATCAATTACATGGACGACTGGCTAAACGATACAGCTTTTCTGTAAATTACAAAACCAGAATTGTGTTTTCTTATCTTTCAAAAAATGAAGTTGTACTGCTTGCCATCGGAGATCATGACGTATACGATAAATAATTTTTTCAATCAACTACCCCGACCGCTCGGCGGCGGGGTAGTTGATTAGACCTTTCTGAAGAGGTCTAATATACGAAATCAAGCCTTTTTCTGCTTATACCGCTCCTGTTCCTTGAGATATTTTTTTCGAAGTCGGACGCTTTTAGGCGTTATTTCAAGATATTCATCATGCGCCATGATCTCGAGTCCTGTTTCGATAGTGAGCAAAAGTGGCGGGATGAGCTTAATTGCTTCATCAGTTCCGGATGCTCGGACGTTTGTGAGATTTTTTCCTTTTGTCGGGTTTACGGTCATCTGTTCGCGTTTCGATGTGTTGCCGATGACCATGCCTTCATACACTTCTGTATTTGCGGGAATATAGAGTGTGCCGCGTGTTTGCAAATTGTCGAGAGAGTAGGCGAGGGCTTTTCCTGCCGCTTGAGATGTCATTGCCCCGCTCTCTATTCTCTCGATGTTGCTCATGTAGGGGTGATAGCCGATGATCTGTGTGACAAAAATTCCTTCTCCTTTTGTATCAATCACAAACTTCGTGCGGTAGCCGAAGATGCCGCGGGACGGACCCTCAAAAATGATCAATGCGTGGCCGTTGCGGAGTTCGAGTGTTTTCATGAGTGCACCACGAGAGCTCAAACTGTCGATCACCATGCCTTGCATTTCTGCCGGAACATCAACGGTTATTTCTTCAAAAGGTTCCGAGAGAACACCATCAATTTCTTTTGTTATGACGCGCGGCTGGGAAACTTGCAATTCATATCCTTCGCGGCGCATATTCTCAAGAAGAATGCCGATATGAAGCTCTCCTCGGCCTGCGACCTTGAATTCCTCTGCGGTTTCAGTATCAAAGGTGACACGCAAACCGACATTGACTTCAAGCTCTTTTTCGAGCCGCTCTCGGATTTGTCTGCTTGTCACAAATTTTCCCTCACGCCCGGCAAATGGAGAGTTGTTGACGAGAAACGTAAGCTCAATTGTTGGTTCATCAACGGCAATCGCATCGAGGAGTGGAGCATTTTCGTCTGCGGTCATGGTGTCTCCGATATAGACATCGGCAAAGCCGGCAATGATCGCAATATCGCCAGGAAAAATAGTTTCAGTTTCGACGCGCGACATGCCTTGGAATACGAAAATCTTTGTAACCTTGCCTCTTGAAACCGTTCCGTTTTGTTTTTTTACAAAGAGGTTTGCGCCTACGGCAAGCGTGCCATGGTGCACACGAACGATCGCAAGGCGTCCCATGAACGTGTCGTAGGCGAGATTAAAAGGTTGTGCGAGAAATGGCAGAGAAGCATCGCCCTTTGCAGCCGGAACATGTTCGAGAATCATATCAAGAAGGGGAGTGAGGTCTTTTCTTTCGTCTTCGAGTTCTCGCATAGCGACTCCTTCGCGCCCAATGCAGTAGATGAAAGGAAAGTCGAGCTGTTCGTTTGTCGCACCAAGTTCTGCAAAGAGTTCGAATACTGCATCGTGTGTCCGACTCGGGTTTGCAGCTGGCTTGTCGATTTTGTTGATGACGAGTATTGGTCGGAGACCGAGAGCGAGAGATTTTTTGAGGACGAAACGCGTCTGGGGCATAGGTCCTTCTTGCGCATCAACGACGAGAAGCACGGAATCGATCGAACGGAGCACGCGCTCTACTTCAGAGCCGAAATCGGCATGGCCGGGCGTGTCAACGATATTTATTTTCGTTCCCCGATACATTGTTGCGGCATTCTTCGAGTAAATGGTAATACCGCGCTCTTGTTCGAGAGCGTTGCTGTCCATGGTGACAGCTCCTTCCACTGCTCCTGTTTGACGCAGAAGCGCGTCGGTCAAAGTTGTTTTGCCATGATCGACATGGGCAATGATTGCTATGTTGCGAATTTCCATCACATGAAAAAAGACGCCCGAGGGCGAAATGTGAAGTTATCATAGCACAGGGAGCTGTACACGTGAAGAAGCTTGCTTTTTATTTTTTCTTATATACTCTTTTGGCAGAGAGTTGTTTTTAGGCTTTGAGTAAAAATAACTTAGGCAACTCGCGTTCAGTATGTGCCAAGATACGACTGCGACGAAATGAGCAAAATTTGAAGCGTACTATGTGTACGATGAAAATTTTGCGATCGAGGAGTAGTTGTAGATTGGTGCATAATGAGCGCGAGATGTCGGAGTTATTTTTACTTAAAGCCTTAGTGTGTCGGAAGAATGTTGCAGAGGAGCATCCCGATGGACAGTAATCAAAAACCCGCTGAAGGTGTGGTAAAAAAACTTTATGTTGTTCGACACGGAGAGACGAATTTCAATCGTGAAGAGCGTTCACAAGGGCCTGATGCAGAACTCTCCTCGCTTGGGCGGATACAGACAGGCCATCTTGCGATGCGTTTTGGCGCTACATCAGTTGATAATATTATCTCGAGTGATATGAAGCGCGCAGAGGAGACAGCAGAGGCGATCGCGACTATAACAGGGCATACAATTTTGTATTCGGAGTTGTTTCGAGAAATGAAACAGCCGAGTGAGGTTGTCGGCAAATTTTTTGTGGACTCTCTTGTGGTTGAAGCGCGCAATCAAATGCGTATCAACGAATGTGTCAAGACATGGCATTATTCAGACGAAGAGAATGCGTATGATCTCTATGCTCGCGCTCTGCTTGCACGACGTTTTCTCGAAGCATGCACAGAGACAAACAGTGTCGTCGTTTCCCATGGTATTTTTATTAGCATGCTTTTCTGTACGCTTCTTACAGAAAGTGAGATTGCTGCAATGGTACTATATTTTAGCTTTCGTCACAGGATGCATCTCGACAACACCGGAATAACGGTTTTCGAACACGGCATGTTTGGGGGAAATCTTTGCTGGCGTATGTGTGTATGGAATGATCATGCACACCTTGGGTAAAAAGGAGGAACAATGTTTGATGCTCTACTGTTTTGGACATTCATACTTGGAACGTCGGCAGCTCTCATCGGTCGGCATCTTTTGACGAAATCAATTCAAAAGAACCAACGAAGCATACAGAGTAAAAAAAATACCCCGTGGCGTTGGTGGTGTGAGCGGGTGGTGCAATTCATCGGGTTTGTTTTTATCGCGTATGCTCTTGCAGGATACGCTGTTCCTGGGACATTTTCCGATTACAATCCGTTCAAGATCCTTGGTGTGATACTGTTCGTGTGGTCTGTTGGGATACATTTGTGCGGGAAGTATGACCTTGGCGCGAATTGGACAAACGCGAAAGATGGTCCAACGGTGCGAGAAGGGCCCATTACTAAGCATGGTCTCTACCGATATTCACGCAATCCAATGTACGCAGGAACCCTTGGCATGGTGCTCGGTCTTGAGCTCATGACACAGAATTTTTTTGTCCTTGCATTATGGCTCATTGTTTTTCTTTACATCAGAAATGTTGTTGCAAGCGAGGAAAAGCTCTTGCGTAAAGAGAAAGGGCAAGAGTATATCGAGTACTGTAAGCGCGTCCCTAGATTTTTCGGATTTTTCTAAACGACCTAAAAAGGAGTTCTTTGTGAAAAGAAAGCCGTACATAGGAATTACCGGAATCGAAAATCAGTCGCAAGCTCTGCAGGCACTTGAAGAGGCGGATGGTATGCATGAGCGCTATCTCATGCAGGGTATTCTTGCAAGTTATAAGACGCTTCATGGGAACAAGACAAAATATCCGTTTGGATATCCGGAGATCGGACATATAGAAAAGATTTTTGTCAATTCTCCCGGTGTTCTCAACTTGATTCACTACCATACGGATCATACAGGGTCTATTCTTGCGCAGATGCATGAAGTCACGCGTTACGGCGGACCGTATGTGCATGGCATACAGCTTAATGTGGCGTGGCCGGAGAGATGGAAACTTGACGCGCACAAAAATAGGAATGACGGACAGGTGATTGTGCTGCAGTGTGGTAGGAAAGCTCTTGCCGCGTGCGGACTTGCGGTGGAAAGTGAAATTACGTCGTCCGCACTTGCGTCTCTTACGCGACGAGTCGCTTCGTACAAAGATTCCATTGACTATGTTCTTTTGGACATGAGTGGTGGCGAGAACATCTCTCTCGATCTGTCTTTTTCTCGAGCGTGTTTAACTGCACTTGCGGAGCATGGCGTTTCTCCGATGCTTGGAACCGCAGGGGGGTTGACCGCGGAAACGCTCCCAAGAGTTGCTGCTCTTTTTTCCGAATTTCCCGATTTGAGCATTGATGGCCAGGGCGGATTTCGCGACGAGGACTATCGGTTCAATAGTACAAAAGCGATCCGCTATATTCGGACCGCCCGTGAATACTTTCACTGCTAAAAGGTAAAAAAGTACAGGCGTCTTGCAAAGCAAGACGCCTGTTGTGTTAGAGCCTGTCCACGATCTCGCTTTCAAGACAAATTTTTCAAATTTTGAGGCAAAAAAAGTGAAATTTGACAAACTGAATCGGGATTCAGAGAGGAAAATTACGCTTTTTTGGTCCAAAATTTGGAAAATT
>VMGT01000014.1 GCA_007376725.1 Parcubacteria group bacterium Greene1014_15 | reverse complement strand
GGCCATTTTTTCATCGCTTGGTTCGAACCTAACTCTGAAAGACAAAAAACTCAATATTCAAGCCTTTAAACCGTATCTCATGATCAAAGAAGCTCTTGCTGCTGCCCGAGCCGAACAAGAGATGTTCGAACCTGCAAAGTATGGCTCTATACCAAGAGAAAAAGTGGCTTTCGCCGCCTCTTCTCCAAGCTGGCTGCGGGACTTGGATTCGAACCAAGATACCATGCTCCAGAGGCATGGGTCCTACCATTAGACGATCCCGCAATATGTTCTTATTCTATGACAGTTTGAACACACCAAATCACACTTATTAATTTCGGCCAGAATTTTATTTTTGGAATAACTATGAACGTTGATCATTTGATTAATGCCCGCTAGTTTTGTTTTTCTGTCCCTATGATCAAAATCCATTACATAATGTGGATATTGTACACCACAATCCATACAAGGTTTTTGTTTAAAAGAAATTACAAAACTAATCAGCTCATCTCTTCTTCTAATGTTCTTTTCCCTATAAGACTTTCTATTTCTTAAGTAATATCTCTGATGGCACGCTCTTCTTTTCACAATATCTTTGTAGGGCATATTTCAATTCTATAGTATATGAACCATACTATCAAATTCAGAGCCCAACGCTTTGCCAGTTAATCCTGTAACAATATATATTCACTTTACAACAAAACGCAGTAGGTAGAGTCGTCCATACGTCATACTAGCAAATCCTTAGCCATTTCGCACCTCTCTCTATAGCGTTTCCGAGGACTTCTGGATTTGGATATCTGCTGGCGTTCAGATTTGAGCAAAGTGCGAGGCGCCGAGTGCCTGAAATTGTGAGGCGTATTCCCTATACGACGAACGATTTCAGACCAAAGACAATAAAGCAATTTGCCAAATATAGAAGTCCGACACAAAAAAATTCACCACTTCGTACGAAGTGGCTACTAGGGGGAGAGAGGGATGCCGATATATCGGCGGTCTGGATTGGGGGGCGAAGAACTATGTTCGGTGCTGATGTAAATATACACCCGTCATATATCCACACAAGAGCTGCAAGAAAATTCCTGTGGATAACTTTTTATAACATTACAGATTTCATCTGTCAATTTTTTGTTTGAGATTTTTACCAGATTCATTTTTTACTCCGCTCGCAGGCTGCTTTTATGAATGCGGCAAATAAGGGATGCGAGTGCAGGGGACGCGACTGCAATTCGGGGTGAAACTGCGTGCCGAGAAAGAACGGGTGTATCTCTTTCGAAAGTTCGGCAATTTCCATGAGCTTGCCATCGGGAGATTTGCCGGAAAATATCATTCCCTCTTCTTTTAGTTTATCAATATAGACTGGATTCACTTCGTAACGATGACGATGGCGTTCGAATATGGTGTCGGTATTGTAGGCTTCGTACGCTATCGTTCCCTTAAGAAGTACTGCGGGGTATGAACCGAGGCGCATGGTACCGCCAAGTTGGCTTTCGGCGATATTTTTTTTCTGATTTTCCATCACATCAATAACGGGAAATTTTGTTTCTTTGTTGACCTCGGTCGTATGAGCGCCTTTCAGATGTGCTTTATTGCGGGCAAATTCGACGACAGCAAGCTGCAGGCCATAACAGAGGCCGAAATATGGGATTTTATTTTCACGAACAAATTGGATCGCGTTCATGATCCCGTCAACACCACGCGAACCGAAACCGCCCGGCACAACAATACCGTCGTAGTCGAGAAGTTTTTTAAGGTTCTCGGTATACGTTTCCGTTTTTGTTTCTTCGTAGTCTTCCGCATCAAGCCAAACGAGTTCCAGTTTTCTCTTATGGAAATAGGCTGCGTGTTTCACTGCCTCAATAACAGAAATGTACGCGTCAGAGAGCGTAAAATCCCCTGTGCCAAAATACTTGCCGACAATGCCGATTTTCACTTCCCGTGTCGCCTCTTTAATGCGTTTTACAAAATTGCGCCACTCTTCCATCTCCTGTTGTTTGGGACGCAGGTGTAATTTTTTGAGAATGTTCTCGCCCATCTTGTCCTTCTCAAAATTGAGAGGGACTTCATAGATCGTTTCAACATCCGGCGCGGAAACCACGTCATTTTCCCGAAGCGAACAGTGGAACGCAAGTTTCTCGCGTCGCTTTTTGTCAAGCGGCACTTTTGCGCGTGCGATAATGATATCCGGGTGCAGTCCCGCAGAATTGAGCGCGCGCACCGCATGTTGCGTCGGTTTTGTTTTGAGTTCGTTGCTTGCGCCGACCGCAGGAAGAAAAGAAACAAGCACAAGCACAACATCTTCCGGATGTCTAATCTTGAGCATCTTTACCGCTTCAAGAAAAAGAATATTCTCATATTCGCCCACTGTTCCACCGATCTCAATAATAGTTATATCAGCCTTGTTTTCTTTCATTGCGGCATCAATCTTGCTAATGACCTCGAGAGGAATGTGCGGCACAACGCTTACAAATTTGCCTTTGTAACCAAGATTGCGCTCCTTGTTGATGACAGAGAGGTACACACTGCCTGTCGTCATGTAGTTCGTTCTCGTTAAATTGCAATCAAGAAAACGCTCATAGTTTCCCATGTCTTGATCGCATTCCATACCGTCGGCGAGTACGAAGACTTCACCGTGTTCAGTCGGATTCATGGTTCCCGCGTCAACATTCACATACGGATCAATCTTCATAGCAGTCACCAAATAGCCCCGTAATTTTAGAATGTAGCCGATAGAGGATGCCGTAATACCCTTGCCAACACCCGACATCACACCTCCTACCACGAATATATATTTATGTTTTTTCTTCATATACAAAATTTAACACATGGAAAAACACCGTTTTGATTAAGGCCCCGTTGATTAATAACTTGTCCGTTTCGCTTCCATATTTCCGCAATCTTTGATTTTTTGTCAATCACAAATCTTTCATCGTAGCTTGCTACGCCTCAAGATTTGTTCAATCGAAAAAATCAAATCTCACGAAAATCTGAAACCGAACCATGTCAAGTTATTAATGAACGGGGCCTAACTTTTTTCGAGGCCTTTGTTTTTGGATGAAATGCGAGGCACGGGAAAACGAGAGACGGAGACGTATTTCCTATACGGCGACGGAACGAGTGGGGCCCCGTAACGAAGCAGTTCGCCAAAAACAGAGGCCTAAACTTTGAGGTACTTACGAACTGCAAGAATACTTGAGATCATTCCAAGTGCAATTCCCGAGCCCATAATGATCAGAAAGAACTGCGGGAAATGATCCACGTAGTAATCAAACAAATTGAGACCACTGAAAAAGTCCGTGGTAAAGGGCGCAAGCCAATACGTAATGGGGTAGAACAGAGCAAGCGCAATGACACCGGACGAAAGACCTGCCATAATTCCTTGCACAATAAACGGTCCCCGAGAAAACGCGGAACTCGCGCCCACGAGACGCATGACAGCAATCTCGTCTTTCGAGGTAAAGATAGCAAGTCGAATCGTATTAAACGTGATAAGAATCGACAATATGACAAGAACTGCCGTAATAAAGAGGCCTATCTTTTCTGAAGATACAATGATCGCCGTCAATTTGTCGATTGCCACTTTGTTCTGGTAGTAATTGATCTTGTCTATGATCGGCTTCTCATTCTTCTTGAGGATATCAGAGGTTTCAAGAAATTTCGCAATGCTTGCGTACTGCGATGTCTCTTTTGCGCGAATATTGAGAATTGCGCCAAGGGGATTCTCCTCTAGTTCATCGAGCGCTTGGAGCGTCAGCGAGTCATTCTCGTGCCGAGTGCGAAAATCCTCGTACACAGTATCTTTCGAAACATATTGCGTTCCCGCAACTTCAGGCAAACCTTCAAGCGCTGTTTTAAGCGCAAGAATATCCCCTTCTTCCGCTGTCGTCACAAAGTAGACGTTGACATCTACTTTGTCCGAGATTTGAGCAAGCGTTGTTTGGAGTGTCACTTGCGTAAAAATGATCGAGCCGATCACTGCAAGCGTTATGGTCATAACAAACACTGAAGAAACGGAAACAACGCTGTTCCTCCAGAATGCGAGAAAGCCCGCCCGCAGTATTCTTTTAATTGAAGCCATCATGATATATATCAAAAATTAAATTGCCTGTTTGCTGTGCTTTTCATCCTTAATCACTTTTCCTTTTTCCATCGTCACCACGCGCCTGCCAATTGAATCGACAACACCTTTGTTGTGCGTCGTCAAAATAACGGTTGTGCCGAGGTCATGGATCTTCTTTAGAATTTGCACCACATCATAGGTATTGATCGGATCGAGATTGCCCGTTGGCTCATCGGCAACGAGCACATCAGGCTGGTTCACAATGGCGCGAGCAATTGCAACCCTTTGCTTCTCGCCACCGGAAAGTTCGTTTGGAAAATTCCAAATTTTTTCGCGCAAGTCGACAAGATCAAGAGCATACGGCACATCTGAAGCAATTTCTTCATCTGTGCGCCCTGCCGCTTCCATCGCAAATGCAACATTCTCATAGGCGGTTTTATACGGCAATAGACGGAAGTCTTGGAAAATAATGCCAATGCGGCGGCGATACTGCGTGAGCAAACTGCGGCGCAGAGAATGCACATCAACAGATTCGAAATACACATTGCCTGATGTAGGTTGATCTTCAGCGAGCAACATTTTAATAAGCGTTGACTTCCCTGCGCCGGAATGTCCGACAATTGTCACCAGTTCTTTGGGCTCAATAGAAAGCGTTACTTCATCGAGCGCCTTCAAATTATCGAGATATGTTTTTGTTACTTTATCAAAATAAATCATGAATCAGTCGATAGGAAATAGTCATTAGTCTATAGTTGCTTTGGATTTTATTTTATACCAAATCTTTGAAACAATACTGCCAAGCAAGTAGAAGAACAGTAAGCTTAGTGCTGTTTTTTTCAAAACAAACTCTTTAATACGCAGAGCGGCTTCGAACGCTCGCTGACATTCTTCAACCAATAGTTCTCCAATATCGTCCGGGTATCTTGTTTCTATATAATAGCGATTCAAAACCATAAGATCATCCTTCACGTTCACTATTCCTGGCTCTACCTCGAACAAGGCAGTCATCAACGCAAGAAGATCATGCACTTTAAAAAATTCTACATCGTGATATACCAGAAGTCCTTTAAGATACTTCTCGGCCATTTGCTGCGCTAAAAAACAAGCAGTTGGTGGAGCACCTTCTTTAAGCACCGCCCGCACTGATCGTTCATCATTATCAGCTTTATGAAACCACTGCGGATAGTCTTTTCCAATATTATGCAGCATAGAGTAATCGACCTTTCGAGAAAATATTTTTGATAAAAAAATTATTCCGCGCCAAGCTTTTGTTTACTTGCTCCTGATTGTACACTAACACATCAAGTGGAAAGGGTCTTGGGACTATAGAGCCGTCGATTTCCCGCGCGCATGACCTCGTATCTTCAACGTTTTTTATCACAAATAAATCTACATCACTATCCTCCGTCGGTTCGCCCCATGCGTGAGAACCAAAAAGTATAACCTTCTCTGGCTTGAATTCCCGAACAATCTTGTCCACCACCTCTTGAATTTTTTTGTTAACTGATTTTTTGCTCATGTATGTATTACTTTGTCGAAATAAATCATGGGTTAGTCGGTAGGTGGTAGTTTCTTTAGTCTCTTTGATTTTAGTTTGTACCATGTCTTTGAAACAACACTGCCTATCAAATAGAAAAACAGCAAACTTACGGCGATATTCACTATATACCCAAGCACAGTCGGTATTGGAAAAATATAGCCACTTGAATACAGTGGGATACCAAAAAACTCATCTAATAACACAATCGGCAAAATCAGAAGAATAAGGGCAGGAGCCGCAAATATATCGGTCAAGCCTCCCATATCGGGCAATATGCCCGAAGAAAAAAGAAAACTGACAAAAACCAGGCAACACGGTAATAGCATTGTTACCCACGTCACCCTTGTCGGTTTTAAAAAATTTTTCATAGACATTACAAACTTTCTTCCGCTTCGATAAATACGTCCAGCTTTCCATTGAGCACCGCATCCGTGTCATGCGTCTCAACACCCGTGCGATGATCTTTTACCATTTTGTACGGATGCAAGACATACGACCGAATCTGATTTCCCCATTCCGCAGATGTTGTTGCAGATATAGAAAGCCCTTTTTCTCTCTTTTTTCTTTCCTCCTCCCGCATATAATACAACTTTCCGCGCAAAATCGCCAGCGCCTTTTCTTTATTCTGCGCTTGGCTCCGTTCGGACGTAACATGCGCGGAAAGATTCGTGGGGATGTGCACTGCGCGCACAGCAGTTTCGCGTTTATTGACGTTTTGTCCGCCTGCTCCTCCCGACTTCGCAAACTCGAATCGTATATCGGATTCAACAATCGGAACATCATCCGTTGTATCGAACTTGGGGACAACTTCAACCATCACAAAAGATGTCTGGCGCAATCTTTTTGCATTGAACGGTGAGATCCGCACGAGACGATGCACGCCCGATTCGTTCTTGAGTATGCCATACACATGTGTTCCAGAAATTTCAAATGTTATGTTGCGATATCCTCCTTGCGTGTTTTCGTTATCGTTAAGGACAAAAACACTCCACCTCTGCTGTACTATATACTTGCTGTACATATCATAGAGCATGCGTACGAAATCTTCCGCATCATCACCTCCCGCTCCAGCAAAAATAGTCATGATCGCATCGCCGCTATCATATTTTCCCTCTCTTGTCGATGAATCTTTGAGCGTGTTGTATTCTTTGATCACTCGTTGCGCTCGTTCTTTGTTCATCCAAAAATCGGGCTCTTTCATGAGCTCCTCTATCTTTTTAAGCTGTTCTTCTCGTTCATCCATTCACGCATGATAGCAAAAACCGCCCCATCTTTGAAGAACGGAACTGAATGGGCGGCAAAGACGTCCCAACACCTACAAAACTGGAGCCACCGGTCGGATTTGAACCGACGGCCTAACGCTTACGAAGCGTTTGCTCTACCAGCTGAGCTACGGTGGCACGCAAAATACTGTACCAAATTTTTGGCCATAAATGAAGCAAAGTTTTGTCACAAGCTCGCTTTACTTGCGTTAGAAGAGTAGAATGGTCTTGTACGCACATTATTCATTTTAGTATTTTAACTATGCAAACGACATCAAAACTGTCGCGCCAGATTGTGCTTATTGGTTTCTGTGTTGCACTACTTGCCGGACTTATTATCGCAACAACTATTCCGGCCCGAGCACACAACGAAAATGATGAGGACAAGGAATTGAAGGGGAACCAGTTTTCAAAACAAGTTCTGTCAGATCGAGCAACAAATACTCCCGCTTCGATTCTTATTAATCCAGCAGGAAAAGTGAAGTTAACGGGAGTAGAGGTAACAGAATCAAACTGGCCAAATCTGAAAGTAAAAGCTTGGGGAGTTATGTTAAGTGTTCACGTCATGCCTGATGCAAAGATTGTCGGTGGAACAAACACAGGCTCGACAACACCGCCAGTCACGGTCGCCGTGGGAGATAGGGTGGATGTTGTAGGAGACGCCGATACCGCTGCAGGACTCATTCATGCACGCAGCTTCCGCAACCGATCAACGATCAATAAAGAAACAAATGATATCCAGACACGCATTAAGGATCTTCTCGAGCAAATTGAGAAACTACGCTCACAGCTCAAAGACGTACGCAAGGGTGCAGGCGGAGCGCTTGGACGAGCATTCGGACGTTGAGATATTCAGAATTTTACCCATACAAACACGACGGCCAACGAGCCGTCGTGTTTGTTTGATAGGGTTCCGGTTTCGATTTAGCCAAACGTAAAGGTAAACGCACGAAGACCAGGATTTTCAATGATGATTTCAAGCGTATGTTCGCCATACTCTGAATCTTCTATGACATGATAGAGCGTGTGCTCACGAATCGCTCGTTCACCAATGAATTTTCCATCTTTCATAATGCTGATATTTGTCGTATTTTTTGAACCGGCAACAAAATATACATTTTGAGCCTGATAGCGAAAAGTTATCTTTGCTTGAGCATTTTTATTCTCGGCAAATTCATCTTGAAAATCCCACTCGCCACTCAAATACAGTGTGTTCGTTTTTGTGTTCACTGGCAGAGAAAGATTTTGAAGCCCAACCGTGTTTGCTTCCCCATTGCCAAGATTAGAATTCCTCGCCGCGCCAAAATACGTCTCCGGGCTTCGAATCATTGAAGAATTGACCTGTGTGATTCCCGTGGGTACAGAAATATCCCTATTGATCTCCTCATCCATACCAAGCGCCATCGTACGTTCTTCTAAAAGCTCCTGTATTTTCTTTTCCGTTTCTTCATAAGCCCCTTCGCCAATATGGTCATACGCAATATAGCCATCAATATCAATGAGATACTTGTGTGGCCAATAGCGATTTTTGTATGCAGTCCATGTTGAGTAATCATTATCCAACACGACAGGAAATTGTATGCCAAACTTTTTCACTGCCGACGTTACGTTATTGTAGTCTTTCTCAAATTCAAATTCCGGGGTATGCATACCAATGATAACGAAGCCTTTGTCTTTATATTTTTCATACCATGCATTGAGATACTGCGTTGTCCGTTGGCAATTAATGCAACTATACGTCCAAAAATCAACAAGAATAACTTTTTTGCCAATAAGACTGCTGATAGTGATGCCGTCGGTATTTATAAAACCATCGGGACTCGTGATCTCTTTTGCTACTTCATAACGTTCTGATTTTTCCTCTTTTTTCATCCCCTGTTGTTCAGAAGAAATGCGCGGAACAACCGGTACGGATTCATCTGATCCCGTCCTGCGCACACTACTTCTATTGATAAGATAGATCGAGCTTGCAATAAGAACGATAACCGCGACAAGAATGTATGGCCTTAAGACATTCATTTATGTAAGGAGTAGTCTATTGAGAAATTCAAAATTAGCAATGAGAGAAAGTTTTTGAGTAAATATGAGAATACCAAGGATGAGAAGGATGATCCCGAAAACAATGTTGAGATAGTTGAGCCCTACAGCATGACGATTGATAAACTCTGCCGCATGACCGGTGAACGAACCCACAATGAGGAATGGAATCCCGAGACCCAATGCATACGTTAAAAGGAGAATGAAAGCAGATCCTGGCGCTGTCGCCGCAAGACCGAGGATAACCCCTAAAGCCGGACCAACGCATGGTGTCCAGCCGGCAGCAAAAGCTAAACCAAACAGAAAAGAGGTAACGTAGCGAGATTTAAATTTTGTCTTTACTCCAAACTTATATTCCTTTTCCAAAAAAGGAATTTTAATGAGTCCCACCAGATAGAGACCAAAGAAAATGATCATCACACCACCAAGTCTCGACAGCCACAGTTGCACATCATAGGCAATATTCTCAAGAAGCGTATTCAAAAGCACGCCGAGAAGAGCAAAAACAACACCAAAACCAAACACAAAGAAAACACTGTTCATGAAAATTTCTTTGCGTTTGGAACTTGTTTCTGTCGTGCTCGCTCCCGCTAAATACGCAAGAAATCCGGGAATAATAGGGAGCACACACGGAGCAAGAAACGAGATCAGTCCTCCTAAAAATGCCCCGATAATAAGACTTTCTGTCATGTAATTTATTATAGCAACTAATAACAAAAAACTTTACGACAATGCACAAATACATACGCCATACACACCCAGAAACACAAAATCCACGCGCAGAGCGAGAATTGTTTTGTACTGTGAATTACGAAACTATCAGAAATCCCTCCCAACCTCCCTTTCATAAAGGGAGGAGCTTGAGGAGTTTCCCCCTTTGTAAAGGGGGAACAAGGAGGATTTTGGCGTTTCGTAATTCACAATTTTGTACCACCGTGAGCCGATGTCCGGGATTGAACCGGAGACCTCGTTCTTACCAAGAACGTGCTCTACCAACTGAGCTACATCGGCTTGTGTGCACTCAATATACTAGGATAGGATATGGTATTTTGCAAAAACAAAGAACGAACGACTTCAGCGAAGTCGTTCGTTTCATAGACAGATAAACTCTTACAATGGATGCGAATCAAGCATTCCGCACACCCAGTCACGAATGCCATAGATATCCGAGAGATCATAACCGGTCGTTACCGATTCATGTAGAGAAAGAATATATTCAATCCCCTTCGGAATCGCCCAGAACGAAATCTCGCGCCGAAGAAATTTTTCGACAAGATAGTCATTCACCGCATTGAGTGCTACGGGATATGTGCCGCCTTTTTCAGCAGCTTCCCGCGCGAGCTGTAAGCAAGGAAATTTTACCGGATTCGGAGACTCAAATGTAAATTGACCAATCCGCACGAGATCAAGCTGTCGTATATTGTGATTCTCATGCCGTTCTCCACCTGAAAGAGCATACTGGATTGGTACACGCATATCGGGAAAACCAAGCTGTGCAAGCGTCGAGTGGTCAATAAATTCAACGAGTGAGTGAATAATTGATTGCGGATGCACAACAACGTCAATCTTCCACGGAGGAAGGTTGAAGAGATGCATCGCTTCAATAACCTCAAACCCCTTGTTCATCATGGTCGCGCTATCGACAGAAATCTTTGCTCCCATGCGCCACGTCGGATGTGCGAGAGCATCTTCAACAGACGCTCTGCTCATTTCTTCGATCGAAGCTTCGCGAAACGGCCCGCCGGAAGCAGTCAAAATGATCCGCTTGATCGCCTTTTGACGCTGTCCTTGTATACACTGATAGATCGCGCTCGGCTCGGAATCGACAGGAATAATTTTTGCCTGGTGCTTGCGTGCCGCATGCATCACAAGCGCGCCAGCCGACACCATCGTTTCCTTGTTTGCAAGAGCGACATCTTTCCCGTGCAAGAGCGCAAAAAGTGTTGGCTCAATTCCCGCCATACCGACAATTGCATTTACAACAATATCCCCGACATCCCTAGAGCAGAGATCGACAAGCGCTTTTCGACCCGAAAGCGTAGGAACTTTCGAGCCGAAACACAGTTCAGTTGCGGCAGACTCGTCCGTAACTGCCACGCAGAGTGGACTGAATTCATCTATCTGTTGCTTGAGTAACAAAACATTGCGATGCGCAGAAAGAGCCACGACGCGAAATAATGTCGGGAGGGCACGCACCACGTCAAGCGTCTGTCGCCCAACCGAACCGGTTGAACCGAGAATAATAAGTTCGGTTCTGTCGTCGCGCTTGTTCCCTGACTTTTGCAACACTCTCTATCTCCTTTACATGTATTTTTTCGGAATCCACAAACTATCTTTGCTTACGATAATAATGTTCAAAAGGCTTGTCAATTTGACACATATAATGTTCTATGATATTTTCAGTTGAATAAGGTGAATGAAGGTGTCAGGAATCTTTTCTCGTTTTTTTTGTCACATCAAAATATATGCGGAGAATTTTGCGAATATGTAGGGGCATATTCAGATGCTCAATTTCTTTTTTACTGAAATAACCTAATCCTCGCCCTTCTTGAAGCACGGGCATTATGGTATCGTCGATAGACGCTACAAAAATCGTACGATTTTTCTCAAGCGATGGAAAATCCCTGAAAAAAGTAAACGCGGTAGTTCGGAGCACGAGACCAAGTTCTTCTTTTGTCTCTCTTTGCGCCGCCTCCAATGCTGTTTCGCCCCCCTCAATCGTTCCACCAAAAAGCGACCAGACTCCCGGAAAGTGAGGAGCATCGTAGGTTTTCTGTTGCAAAAGTACGAGACCTTTCGAATCGACAAAAATAACTAAAGCAGTATCTTTCATAAAAATGTTGCGCAATCGACGGGACTTGAACCCGCAACCTCCGCCGTGACAAGGCGGCGCTCTAACCAATTGAGCTACGACTGCAAATATTTAAAAAATCCTCAAAAACTCTTTTCTTTCGCTCTAGATATAAATTATCGGTAATCTTTCTATACATAAGCCCATAAAGAACGAGGGAGTCTTTCATGCCGTACTTTAAACAAAAAGCGTTATTTTTGCAATAAACACCACCGCCAGTTATCCCATAATCTCCAAGACGTTGATGTAATGTGAGCAAAAAATTTTCAGAACATGAGGTGAATGCGGTAAGTATAGACTTCGATTGCTTTTTCCTCTCTTTGTGCATATATCCACTCCAAACATTTCCATCACCATCAAAATAACCACGAACAAAATCAGCAAAGTATTTTGGGGAAACATTGGGAACTGTAAGATTCTTTGTTTTACGTTGCGCAAAACCAAGCTCGCGCAAATCAGTACACATTTCTTTGCTACCAATCTGCAAACGAAATAGTGCGCTTTCATTCTCAAATCCTGGTCGCACGCTAATTTTATGTTCTGATCCAATTACTTTTTTTATCTTTTCAAGCAACTGTCCATCCGTAATTTGAATGCTCCAGAAATATGCTCCGCGGTTGTTGAGGGTTATATATCCATCTGCAGCGAAAAAGCCAACAACATATGCCATTGACGGATTCCAAACTTTAAAAAAATCCTTGTTGATTTTTTTAAAAACCGGCATTGCTAGATTGTATCATGTGACAGGAAATTATACTAACCATATATCAACAGATACATCCAGTCGATTCAACAAAATTTTGCAATTTCTACTTCGCCGTGTTAAAAAGACCACAGGTCTTCAGTTCACTTGACACTTTTTCCACAGGAGAAAAACGTGGAAAATCATGAGCGAGAGTTTCCGTTTGGAAGCATACTCGGTGTTGATGGTAAATATCTCGTGTTCTCTGACGGAGAGAAATGGGATCTTAACGAGATGTTTGGGCAACACTTTTGCACCAATCAACCGCCAGGATATTCATTCGTTATTGAACTCTGCGAAGAGGTCGACATCCTTCGACGCCTTTTGAAGCAGTCTCTCAAAAGCGAGCATGTGCCCATTGTCGGCTCGAATGAATTTCATCGCAATACTGCTTCGATCGCGCATAAGATCGGCTGTGATGTTGAAAGCGTGCGAGCTATTGTGCAACCCATTCTCGAGCAACTGGTCGCTGAAATGTTTGCGCCAATACCAAAAAACGACAAACGACGAAAAAGGCATCGCAGGAATAGGGCTACGGTAGCACTCGGAGAGATAAGAATGGAGCTTGTTCGTGATGAGGACATGCGATGATTCATATCATTCGAACCAAATACCGTTATTATATCTGTTCCTGGAGCGCAGGCGTTATCTCTATCACACCCCCTCGACGCAGATATATAACCGAAGACGACGTTCTGGCACGCGCACTCTGGCTTGAGCGAAATGGGAAAAAAGAGGACGCCGAAGAAGTTCTTGATGCATATATTGTTTCTCTTCGAGAAACAAGAAGCGCTATGTGGAGACTCTAGACGTATCATATAAATGATACGCGATCTCTCAAGAAGGTTAATTGTCTCCTCTGTTTTTATGACAGACCGAGAACAGGATAAGAACCTCACACCCGCTTCCGCTACCCCATACACATCTTTGATGTGTATGGGGTATTGTGTTTCGACCGTGTGTCTTTCCAATAACAAACTTTCAAGTGCTCTATTCTTGAATTAGTGCGAACCCATTTCGCCGCCTACGGCGGCGAGAACCCCCCGCGAAAAATCCGAAAGGCGGCGGAGCCGCACCGCTGACAATTTCAAGTTTTTCTTTGGCGGCATTTAATTCAGAATTTGCGAAGCGAGGCGGCTGTCTCCAACTCGCAATTTCCTAAATGGTGCCGGGGGAGAGATTCGAACTCTCGACCTTGGGCTTATGAGTCCCACGCTACTAACCAACTGAGCTACCCCGGCATGTGTAATCTTCACGTATTAAATCAACAAACTACTCAAAGCGCAACGCTCGCTTCCATTGGATTTAGCTTGCTCGCTTTTTCGCATTTCCACGTACTATAATAACAAACAACTATGGCAAAGAATCCCTTCAGAAGAGTTATTCCCTACTACTGGCGACAGGTCAAAAAATACAAGTGGCCTTTTTTCATGATGTTCGGCGCCTACGGCGGCGCGACAATCGTCACACAGCTCGTCCCCCTCTACTACCGAGACATCGTTGATGTCATCACACACGCGGATACGCCCGCGCTCGTTGCAGATAGGCTCATGAGTCTCATGCTTGCGATCGCGATTCTAACACTCACCTACAACGCTCTGTATCGTCTCGGAGATTATTGTATTGTCAAAACACACGGGCTTGTAACTCGTGCCCTTGCCGACTATGCTTTTTCAAAAATTCAAGCCCACTCATACCGCTTTTTCTCAGAAACCTTTGCTGGTTCTCTTGTCGCAAAAACACGGCGTTTCATTCAAGGATACGATTCCATACAGGATCAGTTTCTTTTTTCATTTTGGATGACGGGTATCCAATTCGTAAGTATTCTTGTCGTGCTTTTCGCGCTCGCGCCACTGATCGCCGCGATCTTCCTTTTTTGGTGCTGCATATATTTAGTCATCACCTTCGTATTCGTTAAGGTGCGAACAAAGTATGATCTCTCCGAAGCAACTGCGGACTCCGCGGTCACCGCTCGTCTCTCCGATGTGCTCTCAAACGTCCTCAATATAAAAATTTTCGCCGCGCGATTCCGCGAAGAAGATACTTTCGGCGAAGTAACAACACAACAGATGAAAGCACGTACCGCCGCATGGAACTTCGACACAATCCAAAACACCGTCCAAGGATTATTCATGGCGCTTCTTCAAGTTGGCGGTCTATATTTTTCGATACAAATGTGGCTCGCCGGCACGATATCAAACGGTACAATCGTACTTATTGAAACATACTTGGCTGGTATTTTCGGGAGCATTTGGCATCTTGGAAAATCAATCTCCCAAGTCGGAAAATCCGTCTCATACGCAGTTGAAATGGTGGATGTATTTGAACAGACACCTGACATTCTTGATCCCGTTAAACCCGAGAAAGTGCGCATCAGGAAGGGTGCAATCTCGTTTAAGAATATTACATTTCTGTATGGACCCAATACTGCAGCCGTGTTCAACAATTTTTCACTCGACATTCCTTCCGGTGAAAGAGTCGGTATTGTCGGACACTCGGGCGCCGGAAAGACGACCATAACAAAAATGCTTATGCGTTTTGCCGATATCTCAAAGGGGTCCATTGAGATTGACGGACAAGATATCCGCGCTATCACTCAAGATGATCTGCATAACAACATTTCGTACGTGCCGCAGGACCCGTTGCTTTTTCATCGCACGCTGCGAGAAAATATTTCTTACAGCAAGCCCGGGGCAACCATGAAGGAAATCATCACGGCCGCGAAAAAAGCGCATGCACACGAATTCATTTCGGCATTCCCTGATCAGTACGAAACGCTCGTCGGTGAGCGCGGCGTCAAACTTTCCGGCGGCGAGCGTCAGCGCATCGCCATTGCGCGCGCATTTCTCAAACAAGCTCCCATCCTTATTCTCGACGAAGCAACAAGCTCTCTTGATAGTATAAGTGAGATGTATATTCAACAAGCATTCAATGCTCTCATGGAAGGCAAAACAACAATTGTGATCGCTCATCGTTTGAGCACCATTCAAAAAATGGATCGCATTCTCGTCATTGAACAAGGAAAAATCGCAGAAAATGCTTCTCACACGGATCTCATTGCCAAAAAGGGCATCTACTATTCGCTCTGGTCTCATCAGGCCGGAGGCTTCATCGAAGAATGATCCGTGTGTATATCGTGTGTATACCTCATCTCTTTTGATGCGGTATACTATAGGTGGGAATCTTGTTGTTTTGAAATGAAATAAGGAGATTTTCTGTGTATAGAAACCCTTTTAGATTCTATGCGATCGCACTTTTCTTCGTATGTACCTGCATATTGCACGCCTTGCCACTCCGAGCGCAAGCCAGAGGTACCGCAGAATCGCAAAGTTATCGAGCGCTCTGCGCATCACTTGATCCCGCATTAGTTTATCAACAAGTGGAACGCGGAGTCGTCAAAGTCCTTACGGAAATTGACGTTGATGTAAAAACCGTAAATGGAAAGCCAACTCTTCTTTTTTTTGGCAGCGCCGTATACCGCGGCAACGGTGAATTTATCACCAACGACCATGTCATCAATCCCGAGCCATGGAAAAATAGACGCCTCTTTGTTGAGACAGACGATGGGAAGAAATACCCTGCAACTGTTCTTTGGAATGATCCAGTGCACGACCTCGCTAAAATTTCTATTGCGCAGCATTTCAACTTGCCGGTTCTTGCTTTTGGCAATTCAAAAAATCTGCTCGTTGCCGATCAAGTGTTTTCTGTCGGATACCAATTCGGCAACAAAACATTCACCTCGGGAAGCGTGGCGTCACTCGAAGTAAAAATCACGCAACCGCTCATGGAACTGGATATTACGTTTAACTCAGGTACGTCCGGTGGTGCAACTTTCACGTGTGATGGAAACATCATCGGTATCAACATTGCCAGGTTGCCGGGACTCGGTTTCATCATTCCAATTGACGTTGTGCGGCAAATTGAACAGCACATGGATAAGTTCAAAACCGCCTCATATGGATCACTTGGAGTTAGTTTTGTTTCCGTACATCTCGCAACACAAAGCGATTTGCAAAAGTTTGGTATTCCACCGGGACGCTATGATAGCGGCATGCTCATCACTGCGATTCGTCAAAATTCGGCAGCTCTCAAGGCGGGACTTGAACCAGGTGATATTGTGGTAGCCGTCGATGATACAATCTTGTATCACCAATATCAATTCTCGCGAAAGGTCCTTTATACGCCTCCCGGAACAACACTTTCTCTTTCTGTCCTCAAACGAGACGGTAGAGAAGTCCGCCTCTCTGCCAGAATAAACAAAGCTGATGATGAAACTATTAAAGGTGTCGTTTCACAGCTAAAGTTTCTTGATCGAGACATCTAAAAAACGCCCCGGTGGATACATATTCACCGGGGCCTCCTTATATTATGAATATTTTTCCGTCATTGCGAGGGCGAAGCCCGAAGCAATCTAGGATTACGTCGAGAAACTCTGGATTGCTTCGGGCTTCGCCCTCGCAATGACGAGCATAGATAATCTTATACAAAACTCATATTGCGTAAGGTGAGTTATTAATAAACAGGGCCTAATCTTTGTCAAAACATCTTTGTCACCAGTTTCGCGCTACCGGTTGAAACAACTTCAAATTTGACTCGCCCGAGTAATTGGCCGCGTTCTGTGATCACATCAACTCGCCATTTCCCTACGCTCGTATTTGTTTTGACTGAATATCCACGATAACCGCCATCACGCCCGCCGTATATCGGAAACTGCAGCTTGTCGGCAGTTTGCCAAACACCTGCGTTATCAAGATACTGCCAGCGATGCAAAATCCTCGTATCCAAATCTGTCGGCGCAAATACCGAACTGTACACATACACACGTTCGCCCCTTACTTGATGAAACACTTCAAATCGTTTGAAAAATTCATACCATTTTTTATCTTCATAGACCACGCTATATCCACCATTACTCATACGTTCAACACGGTGATAGACACCCATATCTTTGAGAGAAAGAGGCAGGGGCGGGATGAGATTTGTGAAATACATGATAGTGATCGCTAGATAGATTGCAGGAATACTCCGCGTGAGCATGCGGCGTGAAGCGCGCACTCGATACGGCATGATTTTGCCAAAGAAAGAAAGAACAACACCGATCGCGGCCAGACTCACAACTCCGCTCAAAAGAAAAATTTCGGCGCCGATGCGATTCACGATGATCGGAACATAAAAAATACTGAATGAAAATAACGCGGTAAAGAGAATACTCATTTGAAAACCGAAGCGTTGGTAATGCTTCCTGAAAAACTCATTACCGACAAACATACATACCAGAAAAAGCAGAAATGGCCAGTTCGCCGCAAGTGTGGCGCTGCGAGTATAGAATACAATAAAGCTGCTGAAAAGACCGCCAAACGCAAACTGCATAAGAAACGGCGACCAAAGTGATATTCTCTTGAGTATGCTCTCCTCTTTTTTCACCAAACTAAGGTTCAGAACAGCAATTCCAAATGTGGCAATAACGAGATACGAAAAAATAATTGAGATATCGAGCCACATATCAACACGTGTCAGCGTCAGATTGTCCCATAGAAAACCAAACACAAAGAAAAGCGATGAAAATCTTCGCTCATAGCGATGAAAAAGCTTTTCCGCATACTGCAACACTCTGTGTGATTTTTGATTCATAAGAGAAATGGCTGTTGTTTTGTATTCTAAAATCAAAACTGTTTTTTGTCAAATAACAAAACAGCGGCGCCTCGAGCGCACCGCTGTAATGGAATGGATAGAGAAACATCGAATCTTATGCCACCGATGTTTTTTGCGCCACTTTCTGACAGTGTGCACAGTTTTTTTTATGCATCGCAAGTTCGTATACCGCGGAAAGACCAACTAAAATATAGATTACCTTTGCGACCATGCCACTCATCCCACCGACCCAACTTCCAATTTCCTGGCCCGTAAGAGCGTAGAGAAGCCAGTTCAAACCACCAACAGCAAGCAAAAGAAACGTAATTTTGTGTGCCATATAAAAAATAATGCTAATAAATACGCATACTCATTATAATCTCAAAGAAAAATCAACACAAAAATGTTGTCCACATGCTGTGTAACTATGAATTACGAAATATCTTTTTGTCGTCATATTGCGAGCCCGTTGGGGCGCGGCAATCCAGTTTTTATACACCATTCATTAGAGAAATGATCAAAATTCGTTGCGAAAATTGCGTATTTTGAGGAAGCATATCGAGATACGCTGACGAAAAAGACGCGATTTGCAGCAGAATTTTGGTCATTTCGGTAGGCAAGCTATATTTTGCTTTGTATTTTGCGGTTAGATCGTGGATAGGCTCTTAGATTGCGTCTTCGCTACGCTCCTCGCAATAACAGTTGCAGAGGAGTTTCCTAATTCACAATATGTACCAAATCACCCTTCGGGTGATCTCACCCAAGCTGCCATTGTTTAATCGCTTCAACTGGATATATGAGCATAATGATATTAAGAATTAAATTGTCCCGAATTGAGAGACCCACAAAAGCTTCCATGGCAAGCGCCAAAAAAACAATGAGAGAGATCGGCAGGCGATACGCCATGAAAAAACCGAGCGCCATTGCAAGAACATCGAAGAAAGAATTGATGATGCTGTCGCCGTAGTAGTCAAGAGAAATTGTCGCTTCTCTGTAGCGATTGATAATGAGATCCGTGTTTTCAAAAACTTCCCATGCCACTTCAGCAAAAAGTGCAACAAAAAGACGAAGGCCAAACGACAGACGTCGTTTCTTGTCCACAATCGTAAGAATCCAATAAAAAACAAAACCGTGGATGATGTGGGAAAACGTATACCAGTCGGAAATATGCTGCGAATTTTCCGAACTGACGACAATGCCATGCCAAAATTTTATAAAACCACATGTGCAAATCGGCACTTGCCCCATGAAATAGAGTATCACCGTAAACAGCGCCAAAAGAAAAACGCACAGAAAACCATAGAATCGTTTTGTTCTCTGTAAAATCAACATACTCTTATTCTACTCCTTTCTACAACACATGCCTGTCTTCAAACTTCCTAAAGAAGCAGTTCTTCGCTGTTGCGGAGGCGGGATTCGAACCCGCGCCCCTGGGTTATGCATACCACTACGATTTTCATCGCCCCTAAACGCTTCGCGCCGGGTTTGTAGTCTGGACTGTCCCTTCACCCAGCACCACTTTTTGATTTCAATCGAAAATAAAAAGTGGTGCTGGAGCTTGCCTACCAGTCTCTACACCTTCCCAGCACCACTTTTTGATTTCAAGCCAGAACGGAGTTGTAGTATGTACTACAATGTCCGCTGTATATCAAAATTTGTTTGCCTAAAATCAAAAAGTGGTGCTGGGCTTGGCTCGGGATTGCCAGTTACTAGGTTTCCCCGATTTTGACAAGTAATCCATAAAAAATTACTTTCTTATGCGCCCAAATTTGAGCCCAGTGAGGTACCGTTCCTCCACTCCGCTACATGACAAGATGAAGTATAGTGTAATTTGAGTAAAATTGCAAACAAATATCAAATATACTTAAACTCTTCAAATACCTGTCGATAGAGGTCAACTACTCGTCTTACTTCGTGCGCTGAAATGAGAAAGTCGGAACCTTCGTGCGCGATCATGTTGCGCACTTTGTGTGCTTCCCACGCTTGGTCAATCGTCGTAAAATCGCTTCGTTCTACATTCTTGAGTTTTTCACCTAAATTTTCACCATGATATCCCATCACTTCGGCCATTTCTTCAAGAATGATGTCGCATTCAAGGATGGCAAGTCTCCAATCACTCGGATTCTCCGATTCGATATGATTCAAAACGCGATCCCATTTTTCATTCCTGTATGCACCCTTTTTTTCTTTCGCCCGAGCTCCTTCCGCAGCTTTTGATGCGTAGTACGCAACTTCCTCATTTCGAATCTGCTGAAACCGCATAAACGAATAAACTATGCCAACAATGAAGCACAAGGAAAGAAATGTCGTAAATGGACGTAATGAGTTCAAAAATGCATATACATCCCAGTTTCCCAATCCAAAAAAGATATTGTGGAGCGATTGGAAAATAGAAAAGAGGTACGTGGTCGGAGGAGTATTTTGCATGCTAAAAAACGAGGTAAAATTTGAAACAAGACAGCCCTATTGCTGTTCACCGAGAAAATCTTTGCCAATGCGGAATAGTGTGTCTTCGCGCATATGCGGCGCCATAAATTGCACACCAAACGGCAGTTTCCCCCTCTCCGTCACGCCTGAAGGCACGGCAAGCGCGGGAACACCGACAATGTTCGCCGGAACCGTAAATATATCGGCGAGATACATTTGCAAAGGATCGGCAGTTCTCTCTCCAATCGGAAATGCCGGTGTCGGCGCCGTTGGTGTCATTATAGCATGCACACGCTTTTCATTCGCGCCAAAAACAGTGTCAAAATCTTGCGCGACTAAATTTCGAACACTGTTCGCCTTATTGTAGTATGCATCATAGTAGCCGGACGAGAGCACATATGCACCAAGCACAATGCGACGTTTCACTTCGGCGCCGAATCCTGCGCCACGTGTCTTCACATACTGCGCAAGAAGTGTATCGCTAGAAGCGCGCATGCCGTAGCGCACGCCGTCGAAACGGGCAAGATTCGTCGATGCCTCGGCGGGCATGATGATGTAGTAGATTGCAAGCGAGTGCTTCACATGCGGCAGTTTGATATCGGTACATGAATATCCCATGTTCTCTAATTTTTTGACCGATGCATCGAAATTTCTTCTGACCTCTCGGTCAACACCCTTTTCCAAAAAATCATAAGGGATGCCGATCGTCAGTTTGCCATCACTTCTTTGTTGTGTATATGCAGGAAGCGACGTACTATCTTTAGGATCATGCACGCGAAGATGTTTGAAAAGAATTTCCGCATCGCTCACCGTTTTCGTGATCGGCCCGATCTGATCGAGTGAGCTACCCATGGCGATAAGCCCGCTCCGCGAGAGTGCGCCGTATGTCGGCTTGAGTCCCACGACGCCGCAGAAACTCGCCGGTTGACGCACCGATCCGCCGGTGTCAGAGCCGAGCGCGGCGAGCGCCCCGCCCATCGCAACCGCAGCGGCAGAACCTCCCGAAGAACCTCCCGGCACGCGAGAGAGGTCGTAAGGATTTCGCGTCACGCCATATGCAGAATGTTCAGTCGAGCCACCCATGGCAAATTCATCCATATTTGTACGACCAAGAAAAACCGAGTTCGCTTTTTTCAATAAGCCAATCACATGCGCATCGTATGTCGCATGATAGTTTTCAAGAATTTTTGACGCCGCGGAAACTTTTCTGCCTGAAATCAAAATATTGTCTTTTATTGCAAGAGGAATGCCAGTAAGAGTATCCACATCGCCCGATGCAATACGTTTGTCCGCAATGTCCGCCTGCGCGAGTACATCATCATACACCTCAATATACGCATGTATGTCGGCATCTTTCTCCGCAACGACGTCAAGATGCGCCTGCGCAAGTTCGCGGGCGCTGAAATCTTTCTTCATTAAGTGTTCGTGTGCTTTCCTTATCGAAAACTGTGAAATGTCAATCGTCATAATTGCTAGGAAGAATTTTTTTAACCCGAACGAAGTTGCCTTCGCGTGCAGGAGCCTCCGCAAGCAAGATTTCCGTGTATATTCCGCTTTCATGCGGACTTTCGTCTTCACGCATCACATTGTGAACAGGAGACTTCTCTGCTTGTGTGATACCACCCGTAACCACGTCCTGTATTTCTGAAACATAACCCAAAATAGACTCGATATCGGAACCGAGCTTCCCTTTTTCTTCATCACTCACCTCAATACGGCTAAGTGCCGCAAGTTTTTCTATATCTTCAGATGAAATCATGCACACATACTAGCATAATTCGCCTCTTTTTTCATAAAACCTGATTATTGCATCATCTCTTTTCTCTTTGTGCCCTTCCCCGTTTATGGTCCCCGTAATGCGCCGAGCATCTTACGAAATTCTTCAAGTTTGGCAGCAATGGCAACCAATTGTTCAGAAATGGATGGGGCGACAGGA
>VMGT01000013.1 GCA_007376725.1 Parcubacteria group bacterium Greene1014_15 | reverse complement strand
ACTTTAAATGCAGTGCACGATAGCCACCTTTTCAATCACGTGGGTCGAACCATCTTCTGTCGGCACCTCAACGTCTGTCGTCGTGCAATACTCAACCTCGACACCTGGAATGTCGCGCTTAATTGCACTCAAGGCCTGGGTGAATTCCACTTCCATCTCTTGCGTCACGGGATAAAGCCGAACTTCTGATGCAATTCGAAGACCTTCTTTAATACGATCGGTAAGTTGCTCTACACCAAACCACGGGACCCTACGGCCGAGCACAATATCGACCGCTTGATCTTCGAGCGGAATATGTTCAGCATCGGTAATTAATGTTTTTTGATCGATCTTTTCCCGGATTTCGGCAGGAAGTTTATCGACAATTTCCATGGCATCATGCTGTTCGGCATATCCTTCTTTAACACTCCCATCAAGAGAGGGTTCGACAGAATATACGTCCTCGGTGACGCCGAAAAGTTGACACGCAGCAGCAAAGCGTCTGTCATATGCACCGATCTCCAATATTCGCTTTCCGCGGATATCTTCGATCGTTAGCCCTAATTGGCTGAGCTGATTATCATAATCCTTCCGCAGCCAGTTCTTGAAACCCTCGAAATCATTTTCTTGACCTTGTGCTTGCTCGGGAGATTTCATGTATTCAGTCTATACTCAAGAGCATACGTAAGCAAAGACGTGCTTTATCACAACAAAGTAGTGGAACACCGAAATCATCCATATTCTTAAACGCAAAGTTCCACTTGCGCTAGCAAAAATCACATGTGGTGACCCTACAGAGAATCGAACTCTGATTTAAGCCTTGAGAAGGCCTTGTCCTAACCGTTAGACGATAGGGCCGTAAGTCATTTTTACACTACGCCATTGTACAAAATTTTCAAGACAGACATCATGCTTTAGTAAGCCATTCGGGATTCTGCCGCACAAGAAGTTCCTCTTTTTTTTCAGGGTGCGCCATTATTTCTTCTACCGCACGCTCCATGCGCAGAGCTTGAGAACCTTTTATGAGTATGATGTCTCCTTCGAGCAACGCGAGTTCAAGTTCCTTCCCCGCAACGCGCGCATCATCGTATTGCATAATCACTTTTTCACTCATGCCGTTATTGAGCGCGCCTTGCGCTATTCCCCGCGCGCGCAGACCAACCGTATGTAATATATCAGCGATTTTAGCAACGCGAGCGCCAACGCGTTTATGCTCTTCCGCAGAATATTTTCCGAGTTCGAGCATATCGCCAAGTATACAAATTTTCCGTCCCATGCATGGAAGTTCAGCAAGTGCCGCAAGAGCATTTTCCATTGCTATAGGCGATGAGTTGCAAGAGTCGTCAATGATAAGCGTCTTTTTAACGCCATCAAGCAATCTCATACGTCCAGGAGGAGAGACAAACCTAGAAAGCGCGTCGAGCATATCCTCGACTTTGATATTGCTCGCGGCGCCAACGGTAAGCGCGGGAAGCGCGGCATACGCTTGACCAAATCCAAGCGTTCCATGCAATTTCACTTCAATCGTGTGATTGTCATACGCCACTTTGAATTTCACGCCAAGCGGCTTGCCATTTTCGTCAAGCATTGCTTTGCAATAGTCTGCTTGCACCGAAGACCCTTCGCTAAAACCATATGAAATAACCTGCCCCGAAAAGAGCTTGCGCATCGCATACACATCCGGGTCATCACGGTTCACAATGAGCAACCCGTTTTCCTCTAATGCACGCACGAGGCGCTGCTTTTCAGCTATAAGATCATCGCGCGAGTTAAAGTATTCAACATGCACTGGCACATCAGCGAGCCGCGTGATAACGACAATGTTCGGCCGAAGCCACGATGTCACACGCTTAATATCTCCGGGGCGATCTGCGCCGACTTCGAGCACAAGCCAAACCGGATATTCGTGTTTCAATACAAGAAGAGAAATTGCTTGGCAAAATACCGAAAACCATTTAGAGATATTCCACCAAGGATTGTGCGCGCCAATAATGATAAGCGGAATACCGATATCACTGTTAAAACTCTTTTCGCTCTTGCGAACATGGCGCCCGATCTCAAGAACGCTGAATATGGCATCCTTTGTTGAAGTCTTGCCGACATTTCCCGTTACGGCAACAATCTTTGGCCGATACTTCCGCACGATCATGCGCGCAAGAAAGCCAAGGAGCGTTGCGGCGCTTTTTCGTAAAAAATTTTTCATTACTAAAAGAAACTACGGCACTACAGCTCCCCGATCGGGAGGCACTTGGTAGTAATTTAGTAAAAACTTTGCAATATCAATAAACGGATGCGTGAGCGTTGCTGATGCATAGCGCACCCCTTTCGGTTCAATCACATACAAAAATACCAAAAACTTCGGCTTATACGCCGGAAAGTACCCAAAGAACGAGTGCAAGTACCTATCATCATAATAGCCTCCGCCCCCCTCTTTGGCAATTTGAGCTGTACCTGTTTTTGCCGCAATGCTGTACTGATCCATTTTGACCTTCCCTTCAAGAAGCGCTTCGTCAACGACACGCACGAGCATGCGAGTAATCTCCTCCGAAGTCTCTGGTTCGAGCACCTGTTTATCCGGAGGAAATGCAATACTCTTTGAGTAGCCAAGTTTGTACTCAATCCGCTTCGCAAGATGCGGTGTAATACGTTTGCCGCCGTTTGCAAGAGCAGAAAGCGCCCGCACGGTGCCAATCGGCGTCATAGCAATACCTTGTCCAAACGCCGCTGTCGCATGTTCGATGTCACGCGGGCTATCCAAGTTATCAAGCAGACCCATGGTCTCATTCGGCACATCAATACCCGTCTCTTCACCGAGTCCATAGTCGCGAAAATATTGAGAAAATTTTGCATTGCCAATTTTCTGCTCTATAAACACAGCGCCGGTATTGAGAGAGTCGTTGAGCACTTTTTGCATATCAACTTTTCCGCGCCCTTTGCCGTCAAAATTCTCAATGCGCGCGCTGTTCATCTCGACAAACCCCGCATCATAGTAGGTTGTTTCCGCAGTCACCGCACCGACATCAAGACCTGCCGCCATCGTCAGCGGTTTAATGATCGAACCCATTTCAAATACATTCTCTACGAGGGGATTCGCAAATATGGAAGAATTTTTTTCTTCACCGAATGCATTTAGATCGTATGCGGGATATGCGGCTATCGCGTACATTTCTCCGTTTTGTGGATTGATAATAATGCCGCCCGCCGCACGAGCATGCCACTCCATGGTAACTTCTTCAAGCTGCTTTTCAAGAAAACTTTGCACCGAAGGCTCGATTGAGAGCACGATATCCCCTTCGGATCGTTTTTTGTTTTTTGCGAGCACCTTGCTCAAATTTGAAAATATCTCGGCAAAAAAGTTGACATACACCCCCTCGTCACTGCGATTCAAAACATCGTCATAGTATCGCTCGATACCGTAGCGCCCACTCAAGTCATCTCCTTCCCATCCGACAAAACCAAGCGCATGCGACATCATCGATCCGCCGGGATAGAAGCGCCACTTCTGTTTCTGCAGATGAATACCAGGAATTTTGAGCGCCTCGATCTTGTTCGCCGTTTCACTATCCACATGTACTGCAATCTCTTCATAGGGATCATCTTTCTTTCCCGCTTTCGTGAGGAATGCTTCCTTGTCTATCTCAATGTGCTGCGCAAGTTGCTCATACACTGCCGGCGCATCTTCAATATGCACGGGATTTAGATACACAATGAATCCCGTCTTGAGAGTTGCCGCAGAAACCGGTTTACCATCCTTGTCTTCAAAAAAGACAGCGCCACGATTGTACGTGACGTAACTTGGATTCATATACTGGCGTTCCGCCCGCTCGGAAAGAATGTCGCCATTCACTATCTGCACCAGATAGAGCTTCGAAACAATGAGCAGAGCAAAAAGAAAGATCCCCGCAAATAGTATTCTGATTCGGAATATCGCTCGTCGATTCATTGCATCGTGGACAAAAAACAGAATTACAACTCACCTTGATTCGGCAACAATGAAAGGCTTCGGCCGCTTGACTCGCGCGAGATGAAAATCGGCGACGGCGCATCTACGAAATTTCGATTATATGCCATGTTAAGATCAATAGTGTTCTGCAGAGAAATATATGAAAATTCAAGCTCGCCGAGTTGCACATCGAGTTCGGAGATAAACCCAATCGCCGCCTCTCGCGCAACAACGCGAACAATAGTCGCATTTAATAAAAAGCCATACACAGCAAACAAACAAAGTAAAATTGCAGCCAGCAGAAAGAACACTTTTCGTTCGGGATTTTGGACTGTTTCACTGTAGTGCTTCATTTTTTTCAAATATGCGCAACTTTGCGCTTCGCGACCGAGGATTCCGCAGTACTTCTTCTTGCGATGGCACGATTGGCTTTTTCGTTATCCTCGTTCCAAGACCGCTTTTTTCCTGGTCTCGAAAGAAATTTTTGACGATCCGATCTTCGAGACTGTGAAAAGAGATCACTGCCATTCGTCCTCCGCTTGCAAGCGCTTTGAAGCCTTTTTCTAAACCTTCTTCGAGCGCTCCCAGTTCATCATTCACTGCCATTCGAAGCGCTTGAAATGTCTTTGTCGCAAAGTGCGATCGTGCCCGATGATACAGCGCGGGCGTTGCCTCGCGAATAATACGCACAAGATCTTGCGTCATTTCGATCGGTTTTTGTTCCCGATCAGTGACAATCGCACGGGCGATACGGCGTGCATACTTTTCCTCGCCATATCGCGATATGATCGTCGTTAATTGTTCTTCGTCTCCAACTGCCAAAAGCTGTCCTGCGGTCAATCTATCACCCGGCTGCTGTTCAAAGGTCATCACGAGCGGCTCATTTCTCTGAAAGCTAAAACCTCTGCCTTCTTCACCTTCCACAGGAGCATCTATCTGAAACGAACTAATCCCAAGGTCAAACAAAACCTTAGAAACGTGGGAGACGTTATGTTGACCGATGATCCTATCTAAATATCGGAAGTTTGACTGTTCGAGTTTGACCTGGCAAGCGCATCCACGAAGGAGTTTTTGAGTTCTCTCTACCGCAGCAATATCCGCGTCTATTCCTATGAACATGCCTTTCGTTCCTAACCGGGCACAGATTGCCTGACTATGTCCTCCGCCACCGAGCGTCCCATCGAGCACCACGTCATCCGTCTTGATATCCAAACCGTGTACAACCTCTTCTGTCAGTACTGGTACATGCATATCTTACAACACTCCAACCTCACCGAGTTTTTCTGCCAGCGCGTCAGCCTGCTCTCCAATCCGCTTCTTGTATTCACTCCATGCCCCTTCGTTCCAGATCTCAACCCTGTTGTACACTCCTGCGAACACTACCTTGCTCGCCAGATGAGAATACTCTTTTAAAAAGTCGGGGATGAGTATCCTTCCGATCGAATCCACATCAACTTCCACTGCGCCTGCGAGTATAAATCTGCTGAATCCTCTGGTATCTGACTTCCCCACTGAAAGTTCCGAGAGTTTAGCGCTCACGCGTTCCCAGTCTTTCACCGGATAGACAAACAGACATTTGTCCAATCCGTATGTCACTACCACCTTTTTACCCAGCTCTTTGCGAAATTTAGCCGGAAGTGAGAGTCTCTTTTTCGCATCAAGCGTGTGTATATACTCACCGATCAACATATCGTCGTGGGCCCTTTTTTCCCACTTTTTCCCACTTAGTTATCAGTGTATTCCACTTTGCCCCACATCCGCAAGCGATTTATCCACAGTCCACGACTACTGTTCCACAAAACAGAAACACCCTGCGGGAATACTCACCACAGGGTGTAATTCAAAAGAAACGTAAGGCCGAAAGCGACGAAGCAATCAAGGATTCTACCGAGAAATCTCGTGGGGGAAAATGGGTGGGGGAAAATGGGGTCAGCCACCATTTTTTCTTGAGGAAAATGGGGATGGAGGAAAATGGGGTCAGCCACCATTTTTTCTTGGCCTACCAACTGATCGCAGTGTTTGTTCCAGACCATACTTCTTGATAATAACACCCTGCCACTGCTCAGTGCCAAATGGAATATTTTTGGTGATTGATCGCTCAAGAGCATCTTCTTCTGCCTGGGTCTGTGGCTCGTTGAGCAGTGCAAGATACTGATGCGGCTCCGACACGGGCCACTGCGAGAGGAGTTTCTTCTGCCGCTCTGTACCATTCTCCCTTCGCCACACACTCGACCATCTCCAGTTCTCCGCTCGTTGAACGAGATTGGCCTTTTGGGCGTTGCGCTCGACATACCGAACAAGGGTTACAAAATGCGAGTCAGTTTCGCACAAGAATGATTTATACCTGCCTTGGTAGAGATGTCCTTGTCCCACCGTCTGTTTCATCACGTGCCAGCGCCTGGTATGCGTATTCGTGAGCCATGTCATGCATCGTGAGAGGTCGTTATCGGCACGCGGGTAGAGCACTAGGTGCCAGTGATTCGGCATGAGGCAGTACGCAAGAAGGCGCATACTGAAACGTTCAACGGCTTCTTCAAGAATGTTCTCAAAGAGATCGTAATCTTTCTTCGAATCAAAAATCTGTGCCCGTGCGTTGGCACGGTTCAGAACGTGGTACACAGTATCAGCAATGTCGGTGCGTGCGATGCGTGGCATGGAGTTATAATATCATAGAAATTGAGAAATGGTGGCTGACCCCATTTCTTTTTTCTTTCCATTTCTTTCCATTTCTGATTGACCCCATTTCTGCATCCTGCCCATTTGACCCCATTTCCCATCCCGAAAGTAATCTGATGTTTTTGTTTTCGTTATTTGTGTTTTTTGTTGTGTACATTGTGTGAAAGACAGAAGCTTCAATCTTGAAGCGGTTTTGTGATGTATGAAAAAACTCCCGCAGCAGGTGTGTGCGGGAGTTTCGTAATTCACAGTCTATGAAATGATCACTCTTTCTTTTCCTTTAACAGATGCCAGGCGTTTTCGTACTTATTCCAGGGAAATTTCCAGTCTTGCGAGTATTCGTACCACTTTCCGAGTGGCAGGTATACTTCCCGCAACGCTCTATCTTTTGTTACAGAGTTGTGTCGCGGTATCGTTGCAAGCATTTTGGAAGGAACAATGAAAAATTTTTCTGGAATGTCGGGAACTTGGACAACGAACACATGAAAATCAAACTTTTCGATCTCATCAACCGGTACGTTCACCATTGTCCAGAAACCGCTTTTTTTCCCGCTGGGATTCCTGATATTTGCCCCGAAACGCACCTGGCAAAATGTACCGTTTAGTTGCAGAGCGTTATGATCGGTCATCCACACCCTTCCTTCAGTATCCTGATAATTGATGTGTTCAACTCGAATACCCTGTTTTCTCGCAACTCTCCAGACACGCAATACATAGTCTGGGAATTTTCCGTGAACCCGAAGAGCAGAATACAGAACATGACGCTCCCCTCCACCTTCATCAAAATACGGCTCAAGATTGTCATGATATATCTGTCGTACTCTCTCGCGAGAAAGACCGAAATGTCGAGCAACATCGGCAAGACTATGACGACGATCAGCAAGAAGTTGAAACATTCTTGCAAGACTGCCATCGCCATGATTAAGCTCAAACCGTTCGAGTTTTTGTTCCGACACAGCTATTGCAATCTTTTCACCATACCGATCAACGATGATTTCCGGCATGTGTCCCATCCATTCTCATTACAAAGAACTATTTTTGAGAACGATACCGTACTCTTTTTCGAGAGCTTTCCGGGCAGCATCTTGCTCGGCTTCCTGTTTGCTCTTGCCGTCACCCTCCGCCACTAATCGTTCTCCAAAAAACACGCCGATACGAAAAACTTTTTCATGATCTGTTCCTGTTTCTTTGAGCGTCTCATAATGAGGAGTAACTTTTTCGCGCTCCTGCACTATCTCCTGAAAATGACTTTTTGGATTGAGATACTGTCGTCCTGCTATGATCGTATCAATCTTCACGAACAATACATCATCGAGAAACAGTGTCGCGACACCAAACCCTCGATCGATATAGATCGCGCCGACAAGCGCCTCAAACGCGTTCTCCAGAATGCGCTCGCGAGCGCGGTCGGGACCTTTAACTTCTCCTTGAGAGAGAAGTAAAAAGTCGTTCAAACCGAGCTTGTCCGCAGTTTCGGCAAGAGAGGTCATATTGACAAGAGCGGAGCGATAGTCCGTGAGCTTACCTTCGGGCACTCCCGGAAACATGCGATAGAGCTTATCGGTTACCGCAAGTTCAAGTACCGCGTCTCCGAGAAACTCAAGTCTTTCGTTATGCGCGAATCGCTCGCGCTTCTCTTTCGGCACTTCATTAAGAAATGAGCGATGCGTCAACGCTTCCGAGAGCAGAGCGGGGTTACGGAATGCAATACCAATTTTTTTCTGTAACTGTGCAAGCGCTTGCGCGTTGTGCAAATTCCGCCCGTCGCTGCCCGCATCCTTTTGGAGATATTTTGTAGCAAGTGCTTGTTCTTTGTTTCTCATGAACTCAAACCTCAAGTAGGAAGTTCCAAACCATGCTGCAAAAGACCTGCTTCGATGCGCGCAAGAATTTTTTCATTCATGTAGCGCAGTGTAGCGAGTTCTCTACGACCAACATGTTTTGTGCCAAAGTCGCCAAGCGCTGTGACACCTAAAGCGCCCTGTAATTCTCTTGTAACTCCCGCAGGAAGTCCGAGGACAGAAATGCTCTCGTTATGAACGCCGTTACTTGCCACAGAAACAGAGGTCTCGCGCTCTATAGTACCGCTCTCAATCTCCTCTGTAATGAGAGATTCGGAATGCGCCCCACTATTGAGCATCTCTTGAAGCTCCTTAAGTTTTGCCACACTACGCTTTAATTCTTCCGGCGCCGCTAAACCTTCAGGGATTTCTTCCGAGAACGGTATGAGTGCAGCATCAAGAAAGAGTTCGAGCGTTTTTTCTACATCTGCGCGCACCTCGCTTGGAACATTCTCGAGAGTAAACTCCCAGTATTCATTAACGAGATCATTCAAATGAAAGATCCTCTGCCGCAAAAGCGTGTCAACAATCTCTTGCGAGAAACCAAGCGCCTCGATTCGCAAACGTTCGCGTGTAAACACGAGAGCGTGCGGCGGCAGATTCGTAACGAACACATCTTTTGCTTCATCTCCCGCATCAATCTGCACGTGCAGGTTGATGCCCTCTACGGAAAGCACTCCTTGTATTTTCATGGATGGTACCTCCACCCATCCCAACGCTTTGCGTTGGGATGGGTATAGTTGTGGTAACGACTCTACTTCAACCGTGCCGGCACATACTCCCGTTTGATGCGATAGTAGCCGTGGATAATGGTTGAATGATCCTTGTTGCCCAAAAACCGCGCGATCGTCGTGAATGGCAATGCGAGCTCTTCTCGCAAGCGATACATGACGACGTGTCGAGCGTGTGCTATGTGCGCCACCCTGCTCGTCCCGAATATATCTTCCGACGTACAGCCATCGGCATCCGCCGCTTGGAGTATGATACGCATCGCGTCCCAGCGCCATGCCGGCGCGTCTCTCACATCTTCCTTGTTCACTCCATCGACAACAGTCAAGTATGCAAGTTCCTCTTCTGCGGCAATCTCGTCCGACAGATTGAAATACTCTGCCGTAAATGCCGTGGAGAGCTTTGCCTTAATGCTAAATTCTCCGATAAGCTGTCTGCGCAGTAGTACGAGGTCTTCTGACAAGCCCTCTCCTTTCTTGAGATCATCAACAGTAACTTCATTGGTAAGCGCCGCCCGCCGCACGAGTTCCTCTGCAATTTCTTCACGTGTGCGATCTTTTCGCACAACGCGTTCACGCGCAGATTCGCCAACCACCATATCCGTCCTGCGAATATACCCGGGAGCGGGGAGCCACGACACGTATTCCCGCGCGCGCTCCCAATTCTCCTGCGTACGCAGTGAATCAAGCACCTTCGCAATTCTTTGGCGAATTCTCACTCGTGTAACACCAAACTGTTCGCCAATCTCCTCAAGCGTATGCTCTCGGTTGCCATTGAGCCCATAGTAGAGCTCAATACAGCGATGATCAACCGGTTGTGCACTGCTTTCAGAAATAAGCTTGCAAACAAAGTCAATCAACTGCTGATTAATATACCGCTCTTCTGCCGAATCGCGCGTGTCAGAGACAGAGTCGCTCACGAGAACGTCCTGTTCCGACTCTCTTCCTTCGATCACGACGCGATCAAGTGAGTCCGTCTGCCAAAACTTATGGAGAACCAACAATCGTTCGAGCGCGTCGCCGGTAATGCCTAATTCTCGAGCAACGTCATCCCGCGTGGGATGCATATTGCCCTTCTGCGCGAGCACGATGCACGCATCATTCATTTTGTCAATCTTTTGTTTAAACTGTTCCGCCACGTAAACGGGAAGTCGCACCGGACGGAGCCATTCATCCAAAAGACAGATCATGATCTGACGCACCCACCATGTCGCGTAGGTGCTGAAACGAAATCCGCGGGTATAGTCAAATGTCTCAATGCTGCGCATCAAGCCAATACTGCCCTCTTGCACGAGATCGTCCCATTCGAGCATGAATTCCTTTCTGCCATACTCAAGCCGTTTACCAATCGAACTGGCGTTCTTCTTGCATAGTCCAAGATTAAGGGCCGTAAGAGCATTACGCGCCAAGAGCTTCTCGCTATCGTCTCCTTCGCGAAATTGTTTGAACAGAGGAAACTGGTCACCAACAATGTGAGAAAATTCTTCTTCGGAGAGAGAATTGCCCGAAAAAACGGCTTCGGAAAGCTCATTGTCCGTGATACGCCATCCTTCTCCTTTTTTTCTCTCTCCCCAGCCGCCAGGGTCGCTCGGTAAAAGAACCAGACCGAAAAATCCAAGTTGTTCTTTCACTTCGAGAACGATATCATCGCGCCCTTTTCCAAGAGTTCGCAAAGCGCGCTCAAGGCCGACTTCGCTGTACTTTAGAAGATCGCCGATTGTCGCGATGCCAAGTCCAAAGAGATGCATACGCGCGCTCGCAGAAAAATGCAGTTCGTCAAGCGGTTTCTCGTAGAGCCCAAACACGAGGCGATCCGCAGGCTTTCTCGCCCCTTTTCTTTCCTCTCTAAATCGTTGTGCCGAAGGTAGAACACTGCGTGGAACTTTTTTGGGCGGCAAATTCTTGGCAACATAGCCAAGCTGTTTAAGAGCCGCAAGTATTTCCACACACACGGAATCTGGGAGATAAAGCTCGCTCAAAAGCTCTTGCGTTGTCGGGATCTCACCGAGCACACGGATATCGTGCTCCGTAAGAAGTGTGACGGTGTCTCGTGACAGTGGCAGTCGCGCTACAGGAAATCGTGATTCGTCAATGACAAGCGAACCGCGATCGACAAGAGAAACAGTATGCGCACCATCTCGTACCACGTCAACATCCACATGTACGATACGCTCTTTCCCTCCCTTTGAGATCCTCAAGACACCCGCCATATGAATCGAATGTTTCTTCTCAACGGTCTCATCGTGAAGGTCTCGCGCGGCGCCTGATTTAATCACCATCGGCACAAGGGCGCCCGGGGCAATCTCGAGAAGTAACTCGTGCGAAACCATCTGATTGCAGTGTGCATACAGACGCGTCGTCCGTCGCAGTTGATAAGACACGACATACGGTGGCAATTGTTCAAAGAGCGCGGAATCTGGGAAAAGACTCACCGGCTCACTCAAACGAGCATTGCGGTACAGATTGTTGCGATGGTAGCAAAGGAGATTTGGTAAAAATCCTTTTACGATCGCCGCATCAATTCGCTCCGCATAACGCGCGTCCACTTCAACATGCAGTATCTTTAATCGCGTTAGGGTACGCCGAATTTCAGCGCGCATGGTTCTCGCTGCTTTCATCCACTGTGGATTAAGCTTGTGTGTAACACACCATGCATCACTAAATCCTGACTTGTAATATCCCTGCCAGATTTTCCAAAGCGTCATAAAGTCACCGCCGCGACTCCGAAAATACTCTTTTGCATGTTCCAATCCACTATCGTCGGAATCATGAACGAAAAAACGACCGACGGTGAGCATGGCAGCCATGACGACGACCATCTTGAGACACCCAAACGAGGCACGCCGATTTTGCAGCACAAAGTGCGCAAGTTCCGGCTCAAGAGGAAAATGCACCATCTCTCGTCCATACGATGTGAACGCACCCATATGATCAAGAGCACCAAATACTTTGAGTTTCGCAACTGCGCGTTCCCACGATTCTTCGCTCGGATGTGTCGGCAAGTCAAAGTCGCGCGGAAGGCCAAGAGACTTCATGGTGAGCACAAGGCTCGTGAGATCGCTCGTGTGTATCTGTGGATCATCAAACCTCGGACGCGACATGAAGTCCGCTTCTGAAAAGTAACGGATGCATTTCCCAGGCGCTACACGGCCAGCACGCCCCGCGCGCTGCTCCGCAGAACTTTGAGAAATCTTCGCGAGATCAAGCGTTTCAACATCAAGCGCCGCATCATATCCTGGAATCTTTGCGAGACCCGAATCGAGAACGGTAATATGCCCGAGTGTTAGCGAGCTTTCTGCGAGGTTTGTCGCAACAATCACCTTGCGCCCTTCCGTGTCCCGGAATACTTTCCGTTGTTCATTCGGAGAGAGCGCCCCATAGAGCGGCAATATATGGAGATCTTTTAATCGGAGAGCTCTAAGCTTTCCGATAAACTCCATGATATCGCGCTCGCCGGGCAAAAAGACAAGAACGTCCCCTTCATTGTTCATGTGGTATATCCACTGAATATCCCGCAGCATTGCTGCAAACAAATCATCACGATAGTTCGCAGGATGATACTCGATGTTCACGGGATACGTCCGTACGGGTATGCGCACGAGAGCAGATCCGGGCAAAAATTCAGCGAACAAGCGCCAGTCGAGCGTCGCGCTCATTACCACAAGCTTGAAGTCGGGCCGGTTGGCGCACACGCGCTTGAGGTATCCGAGCAACAAGTCAGTATAGAGATCACGCTCATGCGCTTCGTCAATGATGACGCACACATAGCGAGTCAACAGCGGATCAGAGATAGTCTCTCGCAACAGTACGCCCGTGGTAACAAATTTGAGGCGTGTTTCCTTTGAGAGCTTGCGTTCGAATCGAATGTGATATCCAACCTCTGCGCCGAGCACAGAATTGCGTTCTTCCGCTACGCGCGAAGCAACACCCATTGCCGCAACTCTACGTGGCTGTGTGCACACAAGACAAGTATGAGCTCCGATGCCGCTAGTAAGTAGAAATTGAGGAATCCTTGTCGTTTTGCCAGACCCGGTTTTGCCGACAATGAGCGTTACTTGATTCTGTTTCACCGCGGAAATAATACGCTCTCGCCGATCGTCGACAGGAAGATGAAGATGCTGTAATTCAATCGTTGTTCCCATCAAAACCTCTCCTCATTGGCTCATGTAAGCCCCGGTTCATTAATGTATCTTCAAATTCGTCAAGGTACTTTCAGTAACTGCTCACAGCTATGAATAAATCCCTCCCACCCTCCCTTTCAAAAAGGGAGGAGTCCACATCCCTCCCACCCTCCCTTTCATAAAGGAGAGAGTGGCGTTTCGGCTTCCCCCTTTATGAAAGGGGGAATGAGGGGGATTTTCCGAAAGTGTGGGGATTGCACAATTCATAATTAATTATTCCAGTGTGACTATATCACACAGTGTTTATCTTGACTAGAGTGTCTATGTATGCTTTTGTATCAGCAGAAGTTTTTTGGCATACGCAAACAGATTGGTAGCAGAAAGGGTCGCACAATGATTAGTCTCACTGAAGCAAGAGCACGATATGAAGCCAGAATACAACGTATCACCACGATCATGGATGAATTACGCCAACTTAAGATTGACGAGCAGTTAGTCTTTGAAATCGCGCCAATAGAGGCTTACATTGATGAGTTTATCGAGTCTCCCGAATACCGACACGGCGATGCTCCGTTTTTCGAATTTACGCCAGTACTATCGGACGAAGCAAAGAAGGCACTCACGCATCGTTATCAAGAAATCGGCGGGTGGCCGTGGTGTAAAATTGATGATGCAGAAGAACGTGGTTACAGGAAAGAGATCGGCTGCAGGTATACGACAGTAGGTCTTTTTCTGCAAACGGAAGAGCAACACCTTGCTGTCATGAGTAGACATGATGGGGAAGAATGTATATGAACGGCTGCACGTATTGTGTTGAGATGCATCATCCTCGCGTTGAAAAAGAAATTAACTCTAACGTATATACCTTGTATGCAACAGCAGACATGTGCCTAGCACAAGGATTCCTTGATCCACAAGGCCGCATGTCTCCTTGTGATAAACCACTTGCCGAGCGTGGTGAGGGATGTGAATACGCCATTGCTCGTGCGCTTCAAATTGCGGAAAAAAAGGAGGCGAAAAAGAAGGAGGAAGCGATGCTCATACCACTCATACGCGCATATATGTTAGGGCATAATGTTATTTCAATGTCCGCATTCACAAAAAAGGAGTAGCAGGTGAAACAATATGCAGAAAAAGAGAGAAGTACGGCATCAATGGTAGACAACCACAAAGAGCATGTTTTTTGCCAGATAGCCGGACGAGATACCACGGTAAGCCATTGTGAGCTCGTCCAGGGGCAAGAAGGGTGCTTCGCCTGCGGCGCTCCGTCGAGACGTTGTGAAGAATGCGAAAAGCGACCCATCGCCGTGCCAATTACGGGACGATGTGCAGTATGCTTAACTCAAGCGCTGAAAGACGAAGCGTCAATCGGAAAACCAAAATTCCAGATCGGAAAACAGGTTTCCTGTCAAATACAGAAGCGAGATATTCTCGTAACGACCTGTTTTCGACTTCAATCTCTTCAAGGTGAGTTTACCGATGGCGAGTGTCGTCGTTGCAAAGAACCTTCATATCTCTGTGAGGAAGAAGGATGCGAGCGTCCGGTGCAAATTCGGCAGGCAGGGCTGTGCCTCACGCATGCAGTCCAGGAACTCGGGGATGGTTGGAAACCGCTTACAGAAAACGAATTAGCCGTGCTTGAGGTTACAACAATGCACACAGACAGTGTAAAAAAGGGGCATGAAAACGGGGCTGTACATGAGGTACATGGCGCAACTGTGGGAGAGCATCCATACGCGCATGATCCGATCGTCCTGCGGCATCTACCAGATGCTCGGGCGTATGTTTCTACGATGAGAACCGTTTCCAATGTATCAATACGGGAGAGGTTTTCTACGAGTTTCAAACGGGCTCAAGCAATTCTCTCTCTTCTCGAACAAGAAGGGATAGTAGGGCCGAAACGAGCGTTATTACCACGCTTGGTGTTAGAACATGCGCACGAAGCGGACAAAAGAAAAGAAGCGGTATTTAGTGAAGAAATAGTGATGCAACTGATGTCCCAAGCTGAAAAACTTGTGAGAGAACACGGCCGCGCCGCAATTAGGTTTCTAATAAAACAGCTTCACACGAGTTATCCAAATGCGAGAGAAATAATGCGCCGTCTTGAAGAGAAGAAAGTCATTGGTCCGTATGTTGTTCCTAAAACGCCGCGCGCAATTCTCGACAATGCCGTACCGTTAAACTGCCCTTCGTGCAAGAAATCTGCCCCACCTGCTCGAAAAAAAACTGGTGAATGCAGAAAGTGCGCCGAGGTGCGTCTTCTTAAGAAATTCGTTGAAGATCATCGGCGCTTCGATGCTGCGATTCAAAAAGCGAAGAATTATATTCGTGGCCGAGAAAACATCGTAACGTATAGAGAGATCCGGAGCATGCTCCGGTTGGATCACCGGCGTACGTCCGCAATCATTCGCGCTCTGCAAAAAGAGGGTGTGCTCGGCAACACGCGCAACGGTGACACTCCGCCGATAAAAGAGATCAATGCTCACGTACCCGTATCCATAGAGCAGCAAATCGACGGTCTCAAACGACTTATTGATGTTGTCGGCAAGACAGGTGATTTCGGTCAGATGTTACAGGGTGTCATCGAAACTCTCGAGACGATTAAGGGCGGTTTTGTTCCACTCCAAGCCCACAAACAGTGTGTACAAAATATCCTACATGCTTTGGATGCCACTGAAGTACACGTCTTTCCATGACCATGTACAAAAATGAGGCCCACGGATTTTACTCCGTGGGCCTTTTGCTTGTTTCGAATTTTGCAGAAAAAATTAGCTACCGATGTTCTGTAACACTACGTCACACATATCGCGCATATCCTTGACCTGCTTTTCAAAGAGAGTACGCTTTTTTATGTCCGCGAGCGTAGAGAGACCATCGCCCATGTATCTCTCAAGAGAATCGTGGGCACGAATGAGATCCCTGCTTGTTGACGCAAGCGTCACAGTATTCCTCTGGTCACGCTTCACCTTGTCGGTTTTATCTTGAGCATTTCCCTTGATCTGATTTGCATTCAGACGAAGACGGAACGCTTTCTTTGCAACCTGCATTTGCGCCTCTTCATCGTCGAGACCCAAATTCACGATTGCAATACCCTGCGCAACATTAAGCTTCCCCTCATCGAGCATCTCATGAATCGGCTTCGCGAGAGTAAGCAGCGCCGCTCTCTGTCGAACATATGGCTCGCTTTTGCCGATCCGCTCCGCAACTTGGGCGTAACTGCCACCATATTGCTCGACTAGGCTGGCTATTGACCGCGCCTCTTCCATGGGCGTTAAATCTTCTCGCTGGATATTCTCGATGAGAGCAACTTCACACGCCTCTTCTGCACTCATCTCGGAAATAATCGAAGAGATAGTCTTAAACTCGATCGCCTTGCACGCCCGCAGACGGCGTTCGCCAATAACCAACTCGAATCGGCCATTTTTCGCGCGAACAGTGATCGGTTGCGTGACCCGTCCATTTTCCTTAATGGACTCACCGAGTTCGGCGATCTTTAGGGCGTCAAAATGCGTACGCGGTTGGTATGGGTTTGGATCGATCATTTCAACGGGAATTTCCACAACCTGGCCCACCGCTTTGAAACTTCCCATAGTGTCTTCTGCCATGAGTATAACTCCTTTTTGGAGATTACCGCATCAGCTTGCTTTGTGACCATGAGACTCGGGTCACAAAGTTCTCCCTGTAGAATATACATATCGTTGTTCTTGTCAAGCGTTTTGGGGATTATTCCGAAACTTCTGCGAGACGCTTTTCGAGAAAATCCCTATCGAGCACCGAGAGAAACCAACCGAGCTTGGGGCCGCTTTCTTTTCCAAGAATGGAGAGGTAGAGCGGGCCAAAAAAATCTTTTGGTTCAAGACCGGATGCTTTGCGAATTTCATGTAAATTCGTGTGCAATGCCTGACCATCCAATATCTCTTGGGATTGTATGTATGCAAGCACTGATGCTACAGCTTTTTTCTGCAGGGCAGCTATCGCTCGAGCCTGTTCGGGAACAGATTCAGTCTGCAGTTCAAGCTTGAAATCTTCGGGAGCGTACTCATCAAGCCACTTCTTTGCGTACATCGCACGCGTACGAACCTCCTCCATTTCTTCGTCAGTTAATTCACTTCCTTTCAATTTTGCAACTTCTTTAAATACATCGAGGTGCGGCATCTGCACAAGTGTTGCAATACTTGAAAACCGCGGCAGATAATGTGCATGAATATCTTTCCGCTCATCTTCAGTGTTGCTCAAGTAAAAAGCGCGACTTTGATCGTCTTGTACATCTGTGTAATATTTTTCAGCAAAACGATCGTAAGTATCATAGAGAACAGGGATCGTATCACCATTTGGAGCAAAGTCGATCACTTGATTCGGCAGTTTGTGAATGAGCAAGAAGCGCAACAATTCCTTTGGCAAGAGGTCTGCTATTTCACGCGAAGATACTCCCATACCCTTTGACGAAGACATCTTTTTGCCTGCAATATTGAAAAATTCATACGGAATATCGAACGGCGGCTCATGCTTAAATACTTCTCGGCTAATTGCATCAGCAATTTCGCGCGCACCTCCCTTTGTCGAATGATCCTTTCCTGCTCCTTCCACAGAAACATCAAGCACAACAAACTTTGCCGCCCATTCCACTTTCCATGGAAGCTTCGCATTGCCGTTAAAGGGAGAAATTTTTCCCTTGTGCCCGCAGCCTTTCGCCCATGTCACCAGAGAAGGCTCACAAATATATTCTACTTCTTTTCCGTCAAATGAAATCGCTTTGGTAGTGCCAATTTTCCCGCAAACTTCACATACAACAGAGAGCGGAAGCCAATTGCTCTCACGGATCGAACCCGACACACGCTTGTATATTTCTCGGATTGTATCTGTATGTTCAAGGGCAAGGCGAATCGTGTCATTGTATTTCCCCTCTCGATAAAGAGCACTTGAGCGATAAAATTCTGCTGTAAATCCTACATCAGTGATAACACTCTCGAATTCCTGACCAAAGTATTCTGCATAATTCTCCGCTTTTCCGTCCGGAGATGGCACTGCACAAAGTGGCATACCCATGTACGATTGATATTTGTTCGCATCCAAATAGACCGGCAAACCATCCATCGGATCAAAGTCATTTATTTCATACAAAAATTTCTGCGCAATCCGGCGCTCCTTGAGAACCTCCGCAATAACCCCATGCACCGCAACACCGCGCAAAGAGCCGACATGTACGCGCCCAGATGCTGTTTTTTCATCACGCACAACAAGCACATCTTTTGATGCAATTTTTTTCGCATACGCTTTTCCAATTTTATCCGCCAGTGCATCTGCCCAAAACATGCAATGATTCTACAACAAAAACACCGGCCCCTCCAGCCGATGTTTTGTATCTGCTCACAAGACTGAGTAGAATGTCATTCCCGCGAAGGCGGGAATCCAGTGCAAACAAAAAGTGTTTTCTGATTCCCCGCTTTCGCGGGGATGACACAACAGAGGAATGGGTTGTAAAAACATGTTGGATATAAACGTTTCCTCAGTTTTGTGAGCAGATACGATGTTTTTGTTTGAATCTATTTCACTTCGAGAATTTTGTAGTGCATATCTCCGTTGGGAGCGCAGCACACAAACGAATCGCCTCCCTTCTTACCCATCATTGCTTCTCCCAAGGGAGATTGATCAGAAATTTTTCCTTCTGTCGTATTTGCTTCCTCTGATCCAACAAGACAAAATGTACGTTCTTTGCTATCCCCAGTCTTCTTCACAACAACAGTCGAACCGATACCGATCACATCGCTATGACGAGGTTGAATAATGATTGCAGATTTGATCACCTGTTCGAGATGTGAAATCCGATGTTCAAGCTTCGCCTGCATATCGCGTGCCTCTTGATACTCGGCATTTTCCGACAGATCGCCAAGAGACTTCGCATACTCGAGAGCATCGGCAACTTCTTTGCGTTTTTCAGATTTAAGCAAACCAAGCTCCTTTTGGAGCTCGTTAAATTTTTCTTGCGTAAGGTATTCTTTTTCTTGATTATCTGCCACAGTAGTCTGTTATGTAATTAACACTGCTATTGTACACCATATTGCTAAAATAGCAAGTGCCGTTATGCTTATAAAAGCATAACGGCACCGCACGAAGTTAATCAGCGAAGCAGTCTTTGATACATTTCCATACACGACCATCTTGGATCCATGTACACGCGCATGCAAGAATTGCGGCGTCTACCTGCTCGGCGAGCTCTTCCGGCGACGAGACTGACATCGGATGACAACCACAACCATTTGCCTTCCACCACACACCGCCATTGTCTACACCAAGCCCGCGCCACGCTTTTCCCACAACATCGCCATCAAAAAAGAAAACACCGTTTTCCCGCGCATACGAAACAAGTGGATGGCCGACCTGAATAAGCTTTTTTCCCGTTTCAGACGAACGAAATTGGAGTGCCCATGTGAATATAGCTTGTGCGTACTGTAAGCCAGCTTCACGATTTCGCATTCGTACTTCTTTGCGCCGCCAGATTTCCTCTTGCCTCTGTCTCTCTGCCGCTTCTTCTTCTTCGATCATTGCCTCATGCAGTTTGTTTGCAAATCGCCCCAAACCCTTGGGAACAGCAAACTTTTCTTCTGACATTGAAAATCTCCTTTCACCAGGTTACTTTTTACTGCAACCTGCGGGAATTGGCCACGATTTTTCCGGTCTATCGTCTGTATGTATTCTTGGGACATCAGCAATTTTTTGCTTGATTCTGTTCTCGATGTCCGCAACCGAAACGATGTAGGTATCAAGTCTCTCTCGCTTCGCTTCCGCAGAATTGGGAATAATCCACGCAATGACATCATGTCCGTCTCTCACGATCACTTTCCAAAATGCGTCCGGCGTTGCAATGCCATGACTTTTGAGAAAATAATCATCGGCCTTGTTGTCTCCCCAAAGTACCCCGCCAACCACCACAAGTTCGAACGTATCACGATAACATTCAATGATCTCTTCTGTCCGCAGCCATGCTCCGCGATTCATCTCACGCGCTTGCGGCACTATGTTCGTTATATAGTTGGTCTGTTTGAGCGCTTTTTGCGAGTGGTCAAAGTGATTCGCGGGAACTAAGTGACCGCGATCATAATGAACTTCTTCGTTGCTTGTATAAAGCGCCGTCGATTTCTGCTGACATTTTTTCGGAACTCTAGGGTCAGTGGAAAATATATGCACACGCTCAAGATTTCCACCATCTCTCTTCGCAACATACCAAAACCTCACCGCGCCGCGCCGACTGCAATCAAGCCACACCGTAAAACCTTCATAATTGAGCCGAATGATCCGCGTCTCATATAAATGCCAGAACGCAGCTCCCAGAACACAGAGCAGAACAATAAACAGAAAAAATACGAGCTTCTTATGCTTCCACATGCGGTATCTCCTTCCTTTGGGTGAAACTGACCAGGGGAAAGTATATGTATATTACAAGACTCTGTCAAGATACTCTTGACATTTCTCATACTTAACGTATAGTCTTTTCAGTTTAGGACACCTACACACAAGGAGTACTCCGTGTCGCATGACATTATGGTCTACAAAACACCCGCACTTGATCTTTCCATCGAGGAGCTTATCTCGCGCCTACAGGACAAGTTTGGGAAAGAAGGCACGCTCGACGGCCTTGTTCGTTCAACCATCGGACGAGAGGTCGAGAATGAACTGAATATCAACAAACAGATATTCAGAGAGATTCTTCTTCAAAATTGGGACTCATTCTTCCCGGGGGTATCAATAAGCGATGTTGACGTCAATACCGAGCTCGATAACTTCATCGCGGAAAAACGCCCAGAGCTGACTGCAATTCTCCATGACTATGTCATGAAGCGAGCTGTGGTTGCGGGAACCCCATCGCTTAATCTGCTCCTCTCTGCAGAAGTGGTAGAAAGGACGAGCGAATTCCCTTGCGAGGGAAAGCCACATGATTTCGGTGCAGACACAGATTACCACTCATCCTTCATAGTCACAGAGACTGGAAAGACACACTACGATAATTCAGTACTGTGGGAAGCGGGTACTTTTTTAAGATTACTCTTCAATGGTTACGGTAGACATAGATTCTCGTGCGGCAAAATACGTCGCAAGATAATTGTTCGTGTTTCGAAGTGCATCAACTGCGAAACTGCCCGCGTTTTTGGAGCAGACTATCATGCATTTTGCGAATCATGCGGACGGGAGATTGAGCTTCGCCGCATATGGAGACCTCTCGCATCAAGACACGTACAACGGGTGCTTGCATTGAATGGATTGACTGCGTACCACGTCTAATCTACAGACCATCGCACCCTGCGCGATGGTCTGTCTCTATTGCAGATATTCCGGCGTGTATATCTGCATCCACGCGAGTAATTGATTCATAACAAAAACGCCGCCGGTGAGATTTTCAACGGGGCCGTGTTCCATGACGACAGCAAAAGCGTACCGTGGATGTTCATACGGAAAGAAACCGACTGCCCATGAATTAACATATTTTTTTGATATACCAATCTGCGCTGTTCCGGTTTTGCCAGCAACGTGTATATTTGGAAATGAAAGCCCCTGCCCTGTCCCCTCCGTCACAACCGCACGCATCCCCTCTTGTACAACCTTAAAATGCTCTTGCGGTATCGCAAGTTCTACACCAGGAGCTTGAAATCCGAGAGGCATTTTGAGAAGCTGCGGTAGAAGCAGTTTCCCGTTGTTTGCAACTGCCGCAAACGCACGCACCACTTGGAGCGGCGATACTTCCCAGCCATATTGACCAATTGCCGTATTGTATGTATCTCCAAGCCGCCATGTTTTGTCTTCAAAATTTTCTGCTTTCCATGCAGGACTCGGGATAACGCCCGGCAATTCCGGAGCAATACCGATACCAACTTCTTTTCCAAAACCAAACAAGCGCGCATATTCTTCAATTTTTGTTATGCCAAGTCCCTTCTGGTCTTTATACCCTCCGCCAATCTCGTAAAAATAAACGTTTGATGACATCGCGAGCGCACGACGCATATCGACAAGGCCGTGCTCTTTCCAGTCGAGAAAAATCGTTGATTTATCAGGATCGTATGGATTCTGAATAGAAATCGAGCCCGTAGAAAGTATCTGCTTCGTCGGTGTAATGATTCCTTCGTTGAGCGCGGCAAGAGCAAAAAACGGTTTCATAATCGAACCAGGCGTATAGAGCCCGGAAACCGCGCGATTTAAAAAAGGCTTGCGCCGATCGTTCTGATATTCTGTGATTGCGGCCGTGTTAGAAGCGCTTGCAAGCACATTACTCGAAAATTCAGGATAGCTCACCAGAGAAAGAAGTTCTCCGGTTTTTACATCCATGATCACCGCGGCTCCGGCATCAAAACCGACACGCCCCGCGAGATCGTCCATCACCGCATAGAGTTTTTTCTGAACATCTGCGTCAATCGACAAATGAAGATTTGTTCCAGATATCGGCTTGCGCAAAACACTTGCAGACTGAATTCTTTGCAACGCATCTGTTTCGATAATTTGCATTCCGCTCTCTCCTGCAAGAAGCGTATTAAATACTTTCTCGGCGCCTGCTGTACCGGAAATCTCCATCTCATAATACACGCCAGATGTGTCACGCTTGGGATAACTGACATACCCGATAAGTTGAGAGAGACCTGGAGCGTCTATATATTTTCGCGAAAAAAAATCTTCATCTTCATGTATGACATTCCATCCAATTTCATTCTCTTTTCTGTCATACATAACCCCGCGCTCCGCAAAAATTGGATGGTGCCGCAAACGATTTTTTTCTGAAAGAATCGCATACACCTCTCCCTCCTCGATCTGAAGAATAAATGATTTCACGAGGATAATAAGGCCCACAACAAGAAAAGCGATAGCAAGAGTGAAAATGCTGTATTTACTGATTGGTTTTTCAAGATGTCCTTCAAACTGGTCGGTATTTAGACCGGAAAGATTGCTTGAATCAAGAAAAATTTCATCGAGGGCGATATCTTGCTTCTTCCTCCCGCCAAAAAATCTCCATCTGAAACGCATCATAGATTCCTTCGGTATATTCCATAATAACGCAAACGCTTTTTGAGTACTTCCGCAGAGAGAAACGCAACCGCGCAAACAAAGCTGAAAAGATAGAATACTTCGACATTTCTCACAAACGGAGCGCCATAGAGTATATCCATCATGAGAGCAGCCACAACAGACTCATACTGTCGATCAAACCAAAACAACAACAACAAGACAAGAGGCACAAAGAGCCACCAGATCCCCCCAAGCGCCAAAATGAACAGTATAATGTCCAACAAAAAACGTATCATTCTAGTGGTGCCTTAGTTGATTTTTCAGTTACCGGCTGCGAATGCAAAATCTTCACCTGTGAGAGCTCAAAAAGATTGACCGGCAAACGTATACCGACAATCTTTATCGCATCCGATGGTCGCTCTATAACAACATCAACAGCGCCAAGGTATGTACGCGGATCTGTCGGCAAATACACTGGTTCGCCCGCAAGAATTTCAAGATCACGCGGTATAGTCACAACGATGTTTCCCGCACCATACCCATGCGCCACAAACGCTCGGGCTTTTTCGCCAACGAGCACGGGTGTCTTAAGCGCTGCTGAAGAAAAGAGTTGCGCTTTTGAAATACTGCCGCGCACTTCGATGATCGTACCGACAGCAATATCATTTCCGACAAGAACGGTATCACCAAGCAAAACACCGTTTTCCGTGCCAACATCAAGAATGAATGTATCATAGGGAAGAGCGCCCGGCTTTGCAAGCACTTTCCCGACGGTAAATACTCGCGCGCTGCTTCGACCAAGTATTTTCTCGAACGTCTCAAGTTCTTGTGCAATACGATCACGATCAAGTATGTTCCACTCAAGCTCCTTCATCTGCTCACGAAGCGTCACGTTTTCCCGAACGAGCGCTGCTTTCGTGCGTAGAATCGAAAACGCATCCTCTCCGATCCCACGCACAAACCGCTGAAACGCCCACACGGGGCGGCCTAAAAAGTATGCAATTGATCCGGCTGCAGAGGGCGGCTTAATCGAAAAAAGAGAAAAAATAATAAGTAGCGCAAGAACACCGCTCATAACCACAAACGGTTTCCGCACTCCTCGTCTTCTGCTATCTCTTCGGAGGTAGATCATCTTCGTTCTCTATGAGCACATCTTTATACAATTCCATGTCTTCAAGTATAATGCCGGTTCCTCTCGCTACCGCCGTAAGCGGATCATCCGCAACATACACCGGCATCTTGAGCCATTCAGAGAATAATTCAGGAAGACCACGCAAGAGCGCACCACCACCCGCAACATGAATACCATATTTCATAATGTCGGCAAGAATTTCAGGAGGCGTTGTTTCGATCACCTCCTTTACGGCATCAAGAAGCGCCTCGATCGACTGTGATATCGCTTCTCGAATATCAGAATCAGTAATAGTCACCTCACGCGGAAGACCCGTGATCAGATCACGGCCACGCACAGGCGCTTCCGAAAGTTCAGATCGAGGCGTTACAGAACCAATTGTTTTCTTCAGATGTTCCGCGGTCTTTTCACCGATAAGAATCTTAAATTCACTACGAATATAGGATGATATATCGCGGTCGAAATTGTCACCTGCAATGCGAACATTGCGCGACGTGACAATACCACCGAGAGAAATGACCGCAATGTCCGTCGTGCCGCCGCCGATATCAATGACCATCGTGCCGATTGGCTCATTCACGCGCAAATGCATGCCGAGAGCGGCAGCCATCGGTTCTTCAACAACATGGACTTCGCGCGCTCCGGCATTGCGTGCCGCATCGCGCACTGCGCGCGTTTCCACATTCGTGATTCCCGAGGGCACACCAATGACAACTCGCGGTCCGAGTATCTTTTTTGAGTGCTGCTGCGCTTTGCTCAAAAGATATGCGAGCATTTCCTCGGTTACTTCAAAATCCGAAATCACACCTTCAACGAGCGGCCGCACAGCGATCACATGCGGCGGTGTGCGTCCGAGCATTTCTTTGGCATATTTTCCAACTGCGACAACGCGTCCGGTCTTTTGATTTATAGCAACAACTGAAGGTTCATTAATAATAATGCCCCTTCCGCGAAAATACACCAGCGTATTTGCAGTGCCTAAGTCAATGCCGATATGATTGGAAAAAAGCGAGTATAATTTCTCGATATAATTTTTGAACATTGTGCTGCTGTAAAAGAATTTTTCTCATATCTCTCAAAAGAATAGACCTCTTCGTTCGACGGCGTACTGGTTGTACGGCGAGAATCATTTTACGAAGCATGACACAGTCGCAGCCGAAAAACAAAAATTGTAGTAGAAAGGACTTTCCGAAGAAGTCTAATGTGTGAATCCAGCCTCACGCGGCAAGTCGCTTTGCAATCTCTGCATAGGGTACCATCAAGACTTCGCCGCTTTTTCTATCGCGAAACTCACCCACCCCCGCCCGCAGAGTCTTTTCACTCACCACAATCCGCGTTGGCATGCCGAGAAGATCGGCATCGGCAAGTTTTTCTCCTGCGGAAACGGATGCTCGATCATCATAGAGTACTTCGATACCGCCTTGCGTGAGTTCACTATACAACTGATCTGCACATTTCGCGACATCGAGCTGATCGCCGAGACGCACAAGGTGCGCCCGGAACGGCGCAATCTCCTTCGGCCACACAAGACCTTGATCGTCAGAACACACTTCGGTAATCGTACCCATAAGCCTCCCCAAGCCAATACCATAACTTCCCATAATGACCGGCTTTTCCTCTCCCGCCTCATCGCGATACGTAAGACCAAATGCTTCGGAAAATTTTGTTCCGAGGGGAAAAATGTTCCCTACCTCCACGGATTTTTTAGGAATAAGCCGATCTTTGGTTACGTGAAATTTTTCAAGAATTTTTTCATCACCAAGCATTTCTTCGTTCACAGAGAATCGCGTATCGGGATCTACATATATGGTGTCCTCCCCAGCATCCGTCACCGTCTGAAACTCATCAGAGGCATGGGAAAAGCTTCCTCCCGATGCATAGGTAAAATACGTTTGCTCGCCAATACCAGAGCGCCTAAATACATTCGTATACGCTTCTTTCATACGTGCGTAAAATGCAGCATGCTCATCTTCGGTGCGGCAAAACGAATATAAATCCTTCATGACAAATTCCCTTCCGCGCATGATACCGCTTTTGGCGCGCAACTCGTTACGAAACTTCGTTTGTATTTGGTAGATATAGAGAGGAAAATCACGGTGCGAATGTGCATAGTGCGTGAGCAGATTGGTGAGCGGCTCCTCATGTGTACTTGCTATACCAATTTCCGTACCGTCCGCAAGTGTTGTCTTAAACCAATTATCGATCACCGCATCACTCCATCGATCTGTTTTCTCCCACACAGAGGGTGATTGCAGGGATGTGAGGAGAAGTTCCTGTGCACCTGCAACATTCATTTCTTCCCGAATAATCCGTTCAATATTCCGCAAAACACGAAGACCGAGCGGCAAATAGGTATAAACTCCCGCCATTTCTTTATAGATATATCCGGCTCGAATGAGCAGAATTGCATTGCGTACAACTTCATCCTTCGGCGCTTCTTTCCTCGTTTTTGTAAAAAGTGTGCTCTGCCGCATAGAGATCATTCTATAGAAAAAGTAGCAGCGGGTCAAAAAAAGACTAAAAAGGAAATGTGCATGTAACAAAACAATCTGTTACATGCACATTTTGATACTACGAAGTAGCAACAGCAGACTCAGTGACTACACCACCGTTCATCTCAAAGTGTTCGAGAAATTTCTTACCAAAGAAGTCGCCGTTCAGATATATTCCTCCCTCGTCAAGAAGAGAGAGGGGGAAATTCACCGCAGGACGAGAGAGCTGAACCGCATGACCATTCTCGACATGTGGAAGAGAGGCTGCCCCTGCAATTTCTGCAACATTCGGAACGGGTGTCACATTATCTGTTTTGACGACTGCATTTTGTTGAATGGCACGCAGAAGCCTCTCTTCGAGAGTGATGAGACATGTGTCAAGCAATCGCGAGAGTCTCTGAACATCTTCTTGCAGAGTAAAAACCGCATTCAACACTTCTCGCAATTCAGGATATGCGACTGCAACCTTTGGAGATGGGCGGACCGCCGAACGAGAAACTTTTGACTTTTGAAGCTCTTCAAGCGAGGGAACATCATCCAGTATAAAAATTAGACTTTTTTCGATTTTGCGTCATTTTTGAACGAATGATGCTTGTTTATTGTACATTAGTTTTCAAATCTTTTTCTATTTCGTAATTCGCAGATCTCGAGGGTCCAAGTCGCTTTATTGAATCTCCGATTTTTTATTTCTTGTTGCAATAATCCACGCGTACGTAATTCTCGTACGTTCACATAGCAGGTTGTAGAATTACTAGAGGGCTTGTATCCTGCTTCGAGAAGTACATCTACAAGATGCCGGATGCGTGCTCTCTTGTCGTTTACCATGCCGCATCCGAGTATCCCACTTTTTGCGGCATCAATGAGAGCATGATACACACAAAGAGTTTTCACATTCCACAAACGACCAACTCCTGATTGATTCATCACAACCTCCTTCTGGTTTCGAAGAAATACATGTTCTATCTGCACAAATGCTTATCACAAAGTTGCACAAATGTCAAGGATTTCGTTGGTAATTAGGCAGAATTTCTCGGTAGATACTAGAATAATAACCGTAACCGCGCACAGCACAACCTTGCCTGTGTGCGACATTTTCGTACTGTGCTAGTCTAAAGAATAGATTCCACTTCCAATCCTTTATCATAAACTGGGGACGGTAGTGCCAAAAGAAATTGCGTTATTTGACAGAGAAATGCTCATATCCGAAACAGGCATCTTTACCTATTGCCATGAGTATACGCATCAAAACATGCAGACGATCATCAAACTTATCGGCACAAATCATCTCGGCGAGCGCAGCTATTACCGAAAGATTCGACAAATCCTGCATGAATGCACACTCGTATTGCACGAGAACCTGCCACTCGAAACTCGGGACGATCTGCAGGAAGACCTTATCGAATATCGTGCAAGTATGTCAAAAAGCCCGCTCACCGAAGCATTTTTGTCAGCAATTTCTGCATATTTCATGGCAACAAATCTTTATTTTTCAAATACAATGACAAGAGAGTCCGCAGCTTTTCAAAATGAAATTTCTCACCGTTCATGGCTGCGCATTACTTCTATCGCATGGGAAGATTCCGAGCGACACCTCATCGAGAAGTGCTCACAGCTTTCGAGAGACAGAAAAACTGAAGTACTCAACTATGTCAAGCAAGCACTCGAAGTCATTGAAAAAAGGCTGTATACACGAGAAGAATACGCCCATGCATTCGTTTTCTTCTGGGCGGATGAATCCATGCGTTCGATCTTCGATGGCATACTAACAAACAATGCATGCATGCAAATTTTGAACATACACCTCGAAAAACAAACGCGTGGCTGTATTGGCATAAAATTCGGCGCTGCTCATATTTCTAAACTCCGAAATTCTCTTGAGGCAAAGGGATTCGTGCATAGAAAATCCATCAAGCTTTGCTGTGTTGCATATTCATAGCGAGAACATCCTGCGGCAGGATATAATCCTGCCGCAGATTTTGTGTAAGAACCAAGTACCTGCTCACACTTGTCAATAAGACTCTCTAAATCTCTTTCTCCCCCTTTGCAAAAGGGGGAAACTCGGGAAGAACCTCCCTCTTTATCAAAGAGGGAATGAGGGAGATTTCAAAGGGAGGGTGGGAGGGATTTTTCCACATGTTGGGCAGCTGAACCTGGTGGGTTCTTTTTATCTGGACACACTTTAGTTTATAGTATGATCCGCTCAAGATTCTGCCAACACTGCGGTGAGCCATATGAGCAGTTCCTCTTAGTTCGCGAGCAAGAAACAGTTATCAACTGACAGCACAAAACCGCGCAGAGCACGAGTCTCTGCGCGATTCCTTTTTTTGCGTGCCAGAAAGTTTATAGTGCAACAATATCTTTCCACGTCACAGCAACCATTAAGATTATAAGAAGAACGAAACCGACAGTATTTGCCATAATAACAAACCGTGGCGGGAGTGGTTTGCGACAAAGAGCCTCAATAAGCAAAAAGAAGAGACGACCGCCGTCAAGCGCTGGAAACGGCAGCAGATTCAAAATCCCGAGATTAATAGAAATGATCGCCGCGAAACGCAGAATATAGAGAAAGCCGAGAGCAGAAACATCATCAACAATACCCACAATCCCAACGGGGCCGCTCACTTGTGAAAAATCAGCTGTGCCCATGATCGCTTGGTGTATAAGAGAAAAAAGACCGACAGCGATTTGTCCAATATATTCGTACGTGAGACGAGCGCCCTGCCACAGCGCTTCGTGAACTGGAAAGCGCAGAAAGCCGATCTCATCCATAGAAACTCCAATTGCATGTTTGTCTTTAACAACCCCGTCCGCAGGGGTTACCTCAATAGTCTTTACCTCTCTATTGCGTACAATCTCTATGGAGAGAGGCTCATTGTGAGCGCTAATAAATTCTTGAACATTTTTTACCGAGGTTGCAGGAAAACGCGTTCCTTCTCCTACAACAGCAATGGACTTGAGAACATCGCCATCCTTAAAGCCTGCCCTTGCCGCAGGCGAGCTCTCAAGAACGCCTAGAACTGTCACACCAACGTTCTCAAGCGTGCGTTCTGGATAGAGATCAACTGACGCAGGAAAGCCAATAGCGAAGATGATCGAGAGCAAAAGCCAGCCAATCAACACATTAAAAACAATGCCGGCAGCTATGACCGCCATCTGTGTCATCTTAGATTTATGGATAAAACTGCGTTTCTTATCAGACCCTTCCGTACGAGTTTCGTCAGTCGGATTTTCTCCGAATATTTTTACGAAACCTCCGAACGGAATGGCGTTAATGGTATATTCGGTCTCCCCTTTTTTGAAAAGACGAAGTAACCGGGGTGGAAAACCGATACCGAATTCGTCAACACGAATACCGGAACGCTTCGCGACAATAAAATGCCCGAATTCGTGGATGAGAATCAACCCTCCCAATATGATGATAAAAATGAGTATCGGCATCTTCTTGTCATTCCCGCGAAAGCGGGAATCCAGTCGTTAAATCTTTCCATTCTGAATTTACTTTCTCAATAAGCTCAAGTTTCCATTTTCGATTCCACTTCTTCAACTGTTTCTCTCTTTGTAGTGCTGAATTTATGTCATTTGTCGCTTCGTAATATACAAGATGATTTACATGATATTTTTTAGTAAATCCTTCTATGAGACTCTGTTGATGCTCCCAAATACGCCGCGCAAGATTATTGGTCACTCCAATATACAAAGTTCCATTTCGCCTGCTTGCCAAAATGTATACATAGTAGGTTTTCATTAACACATCCTACTGGATTCCCGCTTTCGCGGGAATGACAGGGAACACAAAATCTACGACAATATTTCTTTTTCTTTTTTCTCGGTCATTTCTTCCAGACGTTTGTTTGTTTCATCCATAATTTTCTGCAGGGCATCTTTTGCTTGAAACTTTACATCCTCGGGAATACTCCCGGCATGTTCTTTATCCTGAATATCGTTCCAAACTTTGTCGCGTTCTTGTCGAAGTGTAATACGAGCCTGTTCCAATCTTTCTTTTGCAAGTTTTGCAAGCATCGCTCGCCGCTCTCCAGTAAGCTCGGGAAAATGAACGCGAATTCCATGATCATCAACAGAAACCGAAACGCCAAGATTCGCAACAGTGATTGCTTTTTCAATCGCTTTTACTTGAGTCATGTCCCATGGAGCAACGCGTAGTGTCCGTGCATCTTCTGATGCCATGCTCGCAACTTGCATAATCGGCATTTTTGTTCCATACGCATCCACAAAAACCCCGTCAAGCAAAGAGGGTGACGCCCTGCTTGTGCGTATCGTGCTGAATTCTTTCTGAAGCCACTCTTCGACTCCTTTCACGCTTTTTTTGAATTGTGCAAAATCGTATGCCATACAATGCATAGTAGCAAAAACAAAACCACATTCCAAATCGATTTGGAATGTGGTTTCTCCGCACTGTCTATTTTATCTGAATAACTGGAGAAAGGCTCCTAGAACGGTCGCAATCACACGTGTGATATTCCCAAATGCTCCCGGTGGATGCATCATCATTCCCCCATCCGGTGGAGGTGATGTCGGTGGCGGCATCGTTGTTGGAGGCGGCATGGTTGTTGGTTCAGTGAACGTACTTGGTGGAGGTGATGTCGGTGGTGGCATCGTTGTTGGAGGCGGCATTGTCGTAGGTTCAGTGAACGTGCTCGGTGGAGGTGATGTCGGTGGTGGCATCGTTGTAGTTGTTGGCGGAGGCATCGTTGTTGGTTCAGTGAACGTGCCGGTTGGCGGAGGCATGGTTGTCGGTGGTGGCATCGTTGTAGTTGTTGGCGGAGGCATCGTTGTTGGAGGATGCATCGTTCCAAAGTCTTCGCTTGGTGGAGGCATCATCGTTCCTGTCGGCTGGGTAAAACTGCCCTCTGGTGGATGAAAACCGCCCGGAAAATTTCCTCCTGTAGCGCCATCACCAGGAAATGTTCCCCCAGTACTGCCTTGGCCCGGGAAAACTCCAGGCTGGCCAAAGTTTCCCTGGGAACCGCTCTCTTGCATACGCCGCCTTATTTCTTCCTCACGCTGTTGGTTGAATTGCTGATCAAATTGCTTGTTAAACTCACCTTCAAATTGTCTGTTCGCTTCCCCCTCAAACGAGTGGCCCCTTTCACCTGGTGAAGGCATGCCTTGGCCCCCAAGCGGCATGCGAGGCGTTCCCATAGGTCCTCGCCCCTGTCTGCTTCCCGTCGAGTCGAACCCGGGTCTAACTCCCTCTCCTCCCGGGAAATCACCTTGCGTTGCTCCGCCTCCGGGGAATTGACCGTCAGTCCCGCCTTGTCCAGGAAAACCGCCATGGTCGCCGGGGAATCCTTGTCCTTGCGGGCCACCCTGTTCGAACTGATTTCTAAACTGTTCAAATTGTTTGAACCTTTCTTCAAATTGCTTTTGGCGCTCCGCATCAAATTGTCCTCCAAAGCCTCCTCACCGAATCCTTGACCCGGACCTTGGCCGAATCCTTGACCCGGACCTTGGCCGAATCCTTGACCCGGACCTTGGCCGAATCCTTGACCCGGACCTTGGCCGAATCCTTGCGGACCTCCGGGGCCAAACCCTTGATGTTGACCGGCGCCGACAAACTGTTCGAGTTGCATCATTGCTTCTTCCGGATTCACGAGTCCGGCGCCAACAGCAAAGCCTGCACACTCCTCAAAGTGAGACGGATCTGAACAGTGACTACGACATGTTTGCTCTGATGTGCAACCCCCGGGACCACCCCCTGTCTTGAGTGTTTGCTGAATTCTTTCAATCTTTTGAATTTCTTCTGGAGGAATGAGTCCGTTCTCTTTTGCAAACGCAAAGCACTGCTCCTGATTTTCAGGTTGGTTGCAAAAGTCTTCACACCGGCGCCCCTTGCACCCCCCGGGTCCTCCTTTTTTAGCAATATCAATAAACTTCTTCGCTTGCTCCACCTCTTCGGGCGGCACAAGACCATTATCAATGGCAAAATTAAGACACTCTTCTTCGCGGCCTTCCTGCGAACAGAACTCTTCACACTGCCGTCCGCGGCAACCGCCCGGTCCCGTTGTCGTGCGGAGCTTCTCGATTTTATTCAACTCTTCTTGCGGCATCAAACCATGCTCACGCGCAAAATTAAAACAAGTATCTTCATTTTGAGGATCATTACAGAACGCTTCGCATTCTTCAAACGTCTTGCATCCTCCCGGACCGCCATTCTGCGCAATCACCTCTGCAGCCTTTAGTTCATCAATTTCCGGCTCCTCCGGGCCCCTGATATTTGGTCCGCGCACGCGAGGACGAACTCGATCTGACACCCTGTTAAGTTGTATTTCTCTAAATTGTGCTGCTTGTTCTGCTGTAAGCTGTCCGTTTGCGACGGCAAAATCTAAACACGTCTGCGCATTTGCTGGCGTACGGCAGAACGCATCGCATGTTTCTCGCGAATCGCAGCCGCCCGGACCGGTCTGTGGACGATTCAACTGTTGCTCAATCTGCGCCAACTCTTCTTGTGGAATGAGGTCGTGCTCTTTTGCAAAAGCAAAGCATGTCTGCCTATTTGCAGGCTCCCGACAAAATGCGTCGCATGTTTCCGGTGAATTACATCCTCCGGGACCACTGCCAGCCTGCACTACTTCTTCTTTCCTGCGATTGTGTTCTATTTTCGTCTCGATTTCTGCAAGTTTGTCTTCCGAGTGAAGTTTGTGTCGTTTTGCGAATGCCAAGCATTCTTCCCCATTTGCCGGATCAGAACAAAAAGCTCGACAAGATTCTTCTGAATTGCAGCCGCCCGGACCGGTCTGCTCTTGCAAAACATCACGCCGACGTTCCTTAAAATTTTTCTCCTCGTCGTGCCTCCTGGTATCCTCTTCCCGCACCAAGCCATGACTCTCTGCAAATGCAAAACAAGCTTCTCCATTTGCCGGATCGTCGCAGAAAACCTTGCATTCTTGTATCGAACCACAGTTGCCAAGCTCTGCAATTGGAAATTCGATTGCAAATGGATTATTTTGAGCATTCGCAACAAGCACAGCCCCGAAAAAAACAGAGACTGTGATCGTTCCAAGTATCAAAGCGTACTTCTTCATATAATGTGAATAATTAAAAATATTGACATGTGCTATTGAGCGAAAGGATTAAACCCGCCTCCTTCAAACGGATTTTCATACGTCTCCGTGAAGGGATTCACGGCGCTCTCTTCTTCAGAGCCAAATGGGTTCGCCTGCTCTGCTAATTGCTGTTGCGCTTCCTCCGCAGCAACTTGTGCCGCTTTATCTTGCTCTGCGACCACTGTAGCTTTTCCTCGCGTGAAGCCGTAGTAGTATCCCCCGGCGAGCCCCATGACAAGCGCCGCAACAACAGCAACAATCATGGGATTTGTACCTTTCCCCTGTTCCATAAATTATAAAATAAACTAATAATGAGTACTATGTAGTGATTCCAGTATATGCCACAGTAACCCGCATAAAAAATGATTTATCCACATACCTATTCTGTCAAAAACAGGAGGGCGCATTGACCATTTCTCGAAAACCTCTATGCTGAAGATGGTAGCATTAATGTTCAATCGTTCTCTCACACAAAAAGGAGCGCGTCATGCTCACGGGCATCCGCAGACTTAATTGGTTAGGCCCCTGCACTGATGAGCTTTTTGAAGATATGTATCAGCAGCTCATGGTATTTCTTGAAGGAGACAGGAAAATCCCCGACGAGAAAATCTCCGCTGATACAGAATCGCCAATTCTACTCTACATTATGAGTCCGGGCGGAGATATTGCCCCCACATTCGCTTGGTACGACCTTCTCAACTACGCGCTAAACCCACGACCGAATATACATGCTCTCGGTACGGGAATCGTCGCCTCGGCAGCAATCCTTGCGCTCCTCTCTGTGCCAAAAAAGCACCGTTTCATAACACCAAACACTCTCATACACCTTCATCAGATGAACATGTCTCTGTCTGAAGGCAAGCATACCCAAACGGACATCTCTGAGATGAACAAATGTTTCGATTGGGACAGTATAAAATATTATGAGATCATTGCATCCCAAACAAAACTTTCTCTCAAAAGAATCAAAGAGATGTGCCGCGACGGGACCGTGATTACACCAGAAGATGCAAAGCGATTGGGATTTGTCCATGACATACTCCCTGTAAAGCATCGGTAGCCCTCCCGCAACAAACGGCGACTCAAAAAAGTCGCCGTTCTCTCATTCAAAAACCGGCAGTACGAGCGCCAAATGTTCAAGTAGTATCATGTTCAAGTAGTATCTTCATAGACCCTGATGTGTCATACATATAGCCGCGACAAAGCTCAATTTCTTCGAGAGATTGGGCAATTTCAGAAGGTACTGCGGCGCCACGAGCCTTCGAATATACAAGCTCTTCGAGTGAATTAATAAACGTAACAGCAGCCTTCTTGTCTTCTAGAATTTGGGAAGCAGTCTTAAGAAATACGATGCGTTTCGCTCTATCATACGCAAGAAAAGATCTCACCCGATCATCAACCACCTGCTCTGCGCACCCTGCTCCTCCTATACGCATAAGGCGCGAGAGCACCGTGGGAAGCAAAATATCCGCACTGGCACTGGGCATCAAAAAGAAAAAATGTGTGTCTTTCACCGGATCTTCGAGAACCTTGAGCAAAGCATTCTGCGCCTGCACCGTAATGAACTGCATTTCAATAATAAAAATTTTTCGATCGCCAAGCGGACTTCGCGATGCACGTTCACCAAGCTCTCGCGCATCATCAATGCCAAATGATTCAAAGGAAGCGCTCCAAATATCCGGATTTCCCGACGTTGCCATACCAAGATCGCTTTCAAAAAATGTAAAAAGTTCACCGCGTGTCCGCGCCGTGCTGCGATCGAGCAGATACGCATGATGAAGACCACCCCTCCGTTCATAATGCTCCCGCAGTGTTTCAATAAAATGAGTAATATTCTTTTCCATACGGAAAGAAACTTATTTGGAAATAATTGTCCTTTTATATGTATCCAAATGCTCAAGAGCAATTCCCGTCCCATTCGCCACACAGTAGAGCGGATCTTTCGCGAGAACAGCTTTCACGCCCGTGCGGCGAAAGACAAGTTCCGGCAGATTGCGCAGTTGTGACGTCCCGCCGGTCATAATAATACCCTGATCTATGATATCTGCTGACAATTCAGGAGGCGTTTCCTGCAAAACATCTTTGATAGCTTTGATTACCTCTCGAAGCTCCTTTGTGATCGCTTTTACAATTTCATTGGTCTTGATCTCCGTGGATCGCGGAAGTCCAGAAACAAAATCACGCCCCTTGATAGTCATGGAAAGTTCCTCGTCAACGGGCACGGCAGAACCTACCTGCATTTTAATATCTTCCGCTGTTTTATCGCCAATCGCCAGATTGAACGTCTTTTTAATGTAGTCAATAATAGAGGCATCAATACGATTTCCTGCGCATTTCACCGAGGCCGAAGACACTATGCCACCGAGAGAAATAACGGCCACGTCAGTTGTACCGCCGCCAATATCAACAACCATGTGTCCCCGCGCCTCATATATAGGTATCCCTGCGCCAATTGCGGCCAAAATGGGTTCGCGGATAACATACGCTTTCCGTGCACCAGCTTTCATCGTTGCTTCGATCACTGCACGCCGTTC
>VMGT01000012.1 GCA_007376725.1 Parcubacteria group bacterium Greene1014_15 | reverse complement strand
CTTCTGCCAAAGATTGTTATTGTCGCCCTGCTTCTCAACTTCAGTTTCTATTTCACGGGTATCATCATAGATGCGTCAAATATTGTCGCTGTTGGGTTTACAAAAAGCATCACCTGCGCCCTCCCGGCTGGGGAGGCGGGTCCGCCCGGGCCATGTTCTATGGCAGTAGCAATTATGCAGGCACTCCGTATCCAAACAGTGGCCAGTCCTGCTGGTCGGCCCCCTCTTGAGCAAACATTTCTCATTTTTGTGTTCACGATACTTGGTTCCCTATTCATGCTCATAACAGCATTTATATTCTTCGTTGTTGCGGTTCTTCTGGTGACACGGTTTGTCGTCCTCGTTTTTATTCTTATTCTTTCTCCTCTTGCGTTCGTAAGTATGATTATTCCCGGAGCAACCGTGACGAAGAAGTGGCAATCTACGCTCGTAAGCCAGGCGCTCTTTGCCCCTCTGTTTTTCGTTCTTATGTGGTTTGTCCTCGCCGTAGTCAGCTCTGCATCTTTTAAGAAAGCGGTACTCGGCGGTGATCCTGGGGAACTCGCGAGCGCTTTTAATGCAACAAACGTGCCGCCCTCTCTTGGGCACGCGACAATGATGATTGTCTTCAATTTTATTATCGTGACAGTGTTTGAGGTCGCCGCTCTTGTTATAGCAAAAAGTATGGCAAATAGCGGCGGGCCTGCCGTATCAAAGATGGTCGGGTTTGGAACCAAAGCTGTTGGAGGAGCAATGCTCGGCGGCGCCGCATATTTAGGGCGCAATTCTATTGGGCGAGTTGCCAAGTCGCAGTGGGCAACAAATATGGCAAACAAGCTTCCGACAACAACACTTAAAAATGTAGCCGGCGTCGGACTTGATAAAGTTGCTGCAAGCAGTTTTGATGCTCGCAAGAGCGGAGGAGTATACGGTAGCGCCGGTGGCAGGGGAGGTTTTACCGGCCAACTAGAGCGTTATCAAAAAATGCAGACAACACAGGCTAAGAAGCGCGAGGATATGATGCGCAAAGACACTGATGCAGCGGCAAAGGCCAAAAAAGAACATTCCGAACTTGTTGCCGGCCAGCTTGCGACCAAATCACCTGCTCAAATTCAAGCGGAAGAAACTGCTCGAGCGCAGCGCGAAAAGGATATTCAAGGAAAGGATGACGAAAAAGCTGTTGAGCAAGAAAAGCTTGAGGATGCAAAGCGCCGCTTGTCAACCTCAAGAACAGACGACGCAATAAACAAGGCTAACCGTCTCATACAACAGGCCGAGGAGAAAATAAGGAAAATAAACACAGATCAACAAAATCTTATTGCAGAACGAGACGAGATCCAAAAATCAAAGATGGCTGTCGAAGCGGCAAAGGATAAGAAAATTCCAAACCGTGAATATGAAGCTCGTCAGCAGGATAAGTGGGCAAAAACGTACGGGGGCAAGAACATTATTGGCAGAATGTTTAGAAATCAATTCGGTCAGGGCGGCGCTGAAACAGCGAAAGCTCTCCGCGCAGATCAAGAAAGGTATGAAAAAGATACAGATCGGAAGACTAAGGCAGACAAGAGAAAACAGGAAACCGTTCTCAAAACAGAAAAAGCTCCCCTAGAACAAGAGAGATCGGTCTTAAATTCAGAAGTCGAGAACATACATGAGGTCCAGACAAAACATGGAATTAGTGACGGTGAAGGAGGCAGAATAATCGATCCAAAAAAACAGGAAGCGCTCGAATTGCAGGCAAATGAATTAAGGAAACAGATACGAGAGGCTGAAAACAGGGGTGACGCTCTCTTACGAACGCAACATCAAAAAACACTTAAAACTGTGGAAGGTGATCTTTCACAGCTTTCAGCCCATCTGACACGGTTCGGCACAACCGCCAATCTCGCGCAAGAAGTTGCTCGCCGCGAAACGCGAGTGGGTGAGCTTGATAGAGGAATTGCAGCTATTAACCAGAGAATTGGTGCTTTGGGTGATACAAGGGAAGATACAACCGATCTGATCCTGGGTAGGATTGACGATCTCAAAAAATCTCAAGACTCTGGCCAAGCTGGTGGGAGTTCAGGAGGTGGAACCGGAGGAAAAACAACATAATCATGTTTAATTTTAATTCAACAACGAATAACATGTCTGCTCGCATTTCTAAAATCCCTCCCACCCTCCCTTTCACAAAGGGAGGAGTCCACATCCCTCCCACCCTCCCTTTAAGGAAAGAGAGGGGATGTTCCGCCTCCCCCTTTTTCAAAGGGGGAATGAGGGGGATTTTCGAAAAGCGCAAACAGTTAGCAAATAACTAACCCCTCTATGGACTACACACCGGAAATGTTGGAAAAACAATTCAATCTTGTGCCTGATGACGTTAAAAACGCTCTTTCTTCCGAAGCGACCGCGACTGCTTTGCAGGAAATAGGAGAAAAGAACGGGCTTCTTGAAGACCGAATTGAATCGCTTGTTAACGAAACAGGGTTTGTCATGCTTGGTTTGACACATCCATCCTCGTTTGTATCGAATCTTACAACAAAAATGGGGATATCGCGCGAAAACGCACAACGTATTGCGGCACAAGTGAATGAATCAATCTTTATGCCAATTCGTGAGTCCTTAAAAAAAATCTATAACATTGGCGGTGCCGGGGGACAGCCTAAGACTGTCGCGCCGAAGGTAGAGCCCCCTGCCTCGCAAAACAGAGAAGAGATGCTTCGCGCAATTGAAGACACTCCCAAAAAAGTTGACATTTCTCCCGCGGATCCGAGTATAGCGCAGCATGCTGAAAAACTTGAAAAGATTACAATCCGTCCGCCTGAAGAAATTCGCGCGATTGATCAGCAACCACAACAGCGACCACCCTATCATGAGGGAGATCCTTACAGAGAACCGGTATAGGTGTCATTCCCGCGGAGGCGGGAATCCAGATTATCCAGTACAGACCTAGATTCCCGCCTCCGCGGGAATGACATAAAAAAACATGAGGTTCCAAACACCACAATTCATTGGCATTGAGGATAAAATACTTGGGCCTCTTACCCTCAAGCAGTTTATCTATCTCGCCGGCAGCGCCGGGTCCGTCGCACTTCTCGACGTTATTTTTCCGCGACTTGTTGCGCTTATGCTCGGAGCACCAATCGTTATCTTTGGGTGCATGCTCGCATTCTACAAGTACAATGGGAAGCCTTTCATTGTCTTTGTGGAGTCGGCATTCCAGTTTTTTTTCAGCGCGAAGCTCTATTTGTGGAAAAAAACAGAAAAAAAAATCCAGGCACAAAAAAAGTCGGAAGATGTCAATGTTGCCGACGTGTTTGTTCCCAGGCTCTCTGACAGTAAACTTAAAGATCTCGCGTGGAGTCTCGATATTCATGATATTACTCAAGAAACAAGGGACAAGAAATCAATATGATTATGAATTACAAAACTCTTCGAGATACTTCTTCCAAAGAGGGCTTGCGTTGCGACCGGCAACGCAATTTCAGGATTTTTTCAGCAGAAAAAATCCGTACCCTTTGGAAGAACGTATCGAGGAAAGAGTTTTGTAATTCAAGAAATACAACTTAAACAGGCTCACTTAAGGCATCGTAAATAAATAACTTATGCGCCTCGTGCTATACACACAGTATGTCTCTAATTTTGCTCAGTCGTAGCAATCATATCTGGCTACATACTGAACACGAATCTCACAAGTTATTTATTTACGATGCCTAAATATGCCAAAAGCAACAAAAGCAGCACAAGATTTCGTACCTTTTGAAGAAATCCGCGATGGTACCATGATCCTTCGGGACGGTGCCATGCGTGCTGTTCTTATGACGTCCTCGGTTAACTTTTCTCTAAAATCAGAGGACGAGCAGTTGGCGCTTCTTCGGCAATTTCAAAATTTTCTCAATACGCTTGAATTCTCTATTCAGATATTTATTCAATCACGCCGCTTGGACATCCGCCCCTACATAGCGCTCCTTGAAGACCGCTTGCGGCAGCAGCTCGAGGACCTTTTGAAAATCCAGACCAGAGAATATATAGAATTTATCCGCAACTTCACTGAAAATAGCGAAATTATGACAAAAGTCTTTTTTGTCATAATTCCATATCAGCCTCCTCTCATAGGCGCCGGAGCGCAAAGCGGAGTGGTTGCGGGTCTTTTCAAACAGAAAAAAGAAGAAACGAGAGAAGGGCATGAAAAGAAAGTCGAGGCATTTGAAGAAAATCAGACACAGTTGACACAGCGTGTCAGCGTCGTTGAACAAGGGCTCCAGCGCATGGGTATTAGAACCGTCCGCTTGGGCACAGAGGAGCTTATTGAGGTATTTTACAAGATTTTTAATCCCGGAGAACTCGACAAGCCTATGGTTCTGCAACAAAAATAATATGGGACTTTTTAGCAACATGCTTGGGGGTAAAAAAGGCGAGGAGACACCTGTCGTTCCCATTTTGCCGCAGCAAATATACGAGACGGGAGTTCTTGAGTTGAGGGATGTCATTGCGCCATCTGCTCTCAAAATAGCGCCTCAAGAAATAAATCTTGGTGAAAAGATTGTGCGAACATTCTTTGTCATATCCTACCCGCGTTTCCTCAATGAAAACTGGTTTGCGCCCATCATTAATTTAAGTAAGGTTTTTGACATATCGATATTTATTCACCCCATAGAAACATCCAAAATCCTCCGACAATTTCAGAAAAAGGTTGCCGAAGTGCAGAGCCAGATCCATTCGCGTGAGGATAAAGGTCTCGTCCGCGATCCTGTTCTCGATACTGCCTACCAAGATCTGGAGAGCCTTCGTGACAATCTCCAACAAGCGCAGGAACGCATTTTTGATGTTGGTCTCTATATTTCTATCTATGGCAATTCGGATAGCGAGGTGGATAAAGTGGAATCACAAATGAAATCCATTCTCGATTCAAAGCTCGTGTATGTGAAACCTGCGCTTTTCCAACAACAACAGGGATATATGAGTGTCCTTCCCATCGGCACTGATATTCTCTCTGTTCACTCAAAACTTAATTCAACGCCTCTCTCGAGTATCTTTCCTTTTGTTTCTTTCGATCTCACGTCTGATCGGGGGGTTCTCTACGGTATCAATCGCCACAACGCAAGTCTTATTCTCTTTGATCGTTTTTCTCTCGAAAATTACAATTCTATATCGTTTGCAACTTCCGGCGCTGGAAAGTCGTATGCGACAAAACTTGAAATCCTCCGAACACTCATGTTTGATACCGAAGTCCTCGTTATCGACCCGGAGCGTGAGTATGAATATATGGCCGAGGCTACGGGCGGCCGCTATTTCAATATCTCACTTTCCTCCGAGCACCACATCAATCCATTCGATTTGCCCATAGCGCGGGAAGACGAAGCGCCGTCCGATGTTCTTCGTTCTCACATCGTTAATCTCGTCGGCCTCTTTCGCATCATGATGGGAGGAATTACTCCTGAAGAAGATTCGATTATTGACCGCGCAATCACTGAAACATACGCGCTGAAGGATATTACCGTTGAATCAAACTTTGCCGAGGTAGAACCTCCGCTCCTTTCTGATTTTGAGCTCGTTCTCGCCGGCATGGAAGGCGGGGAGTCGCTTTTGACGCGGCTGACAAAATACACGCGCGGCACATGGGCGGGTTTCATCAATCAACCGACGAATGTCGCGGCACATGGGCGGGTTTCATCAATCAACCGACGAATGTTGATATAAATAAGAAATTCGTCGTGTTCTCTGTTCGGGATATGGAAGACGAACTTAAGCCGATCGCCATGTATATTATTACGCACCATATTTGGAACGCGGTGCGCAAAAATCTGCGCAAGCGTCTGCTTGTTATTGATGAGGCGTGGTGGATGATGAAATCGGAAGATACCGCTTCGTTTCTTTTTGGTCTCGCAAAGCGAGGAAGAAAGTACTATCTCGGCCTTGCGACTATCACGCAAGATGTCGGCGACTTTTTGCGATCTCCTTATGGATTGCCTATTATTACCAATTCTTCAATTCAGCTTCTTTTGAAACAGTCGCCGTCCTCTATTGATCTCGTGCAAAAAACGTTCAATTTAACAGAAGAAGAGAAGTTTTTGCTTCTTGAATCGGGAGTCGGGGAGGGAATTTTCTTTGCCGGACTCAAGCATGTAGCGATTAAAACAATAGCTTCGTACACGGAAGATCAAATCATCACCTCGGATCCATCGCAACTGCTTTCTATTAAAAAAGCAAAAGAGGAGCTTGCGGCGGCGGAATCACACAGCAGTGAGACTAAGTAATATCACTATGCAAGAAGAAACATCAGCAAAAAGAGACCGTCTCCCAATTATCTGGGCAGGAGCGTATGTATGTGTCGCTGGTTTTTGCGATCTTATCGAATGGGTGCTCAATTTTGCTGGTGGTATCGGCATTGTCATCAATAGAGCGATTACTATCGTGTACAATGGTGGGGTGCTTCTTTTTTTCGCTTTTCGGGGTATTCCGTTCTGGCATACAAAAAGACTGACAAACAATATTGCTGGGTTCTTTATTGAGCTCATTCCTGTCCTTGATCTTCTCCCTGCAAAAACCGCGTCCGCAATCATGAATATACGAATTGTGAGAAAGGAGGATCACGAATATAATAAAAGGATAGAGGAAGCGCAGGCGAAAAACATACCCAAGATAAAAAAATTGTTCTTAGAGCAGCAGAAACAACAACAAAGAATGGCAATGCTTGCCGAAAGAGAGGGGAGACGCAGTAGGCGGATACAAGAGCTCGAAGAAGAGCGACAGAGAAAAAAGGCCGAGGAAGAAAACGAACATCTCATTGCACAGGAACAAACCGCTGGAACAAGATATCAATACGCGCAGGATCAATTTCAAAATTATCAGAGGTCCCAAAGAGCAGCCTAGAGTTCATAGTATGACCACATCACACAAAAAAACATGCATTATTTCTCTCTTTGTCGCCCTTGCGTGCTTCTCTTTGGCCTCTTTTGCGCGTGCACAGTTTAGCGCACCGGGAACAGGTTCGAAATTAGATCTCAAGGTGGAGCCGCAAAATCCAAAACCATATGTCACCGTGCATTTCATCGCAGAGAGTTTTTCTACGGACCTCAATAAAGCCACCCTTGATTGGTATGTCAATGGAAAGCTCATTAAGAGTGGGAAGGGTGTGAAAGAATTTGATACTACTGTTGGAAAATTGGGCACAAAGACCGAAGTGCGATTGAGCGCAAAGACCGAGATAGGAACTCTTGGCGCAAAAGTACTTCTTCAACCGGCACAAGTTGATCTCGTCTGGCAAGCAAACTCTTTTACGCCGCCTTTTTACAAAGGGCGGGCTTTGCCGACACATAAAAGTGGCGTAACCGTCATAGCAATTCCCACGCTCATTACAGCAACCGGAGCGCGTCTTGATCCAAGTGATCTTCTGTATACCTGGAAAGAAAACGGTACGGTTCAGGGCAATAAATCAGGTAGGGGAAGAAGCTCCTACGTAGTCCACGAGATCTCGATCATGCGCGATTCTGCGTTGGTTGAAGTTTCTGTTGCCGCTCCGTCGGGAACATTGCAAGCATCCGGGGCTGTTGGTGTTCGACCGGAAACACCAAAAATAGTGCTCTATGAACATGATCCGCTTGAAGGAATTAAGTACAATAAGGCGCTCATAGGGACATATCCGCTTGTAAACGAAGAAGTTACCCTCGAGAGCATGCCCTATTTCTTTGGCACTCTCGATAGAGAGGGTTCCGATATCCTCTATAATTGGTCGCTTAATGGAGTAAAGGTTGAAAACGACGCGTCGAGGCAAGGATCTCTCACGTTGCGCCAGACAGGGGAAAGCGGCTTTGCGACACTTACTTTGAACGTTAATCATAGAAAAAATCTTCTTGAGTCTGTTTCAGAAAGACTTTCTCTTGAATTTGGCGGGATGAATACTGGAGGTTTTGCTCCCACACCATGAAAATAAAGGGTTACAAAAAAAGAGCTTTTTTTTCTTTCGGACTTTTTCCTGTAATCTTTATGTACTTTTTTACACAAATCGCATTTTCTGCGACCGTTGATTTGTTGGCTCCTCTCCCGGGAACGGGGGATTCCGCTGACTTCAATAAATATGTCCCACTCGCTTTCAATATTGCCATCGGCATAGCGGGAGTACTTGCGGTGATTATGCTCATCATTGGCGGTCTGCAGTATATGTCAACAGATGCGATAAGTGGCAAGTCAGAGGCAAAGTCGAGAATTACAGCGGCGCTCGGAGGGCTCCTTCTTGCTCTTGCGGCATTTATTATTCTCCAGCAGATCAATCCGAATCTTGTTAATTTTAATTTGCCGAATCTAGTTGTGGGGATTACTCGTTCCGCAGCGCCAGCACAAACGCCAACACAAAGACCAGGAACACCCGCAGGAACTCCTGATACTAGAATTTCAGAAACAGCATGCCGTGCGCCGTGTGAAAATCTCACGGGCGTACGCGTAAGTCCTAAGGCGTGCAAGCCTCCACGCGCAAGTTGTGGTGTCATGCTTAATGACGAAGTCGCTGTTGGTGTAGGAGAAATGGATCAGATACTTAGAAATCAAGGATTAACCATGCAGGTCACCGAAGGATATCCGCCAACTATTGACCACAAAAATGACTGCCATAAAAACGGCACGTGTATTGATTATAATTTTGTAGCCCACAGTGGTGTTGCCACAGCGGCAGAAGTAAACAAGGTTGTCGCCGCAGCACAAACAAGTGAAATGGTCGCGATATACGAGGTTGGAAATAATCAAGACCGCCAAGCGCTTATGGCCGCGGGTGTCCCAGCGAGTAATGTTGCCTGTATTCCAGGAATTAATAGTCCCCATTTCTCTGTCTACAGGCCGGGCCTTTCGGCCGGTGGCGGCGCGGCGTGCACACCTAGGTAAACATTGTAAAAATTAAATATATTTATATGAAAAGAAAAACAGGCCTTCTCATAATACTCTTCTTTCTCCTCGTTGTTGTTGCGGGTCTTGTGTGGATGTTCTACTTATCCTCGAGTGGAATTCCTTTTCTCGGCGGAGGTAGCGGCGAAGAAGGTGGGGGAAAAGGATTCTTCCCATTTGGAGAAGGGGGCAAAGAAAAAGGGAGCGGTGCAACAACAACTGAAAATGGGGGGGGTGGAAACAAAACGGACAACAATGAACCTCTCCCCATATTGCGTGAAATTTCCACAACCGCAATCGGTGGCGCGCACACCATGACAAACAAGGTGCGCGAGATTACCTTTGTTCGTTTTCTTGAACGCAAAACCGGGCATATTTTTGAAACCACAACAGCGACCAATAACCTCACCCGCATAACAAATACAACGATACTAAAAGTACAAGATGTTGCGTGGGAGATGGATGGCAATTCTCTCATCCTGCGATATGAAGGAGACTCTTCAGAAGGAGCGGGAAGCGGTAGTATTGTGAGTTTTTATGGAAAAGTAGTGGGGGCTTCAGAAAATACTTCTGGTATCTCTTCCGCAGGGGAAACGACACTGGAAGGTATCTTCCTGCCAGGTCAGATCATTGGGATTGCGGTGTCGCCTGACAAAAAACACATCTTTACACTCAATAATACTGATACCGGCGCAGTCGGATTCACTTCGAATTTTGACGGATCAAACAAAAAAGAGATATTTTCATCACCTCTCCATGAGTGGCAAGTAGGATGGCCCGAAGAAAAAACGATAACTATAACATCGAATGCTTCTGCAAAAACACTGGGGCACGTCTATGCCTTGGATGCAGCATCGGGAAAAATGACGACCGTTTTAGGGAATAAAAAGGGTCTTTTGACACGTATGAGCCCTGATGGAAAAAAAGTTCTCTATAGCGAGTATCGCAGTGAAAAAGGAATTGTATTGTCGGTGTTTGATCGAAGTGAAAATACAAACACTGAAATTACACTCAATACGTTCCCCGATAAATGCGTGTGGTCAACAGTAAATCCTGTCATGATTTACTGTGGTGTGCCAAAATCACCCATACTTGGAACACAGCCGGATGATTGGTATCAAGGACTTACCAGTTTTAGTGATTCTATATGGAGTATTGACTCTGCAACTGGCGCTGTTGATATGATTGTTGATCTTGAGACTATTGTGGGCAAGGAGATAGATGTGTCCGATCCTTTTATGGACGACAATAATGCGTATCTATTTTTCACAAATAAGAACGATCTTCATCTCTGGAGCCTCAAAATTGGCATTTAATCTTGGTGAAAATCGCGATCTGCTTCGTTGTATTCGGTACCCAATCGTTCGTCGTATAAGAAATACGCCTCACAATTATGCACCTCGACGCCTCGCATCTCATCGATTTTCATCAAGATTAAAATATCTGTTATGAAAAAAAGTGTATTTATTCTTTCTGTTGCACTCTTTGCAATATTTTCAATTGCGAGAGCACAGCCTGATGTTGTACTCCTCGCCCCTCTTCCAGGAACAGGCGAGTCTGCAAACTTCAACACCTACGTTCCTATCGCTTTCAACATCGCCATCGGCATAGCGGGAGTTCTTGCGGTCATCATGATTATTGTTGGCGGTCTGCAGTATATGTCAACAGATGCTATTAGCGGCAAATCAGAGGCAAAGTCGAGGATTACAGCGGCATTGGGAGGACTTCTCCTTGCTCTTGCGGCGTTCATTATTCTCCAGCAGATCAATCCAAAGCTTGTTAATTTCAATTTACCGATTGTGAATGTGGGGGTTACTCGTTCTGCCGCGCCAACACAAACACCTGGGCCGACAACGCCGCCCGGCGAGTGACCTATACTACCTGTACCTCGAATTACGAAACTGTCAGAAATCCCTCCCAGCCTCCCTTTCATAAAGGGAGGAGCTTGAGAAATTTCCCCATTTGTAAAGGAGGAGCAAGGGGGATGTGAACTCCCTCCTTTGCAAAGGAGGGACGGGGTGGATTTTGGCGTTTCGTAATTCAGAGTTAGGTTACTGCCTTCAGAGCATCAACCTCGCAGTATTTAAGGACTATTTTTCGAAATTTGCCTTCACCTTGTGATTCAGTGGTGATATGTTTATCGTCAGAGAAAAAAGAGTGTACTAAAAGACGCTCATACGCATTCATGGGAAGCATTTCAATATCACGCTTAAACATTCGCACGCGTTCTGCGGTTATTTTTGCTTGATAGATTACATCATCAATGCGCTTGCCATAGTAATTGTTCACATCAACGAGAAAATTCGTCGCTGTTTCGTTATCTCCGCTTTTTTTCCGCGCCGCCTGTTTAATTATATGGTTAAGCGCTTGAAGGTTTGCGCCACGATTGCCAATAAGAAGTTTTGAATCGTTCGTTTTTACCACGAAACGAGGTTTTTTTGTTGCAGGATTGTCCATAACTTCAATACCATCGAAATCGAGAGTTAATTTTCGAAGAAATTCTGTTATAAGGTTTTTTATTTCGTCGGTATTCATGGTAGTGCTTTGTTCTCTTCTTTTTTGAAATTCTTACGCACATACAATTCTTGCCCTATAGAAAACACGTTGCTTGCCACCCAATAGAGCGCAACAGCAGCAGGAAAGCGGGAAGCGATCACAGTTATTACTATCGGGAACACATATTTCATCTGTAAACTCATACTCCTTGCTAAATCGTCGCGCATTGACGGTTTGTCGCTTTTTGGTTTCGGCGGGGGTGTCAAAATCTGCGCCTGCGCAAATTGTGTTATTCCGGCGAGTAGTGCAAGTATAAGGTTCTTTTTGGAAATATCAAGAAAACCAAGAAACAGCATGCCAATGTGCTGTGGCGCCGCATTGAAACTATAGAGAATATCGGTGTGTATGTCCGGGAGACCGCCGCGGATAAAAACAAAATAGAGACCAAAAATAACCGGAATCTGTATAAAAAGCATCAAGAAGCTTGAGAATGGGTTAATATCTTCTTCTTTGTATACATTCATTATGTGCATTGCTTGCGCCGCCTTATCGTCCTTGTTTTTTTCTTTAATTGCGTTGATGCGCGGTTCAATATTGCGCATTTTGATTTGCGTTTTGATTGATTTTATTGCGGTAGGAAACAGCGCAAGCTTCACAAAAAACGTCAGGAGTATTACTGCAATACCAACATCCCCGCCTGGAATGATCTTGATGAGAAATATAAAACCGTTATAAAACGGGTTGTAAATAAGGGCATTAAATATAGTTCCTATCATAGAAAACTTGCCCAAGCGCCGCCATATACAAGCGAACAAAAATTGAACAGGTTATACTATTTTAACCCAAGTGAGCGCTTTTCTCAACTCTCTCAAAAAATCAGAACTTCTCGTGCTCCCCAACAGAGACACACCAAGAAATATAGTTTTTAGGAGACCACTCCGGGGCGTTTGCCCAAGTCTTAGTCTCCTAAAAATTATATTTTTTGGTGTGTCTAAGAGCCTATCTATGAGAGGCTGAAAATGATTATTTATGAGAAATGAGTCCACTTTTTATAAGGAGATTGTGGATATCGTTTTCAATATCAACATAAGAAGCCAAAGTGGCTGTTTTTTTTATAAAAAAAAGAGTGCCTGTGTATGGGCGGATATTTTTATAGTACTGCGAAATCGCACTAAAACCACGTCGTTTAAGCTTATTTCTCTCGTGCGCCCGAGCGGCTACTTTTTTAGAAACAACAAAAGAGAGCGTGCTTTTTTTGTTTAAAATTTTTATGGTGCGCAATGTCATGTGCATGCCATAAAAATTTCTTCCTGCGGCTAAAATCTTTTGCGCTGTGCGGCGATTAGTTTTAGCTTTTCTTGGCAGCATAAGTTAGGCCTCGTTGATTAATAACTTGACATGATTCGGTTTCAGATTTCCGTAAGATTTCATTTTTTCGATTGAACAAATCTTGAGGCGTAGCGAGCTACGATGAAAGATTTGTGATTGAGAAAAAATGAAAGATTGCGGAAATATGGAAGTGAAACGGGCAAGTTATTAATCAACGAGGACTTAATAAGACACTTGTGGCGCAAGGCTTCTTCGTCCCTTCCTTATTCTACGTAGGATGGTTTTTCTTCCGCCGGCAGTTTTTGTTCGAGTGTGATATCCGTGTGTCTTCGCCCGCTTCTTTTTTTTTGGTTGATATGTTCGTTTCATATAAGAATCATTTAAAACAGAGTTGTAGTACAATTATTACCATACTTATAGATTATGAGCAACTATTCCCTTATTCGATTCAGTATATACTGGTACTATGTGTAATTTTTCCTCCTTATGCTGTTAGATGATAAACAACTCTGGGAAAGTGTTTTGGTTGACATAGAATTAAGTTTTCCGCGCGCTATATTCAGTATGTGGTTTAAACATACTGAAATTTTACGACAAGAAGATGGTCTTGTGTATGTCGGGGTACAGAGTGAGTTTGTTAAAACATGGCTTCTTGAAAAACACCACAAAACACTTCTTAAGCTTCTCCGTGAAAAATCTCCCGGAACGCGCGCCCTTGAATATGTTGTTTCTAAAAATCACGATGTCAACAAAAAACGCGATATTCCCGTGCCAACTCGACGAGAAGAAATGGAAAACACCCTTCCTTTTGAAGGTTTGTATATCAACAAAGAAGACAATCTTAATCCAAGATATGTTTTCGATTCTTTTGTGATCGGCTCTTTTAATGAACTTGCCTATGCAGCGGCTCAAGCAATCATTAAAAAGCCTGGGATTGTCTATAATCCACTCTATGTGTTCGGTGATACCGGCCATGGAAAGACACATCTTATACAGGCTATAGGAAACGCACTGCGAAGCAGTGGTCCTTCGCGTCGTATTTATTATGTGACGTCAGAAAAATTCCTTATGGATTACGTCAATGCACTCCAAAACAATAAAGTAAATGTTTTTAAGGAGTCGTATAGAAAATATGACATCCTTATTATGGATGATGTACAATTCCTTTCAAAAAAAGAAAAAACTCAAGAGGAATTATTTCATTTATTCAATCATCTCTCTGATAATAATAAACAAATAGTCTTTTCTTCCGACAAACATCCATCATATCTCCCTGATGTTGAGAGCAGGCTTAGATCTCGCTTTTCCGCAGGTATGGTAGTTGAAATTACAGCGCCGGAAACTGAATCGCGTGTGGCAATACTGCGGGCAAAAGCGCGGCAACTCCATTTTGAGGTATCTGATGAAACAATAGGATATCTTTCAAATTTACCAGAAAATAACATCCGACAACTTGAGGGTATATTGAATACTATTTTCTGCCAAGCACAACTCAAACAACGAGAACTCTCGCTTATAGAAATAAAAACATTAATAAAAGATACCCAAAAACCACGAAAGGCGGTTTCTGTCAAAGAAGTTATTAAAACCGTCGCGACATTTTATCATCTCGATGAGGAAATAATTTATGAAAAAACACGCAGGAAAGAAGTTGTTAAGCCGCGTCAACTTATTATGTATATTCTTCGTGAAGATCTTCATGTGTCCTACCCAACCATAGGAGCAAAGCTTGGGGGAAGAGACCACACAACAGTCATTCATTCCTGTGATAAAGTTAAAAATGACTTAAAAACAAATAATGAGCTTGTTTCGGAAGTAGAACAGATTCGCCTTTTACTTAAGTGAAAAAGCTGTGGAAAATCTGTGGATATCTTTTGTGATATCCACCGTCAAAACATAAGGACTTGCCCTTCTGTGGATAGGTGATTTTTTTATCCACATAAAAATAATTAAGAAACCGTGTTTTACCCTTATTACGCTGGCTATAAATCTTATACACTCTATACACAGGGTTAATAATAATATAAAAGTATATATATTTAAGAATAAGACTTTATGAAAATTGAATGTGTGCAGGAAAAATTACAAAGCGCTTTAAGTAAGACATCCCGTATGACAGGGAAGGGTAATTCATACCCAATACTCTCTTGTATACTTCTTGAGGCGAAAAATAACACATTATTTATTAGAGCAACAAATCTTGATTTGGGTATTGAAATCATTTTGCCTGCAAAAGTGGAAAAGGAAGGGAAGGTTGCCGTTCCAGGGGCAATACTAGCCCAATATATAGCAAGTCTTTCATCGGGGAGGGGGGTACTTCTTGAAAATATACAAGATAATCTTGTTATTACCACAATATCCGGAAAAACAACAATAAAGTGTATTTCAAACGAGGATTTTCCTGTAATTCCAAAAATACCAAAAGATATCTCATTTAAGATTCCAATCGAATATCTTACAAGAGGACTTCGATCTGTGTGGTATAGTGCCTCAATCTCTACTATTAAGCCAGAGCTCGCAAGTGTCTATATTTCGGTTTTGAATGGGATGATGTATTTTGTTGCTACTGACGCGTTTCGGTTGGCGGAAAAAAGAATACAAGTGGCTAATGTGCCGGACTACAAACCAATCCTTGTGCCAGTAAAGAATGTGGGTGATATACTGCGTGTTCTCGAAGACACACAAGGGGAGGTAGAGGTAGCTTTTAATGAAAATCAGATAGCTCTATATATTGAATCAATATATGTGACCTCGCGCCTCACCGACGGATTATTTCCCGACTATAACCAAATTATACCAAAAACAATAACAACAAAGGCGATACTTCTTAAAAACGATCTTGTAAACACTCTTAAAACAGCGACTATTTTTTCCAATAAATTCAACCAATCTAAAATTCTTATTGATCCTGAAGGTAAAAAAATTGAAATTTTTACAAAAAATGCCGACGTAGGAGAAAACAACGAATCTATCCCTGCTTCTGTGACCGGAGAAATTATCGAAATGATGATAAATTATCGCTTCTTACTTGAATGTTTTCAATCTATTTACACAGACAGTGTCTCTTTGGAATGTAGTGATGTAAAGAAACCAATTATCATCCGCGGCGTTGGTGATACTTCTTTTATGTATCTCATTATGCCGATGAATAGTACTTAACTATGGAACAAATAGCTTTATATTTAAAGAAATTTACCGATAATGTTTCTCATGAACGGTTGGTGCGTGAAAGTATTATTGATATTCTGAAGAAATATAGCGGAGTTCCTATTCCTTTAGAAAACATACACATCAAGGGAAATACACTCTATATTAGAGCCTCCCCAGTACTCAAAAATATCCTCTTTATACACAAAGAGGATATTTTGAAACAGCTTCGTGAATGTTTAGAAAAGTCTTCTATTTCCGATGTCCGTTGACAACAAGCTCTAAACTACTCAATCGGTTGAGTAACCATGAAAAACGTGGTTACCTCGCTTTTATTAAATACCGAATCGTACCCAACAATTCGAAGCATATTTGTTTCAGTAATGCCTTCTATTTCTGGAAGTGCAAAAGAGAAGAGTATTGGCGCCTTAGTAACTGATCCTATAAGGGTTCCGTTAATATAAAAGTCTGCCCGCGTAAGCTCGGTTGACGAAGCGTTGATCGAGTCGTTTTTTACCGTCAAAGTAAAAACACTATTCTTTTCATAGACACCCATGTCTGAAATACCTGAAACATTAATATGCGGAGCATTTGCGGGGCCGTGGAGATTATCGGACTCTTTTGGGATACTGTCCGGCGACTCATCAATATATCCTTGTTCCGCCGCCCACTTTCGAACCCCATATTCCCATGATTCATACTGGTAATCACGCACAGGGTTTTCCGGTGATGCGCCGAGTATATTATCTCGATCTACCCAATGCAGTATTGAGTGTACACCTTGCACCACCTTATTCTTTCTTGTTTCGTCGGGTGTGTATTCAGTTGCGAGTTTGCCTGTAATCGAATCAATACTATAAACAAGTCCTCCTTGCCAAACACCTTGAAAAACAGGCTTAAGAGTGAGTGTATCTTGTGCCGCAGGAGGAGGAAAACTTCGTTCGGGTATATTTTTGAGCGCCGCACCCATAAACTCATGCCACATTGGAGCAACAATAAAACCGGCAACTTTCTTTTCCATAGGCGTATTGTCGTTGTTTCCTGCCCACGCTCCAATTGAAATGTCGGGTGTATATCCTATAATCCAAGCGTCCCTGTAATCGTTTGTGGTGCCTGTTTTAGCCGCTACAGACCTGCCAGGGAAATAGAGTGGCGAGTTTGCGCCAAATGCAGGGGTTCTTGCTGAATTATCAGATAAAATATCAGATATTTGGCGTGCCACATTTGCGTCTATGGCGCGCGCAGACTTCGGTTCAAAATTCTCAAGAACAGTACCGTCTTCTTTAGTTATTTTAAGTAACGCATTGTGTTTATTTCGTACTCCATCATTTGCAAAGACCCCATAAGCGCTTGTCATATCAAGAAGGGTCACCTCCCCACCGCCAAGAACGAGCGTTAGTCCATAGCGATTAATGTTCGTAAGAGTTGTAATACCAAAATCTTTTGCTGTTTGAAGCGAGTCATTGAGACCAGCGAGATAAAACACCTTAATTGCAGGAATGTTAATTGATTGGGCGAGCGCATTTCGGAACGTCACCGGACCTCGATATATCTCGTCGTAGTTCACGGGCATATAGCAGACATCGGGACTGACGCCGGTTTTTGGTGTTCCATCCGGCATACATTCTGTAGAAAATTCTGTCTGAACATCAAACACGACCGTATCGGGCGTAAATCCCTTCTTAAATGCAGTTGCGTAGATAAACGGCTTAAACGAAGAACCCGGCTGGCGATATCCGAGCGCAACATTAAAATTTCCATCAATTTTTTGATCAAAATAATCGCGGGAGCCGATCATGGCAAGTATATCGCCTGATTTTGGATCAATTGCCACCATAGAGACATTCTCTGCGTTGAAAGTCACGTCATTTTCAAACCCATACTTTTTGGCAATTTTTTCACCTTTTTCCTGCAACCCATAATCGAGAGTTGTAATCACGCGCATACCGCCGTCTTCAAGAGCACTCTCTCCATATTTTTGTTTCAGATAATCAACAACATACATCACGAAATGCGGTGCACGGATACCAAAAGCAGCTTGTGGTTGAAACACAACTTTTTCTTTTTGTGCAGTATCGTGTTCTTTTTGTGTAATAAAGCCATTTTCAAGCATTTTATCAAGAACAAGGTTTTTTCGCGCATCAAGTTCCGCTTTGTTTTTTCCATAAGGAGAATAGAATGTTGGCGCTTGTGGAAGAGCGGCAAGATAGGCTGATTCTGCGAGTGTGATATCGTGGACGGATGTATCAAAATATGCGGAGCTTGCTTCTTCGACACCATACATACTGCCGCCATACGGGGCCTCATTAAGATACATCTCAAGGATTTGATCTTTCGTAAGCACTTTCTCGAGTTTTACCGCAAGCACCCATTCTTTTATTTTGCGAGACACCTTTTTTTCAGACGTAAGAATGGAATTTTTTACCACCTGTTGGGTTATAGTTGACCCGCCCTGACTGAACTCAAGCGCGCCAAGATTGACGAGAATAGCTCGTGCGATAGATTTTGGCTTAACACCGCGGTGTTTATAAAATTCAGCATCTTCGATCGCAACACTCGCATTTTTGATATTTTGTGAAATATCCTCAAATGGAATGACAGTTCTTTTGATATTTTCATGAACATCATAGAGAAGAATCTCCCCCGTACGATCGTAGATTTTTGTAGATTGCGTCACTTTCCTGCTCTCGAATGTTTTAAGGTCTGGAATATCGAACGAAGATATCCATAGTAAAAAAAAGCCCATTCCAATGAGGCCGAGGGCCACACCGCACAAAAAAAGATTTTTTACAAAACCATATTCACTCACCTGTTGATTCCTTGACAGCACGTGCTCAATAGTACCACGCAAAAACACACATATCAATAGTTTGAGTTGTAACCCCGCACAGCTATGAATAAATCCCTCCCATCCTCCCTTTCACAAAGGGAGGAGAGGCGTTCGACTTCCCCCTTTATGAAAGGGGGAATGAGGGGGATTTTTCGAAGAAATGAGTGGGTTACTTTTACTCATAGAGTAGTACATAATTATGCAGATAAATGATATACTCTGTGATACATTACATAGACAAAACAAATCTTTTGAGAAAAAATGAAATAGTATAAAAATCTATGGAAAATGAAAAAAAAGAATCAACCGCTGTTTTTGATGAACTTTTTAGTAGAGGGGTAGTGGAATTTACAGACCCGGACAGCGCCTTTCGGAAAAAATTGGAAGCAAAAATGAGTGGAGAGTACCAGGGTGAAATTATTATTAAATTCGGTATTGATCCAACGCGCCCCGATATACACCTCGGCCACGCGGTCATTTTCCGAAAGTTGCGCAAATTTCAGGACCTCGGCTGCAAGGTAGTGTTTTTGGTTGGTGATTACACGGCGAGCATTGGGGACCCGACAGGTAAAAGCAAGATTCGCCCAGAGATCGAACAGCAGGAAATCAATACAAATATGATTTCTTTTCTTGAGCAGATTGACAAGATTCTTACCGTTGAAAAAACAAAACTTCCAACAGGGGAGATAATCATACAGAATACCCCGGTATTTAGTTGGATTAGAAATTCTGACTGGTATACCGTGGTTAATGACTTAAAACTTCCGGATACATACGAAGTAAGTTTTCAAGGAAACATGGATGGCATGCCGGTTAAAGTCCCCGTTAATGCAAACTCATTGGTCGGAAAAGCGATTGTATTTGAAGACTCGCGCATGCAGACTAAAAGTCTCGGCTTAAAACATGTCACCGTGACGACACTCCGCACGTTTCTTTGGGGTCTCAAGCATATAACACATGCGCGGCTTATTGAACGCGACATGTTTCAAGAGAGAATCAAAAAAGGCGAGGAACTCTATATGCACGAAATGATCTACCCTGTTCTTCAGGGGATTGATTCGCATGCCATTGGTAAAATTTACGGGTCGTGTGATCTTGAGGTTGGCGGGACCGACCAGATGTTCAACATGCTTGTTGGGCGAGATGTTATGAAAGCAAGTCAACAAGAACCGCAATCAGTTCTCTCATGTAAGCTACTTGTTGGTCTTGATGGCAGGGAAAAAATGAGCAAGAGCCTCGATAATTATGTGAGTATTACCGATACACCAGAGGATATGTACGGAAAACTTATGTCGATTCCCGACACCGCACTGCGGGATTATTTTGAGCTATGCACATTTACACCACTTGATACAATTCAGGAGATTATGGATGACATAGAGAAAGGTAAAGAAAACCCAAAGGATGTAAAAATGCGTATGGCAAAAGAAGTGGTTTCAATGTATCACGGCGAAGAAAAAGCCATTACTGCGCAAAAGTCTTTTACTGAAACTTTTTCTGAAGGAAAAATACCCGACACTATTGAAACAGTCTCGGTTTCTTCGGGCGCGTCTCTTGTGGACGTTTTAGTGAATAGTAAGATAGTTTCATCAAAGTCTGATTTCCGCAGGCTTGTGGCCGAAGGAGCAATCAAAAATATGGAAACAGACGAGAAGATTATTGATGCATCTCAAAACATTATATCCGGGATGACCCTTAAAGTTGGCAAGCGTCGCTTTGTTAAAATTGAGATCGAGTAGATTATGGATAGGTTTTTAGAATATATCTACTCACCTTACGCAATAAAATCAAAACACCCCGCCCTGCAACTAGCAGGGCGGGGTGTTTTGATAAAGCAACTTGTGTCAAAAAGTTTCAATCATTCTGCTTTATTCATCATCAGATTCTTCCTCATCTTCGTCATCATCCGTGTCATCGCTCATGTCGTCATCCTCATCCATGTTTCGCGTGGGAGTCTATCTACCATCTTGTTTTCGAGATGGTAGATAGACTCTGAACTATTTATTAAAATAATACGTTTTCGGAACGACCGTCTCTTGTGTCACCTTCAGGATATCTGTAGCGCCACCCCAAAGGAGAAACAATTGAAGATGACATATTTGTAGCAAATATAAAATCTTTTGCAACATTTTTTATCTGGACATGGGGATAAAAAATATGTATAAAAAACGAACGTGTTAAGCCATATTTTTTGAATGTTGCTGCTTAAGTAGAGAATTTTTTTCATAAGCAAGGCAGGTAAGACCGATGGCAATGGCATCGTATTCGTCATCGTAGCGGATATTTTTGCTAATAACCACGAGTCGTTTCACCATGTCAATTACCTGTTGTTTCTCTCCTCGGCCATATCCAAGAATCGCCATTTTAATCTGGAGGGGGGTATATTCATACACACCCACTCCGGCACGCTGTGCAATATACAGTAATGCTCCACGAACCTCTGCCACATGCATAGCCGTCTTTTGATTTGTATTAAAAAATAATTTTTCCAACGCAATCGCGTTCGGGGAGTGAAGCGCAACAATACGCTCGACCTCGATACCTATCTGAAGAAGTCTTTTTCCAAACGAATCTTTCCCGCTCGTTTGGAAACAGTCCGAATAGAGGACTATTTCTTTGGATATGCCTGATTCGAGCACAGCAATACCAATTCGCTCATACCCAGGATCAATACTTACTATTTTCATGCCGCGTTGATGAATACTTCTTGCACTTCATCGTTATCTTCGAGGTCTTCTACAATGCCTGCAATCTGTTTAAGATCGGTGTCATTCACCTCAATTGTTATTTTTGGGATCCATGAAACGCCTTCTTTTTGAAATGCCCAACTGGCCGCTCCAATGCCGGCAAGAGAGAGGCCTCTTTTTGATAAAATATGCTTTATTTCTGCCGCTGTTTTATTTCTATTTTCGGTAAGCGTTTCAATAACTATCGCAACACCGCCGGGACCGTATGCTTCATACGTAATTGCAGTCATTTGAGATGCATCGGCCGACTCGCCCTTTTTGATAGCGCGTTCGACAGTATCCGACGGCATATTTACCGAGCGCGCTTTTTCTATGGCCGCCTTAAGGTTCGGCGCGCTTCGATTACCGAGGGCAGCTTTTGCCTCGACCGTAAGCAGACGAACGATCTTAGAAAACCCCTTGCTTTTCTTTGCATCGGATGCAGCTTTTTTGTGTTTTATTTTTGACCATTTATTATGCCCGCTCATAATAAGGATTTATTTTATAAAAGTTTATTCTGGATATTTTGAGGAATCGGATAGCCCATGTGTTGATAGGAGAGCGCGGTTGTGACTCTTCCCCGCGGTGTGCGTTCGAGAAGACCTGCTTGGATAAGATATGGCTCCTGAACACCCTCAATAGTATCTCGTTCTTCGGATGTTGCTGCGGCTATGGTGCCAAGTCCAACTGGTCCTCCGTTAAATTTTTGTATGACAATACTGAGCAATTGCCGATCGGCATTTGTGAGACCCAAATGGTCGACCTCAAGAAGTTCGAGCGCTTCGCTCACAATTCTTTGATCGAGGGGTTTTTTATTGATTTGTGCGTAGTCTCGACAACGTTTTAAGAGATAGTTTGCGGTGCGTGGTGTCGAACGGCTTCGCTTTGCTATTTCTTTGCACGCGTATTCATCTATTTGAACGGAAAGAATAGATGCGGATCGCAGTATAATGCGCGCAATCTCTTCTGTTGAATAAAACGACAAACGGAATACTCCTCCGGAAAAACGAGATCGTAATGGGGAAGAAAGAAGAGCTATGCGTGTCGTTGCGGCAATGAGGGTAAATGCCGGCAATTCAAGCTGAATCGTTCGCGCGGACGGTCCTTTACCAATAATAATATCGAGTGTCCCAGACTCCATAGCTGGGTAGAGTACTTCCTCGACAGCCTTGTGAAGTCGGTGAATTTCATCTATGAAAAGAATATCGCCCGATGAGAGGTTTGTTAAAATTGATGCGAGATCACCTACTTTTTCAATCGCAGGCCCGGATGTTATTTTCATCTGCGCGCCAATTTCGTGGGCAATAAGATGCGCAAGTGTGGTTTTGCCGAGCCCTGGCGGGCCATAGAAAAGAAGATGCTCTGGAGGATGATTTCGCTCTTTTGCTGCAGAAAGAAGAATATAAAGGTTCTTTTTAATTGTTTCCTGGCCTACATATTCATCCCAAATTGCCGGCCGCAATGTTTGGTCTAAAAAGCCAAAATCTTGAACGGGCTGAAGGGTATTTCTTGACATATCTAAAAAGTTATGCTAACCTACTCACTAGTGGATAGGCTCTAAATTTCCGCATCAAACTCATAATTCTCTAAGCAATGCAGGGTCTCTTTATTGAGACTCACGGCTCTTCACTCTAGGACGTCCTGGTGAACAGCTCGCTGTTTTTTCTGGGGCTATCCTCGAGGAAGAATCGCATTAATATTCACGATATTATAGTGTTGCTTAGAGAATTATGAGTTTGATGTATTTTTGTGTAAGAACTCGTCAAACAACCTTATCAACTGCCAGGTCAATAACTCGTTTCAATTCTTCAATTGACGTGACACCATCGAGCACTTTGATGATACCATCTTGTTGCATAGTGAGAATACCTTGTGGGCGCGCAGCGGCCCACACTTCTCGCTCGCTTGGATTTGAACGGATTATTTCATCAACAGCTTCATCAACAAGAATTGCTTCAAGAATACTCACGCGCCCTTTGTATCCCATATTTCCGCATGCAAGGCACCCCACCCCCACCCACATTTTTTCTGTCTGCCTTGGCTTGAACTCGTCTCGGACAATTGTATCAATAATTTTAAGCACATTTTCATGCACCTCGCCGATAAGAGGAATTTCTTTTTTACACTCTTTGCAAAGTTTTCGTACGAGTCGTTGCGCCATGGCGATATTAATTGCGGAACTGATAACTTTTGGCTCTACGCCGAGATCAATGAGGCGTGAAAACGTGCCCGCAGCATCATTTGTATGAAGTGTTGAAAATACAAGGTGTCCGGTGAGCGCGGCGTCAATAGCAATTTCCGCTGTGTCTTCATCTCGGATTTCACCGACCATGATAACATCGGGGTCTTGTCGAAGGGCCGAACGAAGGCCGGTGGCAAAAGTGTACCCTTGTTTTTTGACCTGTGTTTGAACAACTCCAGGGAGATGATATTCAATAGGATCTTCAATGGTGATTATTTTCAGTTCAGGCGAATGGATTTTCCGCAAAAACGAATAGAGTGTCGTCGTTTTTCCTGACCCTGTTGGCCCCGTGGTGAGGATCATACCGTTCGGTTTTTCCAATTGGTTATTGATGACCTCAAGAACGTACCCATTGAAACCGAGCTCTTCGAGGGGAAGAGCGATACTACGCGGGTCAAGAAGGCGCATAACGACGGATTCATCATAAGCGCCCGGGATAATTGACGTTCTAATCTCAATGTCCCGATCGGTGATACGAATAGTGAACCGCCCATCTTGAGATGTTTTCTCGACGTTGAATTTGAGCCCCGAGAGCAGCTTCACTCGGTTAAGCAACAAGGAATAGGTGTGCGATTCGAGTGTTGACACTTCAATGAGAATTCCATCAAGACGATAGCGCACCCGTACAAATCCCTCCTCTGGTTCAAGGTGAATATCCGATGCCTCAAGAGCGAGGGCGCCGGCGAGAAGGACCTCGAATATTCTTGAGATTCTGTTTGTTTGTTTTGTGGCGAGAACCTCCGTGATAAGCGGGACAATATCGGCAGTACTTTTCACTTTTTCAAGGACTTTTTCAATCTGCTCATGAGAAACAGTGAGCATGCCGGCTGTTGTTTCTTTAGCATACGAGAGGTCTTTATAGCGAAGCCACGCATGTTCAAGCGAAGTCAGAGTGACCATGAAAATGGTGCACACAAAACCCTTTCCCTCAAGGTTGGCAATGATTTTTTTTGCTTCTTCTGCATTTGGGGTAAGGAGCGCGACCGAGATTTTTTTTCCTGTTTGATGGAATACGGCGACATGCGCCTTCCGAGCTTCTTCTTCGGTGACCAGACGAAGCGCCTCGCTATTAATCGTGGTGACGGAAAGGTCTATATAGTCGAGCCGATAACGGGCTGCAAGGAGCTTCGCAAGGTCTTCTTGCTCTTGTTTGCGGATCTGTTCGAGTTTCTGATCCTGATTTTTATTATCTTGAAAAGGTGATGATGGCATACTTAGAACCGACAACTTTACAACCGACAACTGACAACACAACATACCCACAAACGAAGGAAGAAATATGTTTCATCATAGCCTGTTTTACAGGCCCGCACACCATTGACTTTATAACGCAAGTATGATACAATTGCATTAATTCGAGTTCTTCAAAAGGAAAGGAAAAGAGAGTGAAGAGACGCGTAATTGGCATCATTTTTTTCTTGATCATTCCTGTACTATCCGCCTGTGTGCATCAAACTTACAACAGGACCGGGCTCCATGGTACGCGAGTGACCGTGGTTCGTCAGTTTGCCCAACGGGGTGTTGCGTGTATGCTTTTGAAAGATGGCAAACCTGCTGCCATAAACCAGGGCGGGCAATGGGTAACCATTTGGCTAACCCGTACCGAGCAGTATTCCGTTGTTGGAGCTAGAACGGCGCCAAGCGAGCCGGAGTATGGAAGGTTTGTGCTGCAGTTAGCCTGCTACGCGGGCACTGAACACGACTTACTGTCAGGTCATGCTTCACAGGTCATGCAACGGCCTGTGTGTCAGACCGCACCGATTCGATACGAATACGGCCCGTATACGGACGAGAAATTGTACGTGTTTGGGTCGCCACAATTCCCCTGCTACACGGAGAGGTAAAAATGTTCAAGCACATTTCTCTGATTGGTCTTTGTTTGGTTTCCTTTTTAATGTTGACGGGGTATACAACAGTAAGTTGCTACATGCCAGTGGCAATTGAAGGCACAACGGAAGTGCAGACAATTTTAGTGCCGGCTGCTGTTGTTGAAGGGTTTCTTGAAAGAGCTATCGAGGTACAGATAAGCCCGAGATATTATCCACAAGAGCTCCCTACCGTCTACGTGCCGCCGGCACAGGACCCCTATATATATCTGCCCCGCCATTGCGACGGGCGTGGCCGTTGTCACCGTCACCAAAGCTTCCCCGACCATTACCACCGCTAAGGTGGTATACACACCCCATCTGCCAGTTGGCAGATGGGGTGTTGTCTTTTGAGTACAATCACCTATATACTGTGCGCAGACTTTTTTCTTAACTTTGAATTACGAAACTGTCATAAATCCCTCCCACCCTCCCTTTCCAAAGGGAGGAGCTTAAGGAATTTCCCCCTTTATAAAGAGAGCAAGGGGGATGTGAACTCTCTCCTTTGCAAAGGAGGGACGGGGTGGATTTTGGCGCTTCGTAATTCACAGTTTCTTAAGGAGGAAAATATGTGCCGCAGTGTATTCGCAGGTTTGCTTATAGCTTCATTATTCCTTGTGTCCAGCTGCCGGGTATTAGTTGGAGTAAGTCCAGCAGTAGTGATTCCTGTAGTTCCCTATGAGGAACATTATTACTATGAATACTACTGTTATGGTTGCTGGTATCATGCTCCGCATGGGCATTGGCACCATCGCCACCACGGACATCGTCATCATCACCGTTAGTATATAAAGCGGAAAATAGCAGAGCTATTTTCCGCTTTTGGTTTATACAGTACACTGCAGTTATGGAAAAAGTGGCAAAAACCCTCGAAGAAATGGAAAAAGAAGCCGCGAAAATTGTGCAGGACGCGATTAAAAAGCATACAGAAAACAGCGCACTCATTATTGGTTTGCGCGGCGATCTAGGGGCTGGCAAAACGGTATTTGTGAAGGCGGCAGCCCGCGAATTTGGCATAGAGGAGGTCGTTACCAGTCCGACATTTGTTATTGAGAAAATATACAAATTATCTAGGCAAAAACATGCTTTTCTCGTGCATATTGACGCATATCGGCTTGGCTCATGTGAAGAAATGAATCATATTGGCTGGGACAGCATCAAGAAAGATCCGCAAAATATTATATTTGTCGAATGGGCAGATCATGTCGAAGCGTGCATGCCAGAGACGACCGTATGGGTTACTATTGAGCACAAGGATGCGTTCACGCGCACACTCCATCATGGCAACAAAAAAAGAGGAAAAAAGTAAAAAAATAGTTTTGCTTGATGTTCACGCAATACTGCACCGCGCGTATCATGCGCTGCCTGAATTTACATCTCGCGCAGGGGAGCCCACGGGCGGAATTGTGCAGGAACTTAAGCCTGACTACATTATCGCTTGCTATGATCTCCCCGAAGCCACATTTCGCCACGAGGCGTATGAGGGCTATAAAGCGACGCGGGCGAAAACAGACGATGCGCTTATTGCGCAGATTATTCGCTCGCGCGATGTGTTTGAAGCATGTAACATACCTGCGTATGACAAGGCAGGATTTGAGGCGGATGATATTCTTGCAACGATTGCAGAGCAGGCAAAGAAAAATAAAAATCTGCGCATTGTTATTGCTTCGGGCGACATGGATACATTGCAATTGGTGGATGACGACCGTGTTACTGTCTATACGCTTAAAAAAGGAATTAACGATACTATTTTATACAACGAGAAAGCTGTGGAAGAACGATTCGGTTTTAAGCCGGCACTGCTGACAGATTATAAGGGTCTTCGGGGGGATCCGTCAGATAATATCATTGGCATTGCGGGAATCGGTGAAAAAACGGCAACCGAGCTTCTTCTTGGATTTGGAACGATCGAAAATATATATAAAGTACTCAAAAAAGATAGAAACAAGCTGCTTGAGGCGGGAATTAAAGAGCGGATTGTGAAATTACTTGAAGAGGGAGAGGAAGAAGCGCTCTTTTCAAAAATGCTCGCGACGGCAAAACGCGATGTGCCTATTGAGTTTGAGTTGCCCAAAAAAGAATGGCGCGCAGGTGTCGATGTCAATAAGATTTTGGCGCTGTTTCATGAACTGCAATTTAAAACACTTGGCGCGCGGGTTAAACAATTACTCGGTATTGAAACAGAGGAGCCG
>VMGT01000011.1:22019-38885 GCA_007376725.1 Parcubacteria group bacterium Greene1014_15 | reverse complement strand
TTCGTCGAGAATCGGAATGCCAAGCCGCTTGGCCTCGTCAAGCTTTGATCCCGGATTCTCCCCGGCAATCACAAAGGTTGTTTTCGAGGATACTGAACCCGAAATAGCGCCGCCGCGTTTTCGTATCATTTTTTTTGCTTCATCGCGAGAGAGAGTCTCGAGAGTACCCGTAAGCACAAACGTTTTGTTCGCAAGAGGAAGTGCCTTCACTTCTTTTCCGATCGGCAAAATTGTGACAGCTCGATCAAGTCGTAGAACCAACCTTCTATTTTCAGAATTCTTAAACCAAGCAACGACTGACACCGCAACAACATCGCCGACTCCACTGACACTCTGTAATTCTTCGATTGTCGCATGCGAGAGAGCATCAATCGTCCGAAAATGGAGAGCAAGGTCATACGCGGTTTCTTCTCCGACCTGATCAATCGAAAGACCAACAATAAACTGCGGCAAATCAATTTTCCTGCTCTTTTCTATCGCCGTAAGAAGATTGTCCACAGATTTCTCCGCAAAGCGCGGCACCGTGAGAAGATCGCCCTTTTTCAACCGAAAGATATCATCGTAAGAACTCAAAAGACCCTGCGCAAGAAGCGCATCCACGATCTTCGGACCCATGCCATCAACATGAAAAGCCTTTTTGGAAACAAAATGGTACCACTTTCTTTTTTGCTGGGCAAATGAATTTTTATTTTTGCAGCGATATGCGGCCTGCCCCGGAATACGCTCAATTGCGCCACCCTCTCCGCACATAGCAACATGCTTCGGAAAAACAAACTCCCGTGCTTCGCGCGGCCGAAGTTCTAAAACGACAGAAACAACGTCGGGAATAACATCACCCGCCTTCTGTAAAACAACGGTATCGCCGATACGAATATCGAGTCGTCGAATTTCATCCTCATTGTGAAGTGTCGCACGCGATACCGTGGAACCGGCAACGAGCACTGGGCGCAGAATTGCCACAGGTGTGAGCACGCCGGTACGCCCGATCTGGAGCGTAATGTCTTCCACAACCGTCGTCACCTGCTCTGCGGGAAACTTAAAAGCAATAGCAAACCGAGGCGCTTTTCCCGTATAGCCGAGGGCCTGCTGATATTTCGTTTCATTTACTTTAACAACAATGCCATCGATCCAGTAATCCTCCTTTTCTTTCTTCTTCATCCACAGCTTCCAAAGTGCGACAATCTCGTCAATTGATGAAACGAGCTCAATGTTTTTGTTCACTTTGAATCCGAGCTTCCGCAAAGCCTCGAGTTCCTCGTATTGTGTTGCAGGAGTCTTGTCCCACTCTGCAACATCATATATGTACGTATCCAGTTTGCGCGATGCTGCAATATGCGGATCAAGTTGGCGAATAGAACCGGCAGCAACATTGCGGGGATTTGCAAACAAAGGTTCACCATTCTTTGTACGTTCACGGTTTAACTGCTCAAAATTTTTTTTTCCCATCCATACCTCACCTTCGACAATAATGTTTTCCGGCGAGAAAAGACGCAAGGGGACCGATTCTATGGTTTTAATATTTTCTGTCACGTCTTCCCCCACCGTGCCATCTCCTCGTGTTGCCGCAGTCTTAAGCATCCCATGCTCGTATTCATAGACGATCTTTAAACCATCTATCTTGAGTTCGCACGTATAGGTTGGGTGCACATCGCTCTGAAAATGATTTTTGAGCATGCGCAGAATACGCTCCCCCCAGGCATGTATATCTTCGGGTGTAAACGCATCATTAAAGGACCATTGCGGCACCTTGTGAGTAACTTTCTTGAATGCGTCGAGAGGCTTCCCCGCAACACGTTGTGTCGGCGAATCAGATGTCTGCAAGCCAGGGAAAGCGGCTTCAATTTCAACAAGTTCCTGCTTAAGCGAATCAAGCGCAGGAGCTGAAATCTCCTCCTGATCAAGCACATGATACAGATACCTGTGACGTTCAATGGCCTGTCGCAGCTTCCCGTAGCGTTCACGAACGTCTTTTGGAATATGTTGTTTGTTTTTCATGAAAAAACCAAGGGTACGCCCTTGGGGTATATGCTATCACGCCACGTTTTATGTGTCTTTGGAGATCAGTAGTTTACGACAATGGCTCGTTCCACGCGGTTAAAAGTACTTGAATCACACTTGTTCGCACCTCGCGACTCAATCCTTGTCGCAAAGGGAGAAAGACTCCTCCTAAATGTCACCTCCGCGCAACGCGGAACCGTGCCATAGGTAATGGTGAAAACACTCGAAAGCGCCCCGCCAACGGAAACTGTCTGGCCATTGCACGTAATCGCGCTCGCAGGCATCGACGGATTGAACTTATCGTGCACCAAATCCCAATACAGCGCACACTCCACTCCCGCATCTGCGGCATAAAACGCATATTGTGACTCGCGAGCCACACCGGAGAGTTGGGACTCCTTGATAGAGATAGTTATAATCGATAGAGATATCGCAAGAAGAAGGCTCGCCGTAAGAGCCGAAAAAAGCAAGGTAAACCCGCCGTTCTCCAATTGATCCGTGTGGCATTTATTGGTGTGCAATACCCGATGGTGTGCGTACTCGCACAGACGGGGATGCACACACAACTTGTATCGGCGGCGGCCGATTCCTATTCCAACAAAAAAGCCCGGGTTCTGCTCCGCGAATACCCTGTGGTGTCTGTAAGGAGACCCACAGGGATCGACGGAGCAGACTTTTTTATTTCTTCCTAAAAACCTATTCATATATTACCAATTCAATATGTTCTCCCGGGCTTCTACTGTTCGTATAGAAGTACCGACATTCCAAGACACGGTCACTCGTATTGCAATTTCATCAGTGAGAACATCTGCCGGATGCTTAATAGATGTGGTCCGTGTATATTTCGATGCCGCCCAATCTCCGCCCGTCTCATACGAATACAAACCCTTACTCGGAGAGAATCTAATTGGCACACATTTTCCGCTGCATGTTTTTATACTATCGTTATCAGGGGGATAGTCAGTGATAAGTCCATCAATCGTGCACGTTACAGACCAATCGTCGCTTATACATTCATCAAGGTCCTCCAGCCACGGTTTCGGCGGAGTTTGTAGACGGTTTGAGTCGCGCACAAAACGGATATATTCAATCGGCTCTTGAGCAAGATAGAATGCAATGAGCTGCTCCCGAGCAATACCGGTAAGACGAAGACTGCGATTCGCAATGCCAAGAACTCCCGAAACGACGGTCACGAGAAGCGTAATCGCCACAAGAGTTTCGATAAGCGAAAATCCAAAATTATTTGTCTTTGTTGTAATATTGCTTTTCATACACATATCAAGGTATATCAGGAATCCTCTGCGTTACCATTGTTTGCAAATTAAACTCTGTTTTTGTACGGAATATCTCAGCACCCGCACGGCCGCGGACTGAAATAATGATACGCGATTGTACCTCATCAGTCGGATCCGAATTCATTACGTAAAACGTCAGGCTTGTTATTTCCACATTTGCGGCAGAAATTGGTGTAAATGTTACACCTGAATCTATCGACCGTTTAATCTGTTTCGTTCCCGTATCAAGCTTGTACGCATAGTTATCATTCAGATCGACAAAACTGCCCTTCGCGTGCTCAAACACAATTGAATCGGCGCCAGTCTTACAATCGCGGGGCTTCGTTTTTGTGCCTTTGGTAAGATCACAGTGGTAATCCATTCCCGTGCGAAGCGTTCGCGCCATACCCTCAAGAGCAAAGTCAACGTTATCAATCACAAGCTGGACTGTCTGCGTTTTCCTATTTGCATCAAGCGTGCTTAAAATAGCGCCCATCGAAATAACCATGACAATAGTGAATACGAAAATAGCAACAAGCATTTCAACAAGAGTAAATCCAGTAGAGTATTGTAATTTTCTTTTTTGTTCACGCACTGTCATATTCATAGGACTTACGGATTTGAGTGCAGTTCGAGGCGCCGAGGAGCGAAAACACGAGGCGTATGTGTTATTACGGTGAGTGTTTAAGCGACGAAGGTAACGAAGAAATGCGCCAAATGCGTAAGTCATACTATTGGACAAGAATCTGACCAGTAATCCAAGCTGCAATATAGCGCACATCCCCTTTAAGCGACTTGATCTGGATTGTTGCCGTACTCAAGCTCTGGTCGCCATTGATAAACGCCTCCGGTTCGGGACGCTCGTAGACAATATCAAGCGTTGTCTTGCCACATCCCACGTTAATGCCGTTTCCTTGGCATAATTGGGAAATGATACTCCCATGTGAAAGCTTGTAGGTTTGGACAACAGTATCGCCATCAGCAAGCACGAACTGATGATTTCTATCCACATCGGCAAATAAAAGAAAAGTAGTTGGAGATGCCGTTTCAAAATGAACACCGTATCCGATTTGAAACGGATCAGTGATGCCCTTAAGTTCTCGAAGGCCGAGACCATAGACCTGTGCCTGCCGAATCGCAAGTGCAATCTCATACGAAAGTGAGCGTAATAACAACTGTATCTTAAACTCATTGTGCCGAATCAGAATAAGTGTTGATAGGGTGAGCATGATCGACATCACCACCAAAAGTTCTATGAGGCTAAATCCGCGAACAAGATTCTTTTTTGTTGTCATAAATACACGTTGTGTCATGGAAATAACGATACAGAATGACTTACAACCACAATTGTTCAAACCAACCAATCACGGTAAAAATATCAACACTACAGAAAAAAACGATGATCATTCCGAAAATGAGAAACGGGGCAAATGGCATCTCGCTTTTCATTGTAACTCGAGATTTTCCCGAACTCAAAGAGTTTTTCCTCAACAGAGATACGCACAAAAATACTATTCCGACAATCCCTCCGATCCAAAATGACAAAACAAAGAGCGCTATCGCCTGCGGGAGAGTAACAAACCAACCGAGAACGAGAGCGAGCTTCACATCGCCAAATCCCATCGCACGGCCGTGGGAAAAATACCAGATGAGAAAAAATGGGAGCGCAAGAAAGAGACCTATCGAAAACGCATACATAATTGCGACGCTACTCAACCCGCCGAGATACGCCTCGAGAAAAATACCGAGCCCGCCAAGAGTACCCAAACAATAAACAAAAAAATCAGGGATTATTTTATGACGTATATCGTATACAGCAATCACCAAAAGAAGACTCCAGAATATCCAGAAAAAAAATATTCTTCCCCACGAAAACAGTGAAAGGAAAGGCGAAAGAGATGCATCTGTTTGCATATCCCCAATTTGTATAAATGTTCCCAAAAAAAGAAGACCCGCGAGTATCTCCACAAGAGGATATTGGAAAGAAAAGGAACTCTTGCAGCTGCGACATCTCCCTCGTAAGATGAGGTACGAAAACACCGGCAACATGTCAAGCCACCGCAACTGCTTCGCACAAGTAAAACAACGCGACCTCCCGGACAGAGAGGCACCTGTGTTGAAGCGTAGGACGACTACATTGAGAAAACTGCCGATAATCGTCCCAAAAATGAATATGACAACGTACAGAGCATAGAGATTAACTAACATACATAAAGTATACAGGTTCTGCTCTGCACTATCTACATACTAACCCACAAACAAAACGTGCCCGAAGGGGCACGTTTTGTTTGTGGGTTAGTATGTAGAATTCACTACGGCCCAATCGCGTAATTTATAGCAGCGGGAGTCAATACATTTGGGTCTGCACCACCCGAACGACATCCTACGCGATCATTATCAGGCACGTTAATAGGCGCAGTACCTTCAAGACTCACGCCAAAGCAGTAGCTTACAGACGGCGCATTTGAACGATAGCGATATGCTTGCCTTCCCGTGACTGGCTCTATAGGCGTTTGTGGGAGATATTGCGCTGCGAGCAATGTTTGCCCTGTCGTAAAATCAACTATAGCAGACGTCGGGTACTTTCCCGTAGCTTGATCATCAAAAAAGAATTCGAGGGCAAGAGCAACTTGACGAGCATCAGAAATACGTTGTGCATTGCGGGCTTTCAATCGAGCGGTGTTGAGAGACGCCAAAACAACACCCGAGAGAATACCGATAATCGCGATCACGACGAGAAGTTCGATCAATGTGAAACCTTTTCTTTCCATACGTGTAGAAATAAAATTAAACTTTTAATAAAAACGAAAATTATGTATCGTGCACATTCAAAAGCAGGAAATCGACCATCAATTATAATCTTTTATGTTCTTTCATCTTAGTATATACCGCCATCGTAACATCATCAATAACCCTGTGGATAAGTCGTAATTCAAAACCCTCTCGGAAAATCCTCCCAAGAACCTCCCTCTTTATCAAAGAGGGAATGAGGGAGATTTCAAAAAGGTTGGGAGGGATGTGAACTCCTCCCTTTATGAAAGGGAGGTTGGGAGGGATTTTTCAATCTGCATCACCACCCCATCAATACAATGCAATATATCCTGAGTTCTGCCTTTAGTATGGCGTGTAAAAATTGATAATCATGCAGCGAAGCCATTTTTAGGACGTTCAGTAGACTTTTCGAGAATGAAAGTTAGTGTGACAATATGAGAAAAATTCCACTAAATATGGCTTGGTTAAGCCGCCGTCATTTTTAAAATTGGAAAGTGGCAGAACTCGGGACTCCTCCCTTTATGAAAGGGAGGTTGGGAGGGATTTTTCAATCTGCATCACCACCCCATCAATACAATGCAATATATCAGTATTCGTAAAGCGAAGCACGGTCAATCCAAGCATGCAAAGCTTTGTATCACGTTCTTTATCGCGAGTAATCGAACTTTCATCGTAATGTTGTCCACCATCAACCTCAATAACAAGTCGCGCACGGGGACAATAGAAATCAACGATATATGAAGCGAGAGGCTTCTGGCGATACCACTGAAAACCACACAATTGTTTACCTCGAAGCCTGGACCATAAAAATCTCTCTGCATCTGTCAGGTTGGATCGGAGTTCTCGCGAAAAACGTTTTAAGTTGTGATTGTAAGGTTGCATGATAAATCCTCCCCCATCCCTCCTTTCAAAAAGGAGGAGGGTGCTACGATATGCCTGAGGCAATATCATATATAGGAATGAGAACAGCCGCAAGGAGGAACCCGACTCCGAGACCGAGCATAATGATGAGTAAAGGTTCTATCAAGCTAACAAGCGCATCAACAGCATTTCGCACCTCACGCTCATAAAATGTCGCCAGAATCTTCAATATATGCCCGAGTTCGCCTGTTTCCTCGCCGACACGGATCATGGCAATCAAAATACCAGGTATTTCTTCATATTTGCTCAAGGCATCCGACATGCTGCTTCCCCCCTTGATCCCCTTCGCAGCTTCCAAAAGAATGTGCTCATACACCTTATTGTCTATGACAGAAGCAGTGATTTCAATAGAATGAAGCATGGGGATTCCGGCAGAGAGCATCGTATTCATGTTGTCTGCGATGCGAGAAAGATAGAGCGTCATAAAGAGCTTGCCAATAATTGGGATGTGGAGCTTTGTGCGATCAATCGCAAGCGCACCTTTCTCTGTGAGCCCATATCTCCATGCAAAAAGACATCCTATAATGACCACTATTAAGAAAAAAATGCCATAATTCACCACAAAGGCGCTTAGAGCCAAAACCACCTTGGTATACAAAGGCACTTCTTGCCCGGATTCGATCAAAATCGCGCTCAAGTTTGGTATGACCGTCGTGAGCATGAGTATCATGACACCAACGAACGTAATAATAATGAACGCCGGGTACACCATGGCGCTCCGAACTTTTGATGTTGTCTCGTACACACGATCAAGATAATCAGCAAGATAGAGGAATGTTTCATCCAATTTTCCTGATTCCTCGCCTGCCTTTACCATGTTCGAGTAAAAAATAGAAAATGCGTCCGGATGCTGCGCCAAAGCCTTTGAAATAGAACTGCCCCCTTGCAAGTCATCCGCAACTTCAGAAAGCACCTTGCGCAAGGCCGGCCGTTCAGCTTCGCCGGAAAGAAGCCGAAACACGCGCAGAGCCGAAACCTTTGCATCGAAAAGAGTCGAAATCTGACGGGAGAGGATCACAATATCTTTATTTTTGATCCTCTCAAAAAAAGTAATTCGATTCTCCAAAAAAGAGCCTTTCTCGGCTTCCACCACCGAAGATATGATGAGACCGCGTCTCTGGAGCGCGCTGATGGCGACGTCTTTATTCAGAGCTTCAATGCTTCCTGTTTTCTGCTCTCCACGATCGTTGATCGATGTGTATTTAAATAACATGCAAAACTAATGCCTAACGACTAATTCACTCACCTTACGCAATATGGAGTTGTGTATGAGATTATCCATGCTCGTCATTGCGAGGGCGAAGCCCGAAGCAATCCAGAGTATAGTGTCCGAATCCTAGATTGCTTCGGGCTTCGCCCTCGCAATGACGGAAAAAACATTCATATTGTACGTAAAGTCAGTAATTCAGTATCATAATAATTTCTCGAGCAATTGAGGGTTTGAAGAATGAAGATATGCATCTTCGACGGTAATATCTCCCGCTTGAATGAGCGCAATAAGACTGCGATTGAAATCAACCATGCCAAGTTGTGAACTCGTTTCAACGATTGTCGGGATTTCGTGCGTCCTGCTTTCGCGAATAAGATTCGCAACCGCCACATTATTTATGAGTAATTCATACGCTGGAACAAGACCGCCTGAAATACGAGGAAGAAGGCGCTGGGAAAATATACCCATGAGTGAACCGGCAAGTTGGAGGCGAATCTGCCCTTGTTGCGCCGCGGGAAATGAATCAATAATACGATCAATGGTCTGGGATGCGTCGTTCGTGTGCAGTGTCGAGAATACTAAGTGCCCCGTTTCAGCTGCAGTTACCGCTGTTGAAATCGTTTCAATACCACGCATTTCACCAATCAATATCACATCAACATCCTGACGAAATGTTGACCTGAGCGCTGCATGGAAAGAAGACGTATCGATACGCACTTCGCGTTGATCAATGATCGATTTGTCCGGTGTGTAGACATATTCGATCGGATCCTCAATCGTGATAATGTGTTCTGTGCGTTCGTGATTGATCATGTCAACCATAGCGGCAAGCGTTGTGGTCTTGCCATGGCCAACTGGCCCGACACAGAGAAAAAATCCTTGTTTCCTTTTGGTAAAATCCTTGAGAATTGGCGGGAGAGCAAGTTCTTCGATCGTCCGTATCTTGAGCGGAATAAGACGGAGCGCAAACGCAATTCTAGTCTGTTGTATAAAGCCGTTGCCGCGAAAGCGCGCAACTCCCTTTACGCCATATGAAAAATCTATTTCTTGGTCGCGTAAAAAAGTTTCTTTCTGCTCTTTGCTCACCAGCACGTCCATGATGCCCATCATGTGCTCTCGCGTCAATACTGTTTTTTTAAGAAGCGGAATGAGAAACCCATCAACGCGAATCATGGGGTGACGGCCTTCAGAGAGATGCAAATCGGAGCCGTTTTCGTTAACGATAATAGTGATGAGATCCTCAAGAGCCTTTTTAAAGTCCATGATAAAAAAATTATTTCGAAAGAAGCGCAGTAACCCGCTCAACTATCTGTGATGGAACCGTATTCGCTTTTATAATATATGCATCAACTCCGAGCTTTTTTGATTCTTCCATGACAGTTGGATCAGACTGATTCGAGAGCGCCACAAGCTTCGCTCCGCGAATTGATTTCTCCTCATGGAGCGCTTGGAGAAAATCTTCGCCATCCATGCCCGGCATCACCATATCAAACAGTATAGCATCTGGCTGCAAACCGTCATGCAAAAGCGCAAGCGCCAAATCTCCTTGCAAAACAGTATGAACGGTAAACCCCTTTTCGGTAAATTTTGCCGCATACATGTCGAGAAGAAAAGCATCATCATCCACGAGCAGAATAACCCACTTTGCATCTTTCATGCATATATCTTACTATAGCGTGCTAATATCTTCAAAAGGTATTTTTTTCTGAAATGCCTTAATGATCGCGTCTTCCTTCATCGTAAACATACCTCGCTCGCGTGCTGCTTTTCCGATTTCAATTTCAGTCGGATTCTCGAGAATAATCTTCTCAAGACCTCGATCCATTTGGAGCATTTCAAAAACTGCAACACGCCCTCGGGTCCCATTCGGACAGGTCGGGGTTGGCGCTGCGCGTCTAACTTCGGTCCCAAACGGCACACGGTCAAGATATTTTGCCGGCAGATCTCGAAAATTCTCATCAATGAGAGTCTTTACCCGTCCTTCTATGGGCATTGATTCTCCCCCATCGGGGCAGAGCACTTGAACCAGACGCTGCGCCATCATGAGACGAACGGTTGGCGCTATAAGAAACGGATCAACACCCATGTCAACGAGACGAGGTATGACCCCGATGGCTGTATTCGTATGAAGTGTCGTCAGCACTAAATGCCCCGTAAGCGCAGCTTGAATCGCAAGTTGTGCGGTTTCTTTGTCGCGAATTTCGCCAACCATGATAATGTCAGGGTCCTGACGCAAAATGGAGCGCAATCCGTTCGCAAACGTATACTGGATTTCAGGCATCACTTGCGACTGGCTCACGCCTTTAATGTAATACTCAATCGGATCCTCAAGGCTCACCACATTGTCCGATTCGCGGTCAAGCTCGTTTAACATTGCATAGAGTGTCGTTGATTTTCCTGAACCTGTCGGACCGGAAATCACAATGAGGCCGTAGGGCAGATTGATCGCATTTTTGATCATTTCAAGATTGTAGGGCGCAAGATCGAGCGAATCGAGCGTCTTAATACCTTGTTCGCGTTCAAGAATACGGAGCACCACTTTTTCACCAAAATTTGTCGGGAATGTCGAGACGCGGAAGTCAACCTCGCGTCCAAGGATGCGCGCTGAAAAGCGCCCGTCTTGCGGCTTTCTTTTTTCATCCAGTTTGATATTTGAAAGAATTTTAATACGCGCAACAACCGCAGGATGCACTTTGAGCGGCAAAAGAAGCGACGTGTGCAACACACCATCAACACGGAATCGCACGCGCGTCCGCTCACCGATCGGTTCAACGTGAACATCTGAAGCGGTGCCTTCGACGGCATAGCGGAGAATCGTGGCAACAATTTTTGTTACCGGAGCTTCTTCAATAATTTTAACCTCTTCCCCAACGCCTCCGATCTTCTCGCTCTTGGTAAGATCGAGCTCTTCTCCGGTTGCTTCGAGTTCAGAAGCATATTCGGTGAGAGCCTCGCTCACCTCCCCTGTCAGTCCGCGATACATCTGCAGCACCTTATTCAAATCTTCGTCGGAAAGCAAAAAAACCTTGAAAGGCAGGTTTGATTTTGCCGAAACAAAGTTGAGCGCATCAAGCGCATCCATGTTGTCCGGGTCGGTTATACCAACTTCAAGAATTCTATTTTTAACCGCAAGAGGCACAACACGATAGTGTATTGCCGATTCTTCCGGAATTATTTTAAGAACTTCAAAAGGAACAGTGTCCATGCCAAGATCGCGCACCGGTATGCCCGAGTATTCTCCCTTTGCCTGCAAAATAGCCTTTGCTCCGACACCACTTCTCATCAGTTCGGCAAGAACATCACCCGGGGCAACGCTGTTACGCTTCTCCAAATCGAGAAGGGTCTCCTTCGAAATAAGATTTTTTTCAGCTAATATCTCAAGGTAACTCATGGTAGTACTTTTATTTTTACTTAAGGCCTTAATATGGCCCTAGACACAAAACCACCCCCACCGAAAGAAGCAGCGTGTCAACCGGCGGAGCAAGGAGCGAGCGCCACTATCGGCCAATAGGGAGAAATGGATTAGGACGACCAACTTCTTGACGAACAAGCTCCACGCTGAAGTCAGTGAGACTCTTAAAGCGGTCATCTGAAAAAAGAGTTGTGTCAATATCAATAGTTTTAAGTGATAACAGCAACGCAATAAGATCAACGCTGACAGCATCCACTTCAGAGCTCTCCGGTGATGTTGTAATGAGTATATCTTCCGACGGGGTTTCACTCCTAAAAAACAACGCATAGACGCCGAACAACAGGCTGATCACAAAGACCACACCAAGAACCTTATACTTTTTCAACGTCTCGAGTAATATATTCATACGCGCAAATTATTTCGAATCAAGTCTTTAGCCAATAGGTCGCAATTTTGATCGTAAAATCATAGAAATCGGCCTCCTCAGCAGTCAAGGATATGCCGATAATATCAACAAGCCGCAAGCTGGATTCGAGATCCTTGATAAATTTGAGAAACTGGGAATACGACGAAGAAATGTTGAATTCAAACGACAACGACTGCAAATCGGTATCCTCTTCCTCCCCGACTCTTCCTTCTTCCTGTACTGTAGGCCGCGCAAAGCCTCCACGCTGTGTTTCGACAACCTCTCGTTTTTGCGTGGCGCCTGTATCTTCAAATGCCAATTCGGTAATCGTGAGCCCGTAACGATTTGCAATTTGGTCAATGTCGATGATAAGTCGCACATTGTCAACATGATCCGGCAACAGGCGCAGAAGGCGCTCGAGGTCTCCCGCCGCAATGCTTCTATCTTTCTCTTCAAGTTGTTCATATACTTTTTGAAGCTCGTGCGCTTTATCCAATGCTTCAGTGAGCTTTGCACGCTCGACGAGAAGCACTTGGTTTTCCTTATAGGTCGGATCAATAAAAACCACAAAAAGCCCGATTGATGAAAGAAACAACACTGCAAGTATAAATCTGTTGATCATGGCAATGTGGCTTTAGGTTTAGGTTTAGCTTTAGGTTTAGATGTAGGCTCCCCCGTGGTCGTTGCCGCACTATTTCCGTCCTGTCCGGTCACCGAAGCTCCACTGCCAAAAACATCAAAAGCGCCGGTCTCATCATTAAATACATCATGTATCGGATCCGGCGTTTCTATTTTTTCAAAACCAAGACTATTCCCATAGTCAATAAAATCAGGGGCAACCGAGCCATCAACCGTGAAATCTACAAAACCTTCCTCATTAGGATTCAAATCATTAAATATTGGATTGAGGATATTTTTATCCTCACTAAGCTGATCAGATTGCAGTGCAACCGCGCTAAAATTACGCGCCTGTCCATCTATGACAACATGTACAACTCCATCCTCCAAAGTTTCGTAGTCGAAACTACGATAGCGCACGTTTTGAAGCGTATTAGCTTCGAGCAGCTTAAACAGGAGCGTTGGCGCAGTATGAGCATCGAGCCGATTACGCGCTTCTCGTATACGAGTATCGAGCCGCCGCAACTCTTCGATCCGTGTCGGATTAAGCGATTGTCGAGCTCGAATAAGTTCATCGTGCATGTTCGCAATATCTTTTTTGATATATGACTGGTACAACAAAACACCGCCAGCAAAGCCAACTGCCGTCAAGAAAATAATGACAACGAAAAGCGTAAGAAAACCAATGGTGCGGCTTTTTCGGCGCGGCAGTTGCTCTTCGAGAGACCGTTTTGGAATAAAAGAAGATTTAAATGGAGAATCCATCACTCTTCAGTATACGATTGCTCTCAGGAAACTACTACGCCCACTCATTTCAAACTTGTGGATAAAAACGGCAAAAAAACAGGAAATTTCAGACAGAAATGAAGATCGTGGATAGGCTCTTAGGGCACATCCTCTTGAAGAAGGCGCAATGCAACACCAACAGCCACGGCAAATTCAGGACCGGTCTTTTTCAACATGTCCCCTAAAAATGCCGGCGCATCAAGTTTTCCAAAAGGATTGCCTGCAAGCACATCAACACTCAACATCTCTTTTGCAAACTCAACGAAACCGGGAAGAAGTACGCCGCCGCCAATGAGAACGGCATGGGTTACAACTTTACTGAATTTCTTCTGATACTTCGCGATGATTTGATTCGCTTCAGACAGAATGTATTCGAGATTCATCGGCACCACCTTTGCGATACTCTCTCCGTTCACTTGGTAGTTAAGACCTTCCCCGCGCTTGATCGTCTCCGCTTCCGAAGGAGTAATGCCAAGCGCTTTTGCAAGAGCATTCGTGATATCCTGGGAACCGCGGCTTACCAAGTGAGAATCCCGAACAACTCCCGATTCGACAAGATAGAGCTTGGTTGATGCTGCGCCCATATCAAGAACAAGAACAGGCGCTATGCCGTGTTCAAGAACAGAACGTACCGCGCTGAAAATTTCGATTTCAAAAAACTTCGTTCGCAAACCCGCTCTCGTTACAATATCCTGATAGGTATGCAAAGCCGCATTATGTATTGCCACAATGAGCACATCCACTTTGCCGCTCGGTAGTATCGGATCGGCTTTTTTTCGAGCCATGGTCACTGCCTTACGCTGATCATCTTCGATTGAAATCTTTTTCACTTGATCATCAACCTGTTCTTTGGGAACAATCCACCAGTCAAGTGAAACTTCTGAAATAGGGACCGGAATGTACTTTCGCGCTTCGAGGGGGATCATTTGCGCAAGTTGGCTTTTATCAATGTCGGGCAGTTCAACAAGGGAAACAAGGCTTGCTGAAAGCGGTATCGCAAGCGCGCAACTGTTCGTCGTCACGGACGATTCACGAAGCAGATTCCGCAGCGCTTCCGCAAGTGTTTCAACAGGCAGCTGCACGGAACGTCCGACCACCTCCTCGCCATAGGGGCCAAGCGCAAGTTCGCCGTAGGTCTCAAGTACAGCGACACCGCCCTTTTTTGCAATCTGTACGATCTTAATTGCAGACGCGCCAATATCAATACCAAGAACACTTTTCTTTGGTGAACTGAAAATTCCTGAAATGCTTAACCCCGCCATAGATATTCTTTAAAATGATGAGTATAGCCTACCACAGACCTGTCTATTCTGTGGCAATTCTGTGTAGTATAGCATGTATCATGCTCAAAAAAATTATTCGATCGATACTTGATGTCATCTATCCTCCGCGAAAAGCCGAGCGTTCATGGAGAAACAAAACGGCGGAGGAGCTCACGGCATTTCTTCCGGCTGCACCCGCACATCTACATACAAATATATATGCCCTTTTTGATTATAAAAACGCAATTGTGCGTGATATCATCTGGTCACTCAAATATGACGGAAGTCCGGAAGCTGCCAACCTTTGCGCCAAATTGCTCTACGACATTATCGTCGCGGAAGTGGCAGAGCAAGCGCTTTTTCTCACAATGGAAAAACCACTCCTCATACCGATTCCCCTGTCACGAAAACGGGAACAAGAGCGAGGCTTCAATCAGTGTGTACGCATAACAAATGAACTTGAGAAGCTCGACAACAATCGGTGTTTTGCGCTCTGCAAAAACATTCTCATCAAACAGAGAGACACTCCGTCACAAACAAAATCACAGAATAAACAGGAGCGCGCGGAAAACTTACGCGGCTGTTTCAATATTCCAAATCCGGATGACGTTCGCAACAAAGACATCATTATTGTGGATGACGTTATGACAACAGGAAGCACCCTCGCGGAAGCAACCGCTACGCTCAAGCGTGCGGGAGCACGAAAAATTCTCTGTTTCACCTTTGCGCATTAACCATGAACATTCAAAGGTTTTAAGATGTAAATAAGTATGCTATTTTAAGCACACGGAGAGGTGGCTGAGCGGTCGAAAGCGGCAGGTTGCTAACCTGTTGTAGGGCCTTAAAACCTTACCGAGGGTTCGAATCCCTCCCTCTCCGCAGAAAGAAACTTCCGAATCCGAAAGGTGGGAAGAAGTCGCTGCCTTCGGCGCGGGAGTGGGCAAAAGAGCCCGTCGCGAAGCTATGAATTGGGACGGGACGGGTGCGGCGAAATGGGCGGATTTGTCACGAACCAAGGGGTTCGTTCCGATTTTTTGGACGAACGACTTGATTTGGTACAAATCAGAGGAGGACGACAAAAAATTGGCTTGTTTCGTATCTAAAATCCATTCCCGCAAGGGTTCGACCCAATTGTTTCTCCCGCGTTCAAAATCTTTCATTTGCTCCTTCAAAGCGGCGAGAGAGCGCATGAGAACATCTTTTCGTTTGAGATATATTTCCTTTGGTACATCACCATCAAGATACGCCGAGAGGAGTTTCTCCATGCGCTCCTCGTTCGCTTTGATACTAACGGAAAGATTTTGAACCTCGCTTTGCGACGCTCCAATTTCCTCACGCTCCCATAGCTTCACTTTGTTCAACATCCAGTCGGTATAGCGATCGCAAAGCGAGATTGTTTGAAGCCGTGCACAGATTTGTCTCGTAAGTTCGCTTTCCTGTAAATACGCTTGCGAACAGTGGCCGCACTTTTTCGAGCACCGATAATAGCGATAACGACCACCAGATTTTCCAGTAGCCCACTGTGCGGAAATCATACCGCCCATCGAAAAAGTCCAGTGAAAGGAAAATCATGCTTGATTTTCCTTTTGCGCGGCCTTTCTTTCGTTTGCAATACTTTCTGCACGGCTTCAAACAATGCGGGAGTTACAATTGGCTCAAAGTTTCCATCAAACCATTCATCACCATGTTTGACGAAGCCGAGATAGGCACGATGTGTCAAAAGCCGTTTGATGGAAACTTTGGCAAGTGGCGTTCTGTTTCGAGTCACCACATTCAAGTCCGCCAAAAATTGCGCGAGCGAAATAAAAGTATGCGACCCTTTGGCGTATTCTTGAAACGCTAGAGTAACCACGCGAGCATTTGTCGGATGAGGCTCAATATTTCTCACCTTCGGATTATTTGTGTAGCCAAAGGGAGCTAAATTCAACCATTCACCTCGTCGCAATTTTTGGCGGACGCCGCGCTTGATATTGTCAGATAGATTATCGCTGTAATATTTAGATTGCCCGAACGCCACTTGCAACATAAAGAGCCCTTGCGGGGTTGGTTCAAACCAAAATGTCGGAAAACGCAAAGAAACGATTTTGGTCGTGTCCACGGCGTAATAGAGAAATGGGGATAAAGAGAAATGGGAAGAGAAATGGAAGAGAAATGGGGAAAGAAATGGGGATAAGTACAATTAAATCATAAAGAAAGAAATGGGGATA
>VMGT01000011.1:0-21973 GCA_007376725.1 Parcubacteria group bacterium Greene1014_15 | reverse complement strand
AGAAAGAAATGGGGATAAGTACAATTAAATCATAAAGTATGTGGTATAATTATAACACACGAAATGCAAAAGAATTGTACTTATCCCCATATCTTAACCATATCTTCAACTTTCCCTAACCACGACACGACAATAGTTGAACGATTCAAAGGCTGCATATTCGAGAACACGGAAGCTGCAGCCTCCGGAAAGGTTCTTATCGTCGTAAAACACAACCCTCTTCAGAGTCGTGAAGAGGAACGTAATATGTTTCACCTTGTCCGTTCCATTGGTGAAATGTTTTCCGCTCCGGACACAATACTCGTCAATAAGACGCTTGAAAATTGCTTCTCGTTCAAGTTTCAAGAAGTAGACATGCTCAAGTGTCTTGCCGCCGTGTAGTGGGCTAACGCCCCAAGCCCGCCACAGATTTTGTGGCGGGCTTTCATATTTGGTCACTCTGTACTGTGATACACAAGTGGAAGTTGTGTCGGCAATTCCTGTGACTTCCCGCTCTCCATGTAGAGAAGAAAGAGCATGGCAGCCACACCAATGAGTATTGCAACAAACTGTGCAAGGGACTTCTTTCCGCCTTTCACGCGATGCAATTCTGGTATCAAATCCGAAGCGGCGATATATATGAAACCACCTGCTGAAATAGGGACGATCCATGCAATAACAGGGTCAATCATATCGCCTACCAAAACAACAACAAATGCGCCGAGCACAGCGAGAAGCGCCGTGACGAAGTTGAGAAATAGTGCACGTTTTTTTGTATACCCAGCATGAAGCAGTACACCGAAGTCACCAATCTCTTGGGGAATCTCATGAAGTATCACGGCGATTGTCGTTGCAATACCGACAGGAAAACCTGCAAGGTAACTTGCAGCAATAATGACGCCATCCATGAAATTGTGCACACCATCAGAGATAAGCACCATCCTACCGACAGGATGCAACTCACCAGCGCTTACCATTTCTCCGTCATGCAAATGTGTTTCTTCAGATTCTTTTCCGTGATAATGATGCCAATGAAGAGCCTTTTCTAAAATAAAAAACAACAACATACCCGCTATGACAAGAATTCCCGCCAAGGTCGAGTCGAGCCCCGCAAACGATTCTGGTATGAGATGGATAAAAGCATCACCAAGAAGCGCCCCCGTCGCAAGACTCACAAGCAGAAATACATAGCGCCGAAGTAAACCTTCTCCAAGAGAAAGAGCAAAAACCCCGACAAATGATATGAGACTAACGGTAATTACGCTCAAAAATGTATAGCCATCAATAACCGACATGCCCTCTATACTAGCACTTCCCTCTTTTTTTTGTTATATAAAGAGCCAGTTCCTTTGCTGTCATTGAAAGAAAAGGAAGAACAATGTTCACCCAAGTGTGCGGATGGTTTGGCATGTTATGCATTCTCGCCGCATATTTTCTATTAGCAAATGAATTCGTTCAAAGCCGAGATATTCTCTATCATGTAATGAATGCTCTGGGCTCTCTTTCCCTAAGCCTTGACCTTGCGAGAAAGAGGGCTTGGCCGGCGCTTGGACTTCAGATCGTTTTTATACTCATCGCTCTCTCTACGGTCTGTCGATACGTTCTTGTGTGAGAAATGGCAGGCGTGTGTTATACACAATACACGACTGCCGTTCTTTTATCGTAAAAGGTATATACTGCACACAGATATGAATACACATCGGAAAAAGAACAAAACAAAAGAGATACTGCAAGGAGTTGCGGCGCTCCTTTTTTTTGCTGCGCTCATGTATTTCTCTCTCAAAATTATCGGGTCCGAAGATATGCAGCAGCGAATTGCAAATTCCGGAGTTTTCGGCCCTCTCATTTTCATGCTCCTCAAAGCTTCGACCATTATCATAGCGCCGCTTGGCGGCCGTCCGCTCTATGTTGTCTCCCCTGCACTCTGGGGTTTTTGGCCCGCGTTCATCTATATCTTTATCGCTGATACATTTGCATACGCCGTGATATTTTTCATCTCACGAAAATTTGGCAGGCGTGTGATTCGCTATTTCGTCACTGATCGAGATATGCACAAAGTAGATGAAGCACTCGACACCTTCGGTACCTGGAAATACTTTGTTGTAGCTCGCTTTATCGCCTCCGAGTTCGCCGGCTACGCGGCAGGACTTACAAAAATTCCATTCTATCAATACATGGCAGTTGTTGTTCCTGCGAATTTTATCGCAATCGGATTTGCCCTCTTTATCGGACACACATTTGTTAAAAGTAGTCTGTCCTTTCTTATCACGCTCGTCGCCTTGTCATTTGTTCCCATTACATTCACATTGCTGTGGCAAAAATTCAAAAAAAGAAAAGCGAGTGCTTCCATTATCGATGTGGCAACTTTTTCAGAGGAGGATGTATAGACTTGCTTTCAGCCCACCTTAGAGACATAATCAGGAAACTAATCATAAAATATATATGGAAACAGATACACCGATACCACCCACGAAAGATACGCCAGAAATAAAAATGGAGGAAAAACGAGAGCAAAAAAGAGAGCCGGGGGGACCGAATCCGTTCCTCGTGCCTGTTGCCGTCTTGATTGCAGGAGCCATGATTTCCGGCGCGATATTCTTTTCACTTTCGGGCAAAGCGGCCCCTGCTGGCCAGAATGTCGCTGCTGTCGCAGGAGCACAAGCATCCTCCGCAGAAAAAGTCATCCCTGTAAACAAGGACGACCATGTTTTTGGCAATCCCGGCGCAGAGATCACACTCATTGAATTTTCAGATTTTCAATGTCCTTTCTGCGCACAATTCCATCCAACACTTGAACGTATTGTGAGCGAATCAAATGGCAAGATAAACTGGGTGTACCGCCATTTCCCGCTTACCTCGATCCATCCCAATGCAATGCCCGCGGCGATTGCAAGTGAGTGTGTTGCGCAAGAAGCAGATAATGACGCTTTCTGGAAATTCGCAGGAGAGCTTTTCAAAAATCAGCAAGAACTTGGCGCGCCGCTCTATGAAAAATTGGCCAAACGTGCGGGAATATCCAAGAACGATTTTTCCACATGCATCGCTTCTCCGAAAATTGAAAAGCAGATCAATGATGATATGGGAGACGCTGTCAATTCCGGCGGACAAGGAACGCCATACGTAATCATCATCAATAAAAAGGGAGAAACGTCCTCATTCAGTGGAGCGCTTCCTTATGCGCAAGTTATTCAAGCCATCGACAAAGCGCGCGGAAACTAGCATTTCGTGATATACTTAGCAACACTATCATTAATATAATTGTATGAAAAAAATACTTATTATTCTTGTGATTATTGGCGCCATCATTGCACTGTTCACCCTCACCAAAAAAACAACCCAAGCCCCTTCTGATACTACTGCTCTCGATAGTACGATAGAGGGCGAAATTCCGTCCGACGGAACAGAGGCCGAAAGCAATACTGCAACTCTACCAGACAACTCTATGGGTGAAACACCTCTCACAGAAATGACGGTCGCGTATGGGCCAAAAGGATTTGACCCGAAATCAGTCACCATCAAAGCTGGCCAAACTGTAACATTTGTCAATGAAAGCGAGAGTAGTATGTGGGTGGGGTCGAGCATGCACCCAACACATGCCGACTATCCAGAAAAAACAGCAAATGACTGTCTCGGTAGCGCATTTGATCAATGCGAAGCTGTCGGCACGGGAGGATCATACTCTTTCACGTTCAACAAAAAGGGTTCATGGGGCTACCACAATCATGTTGCGCCTAACAACTGGGGTACCGTCGTTGTCGAATAGAGCTTGGTAAATATTGTGATCTGCTCCGCTCCCTTCGGCACTCAATCGCTCACCGTATAAGCAAATACGCCTCGCGATTTCATTGCCTCGCCGTCTCGCATATCATCAATATTAACCAACCTCCATATAATTAAGCATGGTCACACGTGAACAGAAAATACTTCTTCTTTTGCGCATCGGTCTTGTTTTTTCTCTCTTCTACGCCGCCCTCTCGTCTCTCATTGATCCACAAAGTTGGATAGGATACTTTCCGCACTTTGTCCGATCTCTCGCTCCAAGTGAACTCATGCTCACCGCAGGTTTCAGTTTTGTGCAACTTGTCATCGGTGGTTGGATACTCTATGGAAAAAATATTTTTGTTCCGAGCATCTTGGCAACGGCAATGCTTTTCTGCATCGTCATTTTTAATATGTCACAGATGGCCGTCGTATTCAGAGATATTTCCATACTGTTCATGGCTCTCGCGCTTACTATCGCCAACCAGAAACGATATCGGGAAGAAGTTCCGCAATCTTCATAGTCCGTGCTATCTCAATGTTGTCGACTGACCCGATTGAAAAACATTTCAGACTCAAGCCATTTCAAGTTGCAGCTCTTAAAAAGCTTGGCATTTTAACTCTGCGCGATTTGCTCTATCACTTTCCGGCGCGATATGAAGAACCGGGAATTCAAAAACAAATAAGCGAAACCGCAGCGGGAGATCGCGTCACACTCTACGGCACGATACGAAATTGGAAGACCGGCAAAACATTCCACGGACGTATGCCCGTCGCAAAAGCCATACTCGATGACGGCACAAAAACTATGCGCCTTACCTGGTTCAATCAGCCTTACCTTGCAAAGATGGTCGCGGAGAACGCCCTTGTGCGCGTTGTGGGAAAAGTCGGCACAAAAGATGCTTTCTCTATGGCAAATCCCGAGATAGAGGTCGTCGACCATGTTCCGCTCGATCATGGAGTAACGCTTTTTGCGGGAGAAAACAACGAGCATCACATGCCCGTCTATCCTGAAAGCAGGGGCATTTCCTCACGCTGGATACTCTATGCTGTGCATAAACTTCTCTCGCACGGCATGGCTCTACAATTTGTTGATCCCATTCCTTCACGTATTCTTAAAAAATACAATCTGCCGACGATCGGCACGGCGCTTGTCTGGATTCATGCGCCGAAACAAAACAAAGACAGCATCGCCGCGCGAAAGCGCTTTGCATTCGAGGAAATCTTTCTTATCCAGCTTGGCAAACAGCGCGATCGCGCACATATCGACCAGCTTTCATCATTTCGCATTTCAAAAAAAGAAGAGGAGACAAAAGCTTTTATGCAAAGATTCCCCTTCAAGCCGACAAAAGCACAACAGTCCTCAATCGATGCAATCCTTGAAGATTTTTCCACCACGCATGCTATGTCGCGCCTCCTTGAAGGAGACGTCGGCTCGGGCAAAACATTTGTCGCCGCAGTCACAGCGCATGCCGTCACCACAATGCATCCGCAAGAAAAAGATTTCGGGAACTTGCAAACTGCATATATGGTCCCGACTGAAATTCTGGCAAAGCAGCAATTCGAATCATTTATCTCGTACTTCGGCCACCTGCCGATAGCAATCGGTCTTCTCACCTCGCATGGTTGTAAAAAATTCCCATCAAAAATTTCAGCAACCGAAGCAACTGATATTTCAAAGGCTCAACTTCTTGCATGGGTCAAAAACGGAGAAATTCCCATCCTTGTCGGCACACACGCCCTCATTCAAAAAAATGTGAAGTTCAAAAATCTCGCGTACGTCATTGTTGATGAACAGCACCGATTCGGCACAGCACAGCGCGCGGCGCTCGCGCGAAAAAACGATACGGCTGTTCACCTCCTCTCTATGACTGCCACTCCCATTCCCCGCACACTCGCACTCACCATGTATGGTGATCTCGATCTCACGCTCCTTGATGAAATGCCGCATGGCAGAAAACCGATTATAACAAAAATTGTCACATCTGATACAAGAACATACGCATACGAAGCGATCCGAAGAGAGCTTGTTCTCGGACGTCAAGCGTATATCATTTGTCCGCGCATTGACGAACCCGACCCGACAAAAGAAATGGCGCTTATTGCGAAATCGGTGACAGAAGAAGCGGCACGCCTCAAAAAGGAGGTGTTCCCCGAATATGAGATCGGCATTCTCCACAGCAAAATGAAGCCGGCAGAGCGGGAAGATACGATGCAAAAGTTTTGCAAAAACGAACTCCATATTCTCGTTGCAACATCCGTCATCGAAGTCGGTGTGAATGTGCCGAACGCGACCGTTATTATGATCGAAGGCGCAGAACGATTCGGCCTTGCGCAATTGCATCAGCTGCGCGGACGCGTCATTCGCAGCAATCATCAGACATATTGTTATGTGCTTTCAGAGTCAAAGGGAGTCATCTCAAAAGGTCGTCTCAAGGCACTCGTCACAGCAAAAAATGGTTTTGAACTTGCTGAACACGATCTGCGATTGCGCGGCGCAGGTGAACTCTATGGCAAACGGCAATGGGGTATCACCGATGTCGGCATGGAAGCGCTCAAAAATCTCAAGATGGTTGAAGCCGCCCGCACTGAAGCTATCGCGTTTATCAAAAACGATCCAACCGGAAAAAACCACCAAAAATTATGGCAGGCCGCAAAGGAAAGAACGGCAAACCTGCATTTTGAATAGCAATTTGACACACGAGCAAGAAATGTAATACTTGCGCAAGATGTATTCACCCACGCACGGAGGTTTTCTGTGATATTCCTTACTGGAATAGGATTTGCGCTCGTTCTTTGTGGATTTGCCGCAGGATACTATCTTTCAGTTTTTGCCGTCATTCTTATTTCGATCGTCTTGATTTTTCTTATCAAGATGCTCAATGGGAAAAACGTTCCTACAACAGCAAATGCAGGAGGCGATATTTTTGGATTTCTGTTCATATGCACACTTGTTATGATGTGGTTTACGGCCATTATCACACGAATCGCGAGCGCCGTCATCCCACTTCCTCTCGAACAAATCAACTACGTAAGCAAATTATTGAAAGAACTTTTTCTTCGCTGACTTAGGCCTTACTTCGCGCCCCGTAGAATACTGCAGGGCGCTTTTCACTTTTTTACTCACCTTACTCATATCGATTGTTTCCGTCATTGCGAGCGAAGCGAAGCAATCCAGAGTTTGTTGATATGATTCTAGATTGCTTCGGGCGCTGCATAGCAATGACGGAAAAAAACATTTGTGATGCGTAAGGAACCAATTCAAAATAACTTCACTGAAATCGGTTTCAGATTTCCGTAAGATTTCATTTTTTCGATTGAACAAATCTTGAGGCGTAGCGAGCTACGATGAACAGATTTGTGATTGAGAAAAAATGAAAGATTGCGGAAATATGAAAGCGAGACAGTGAAATTATTTTGAATTGATTCCTAAGGTGAGTTATTCACTCATATCATATTCCTATTTTCCAAATTCCCCTTTCAAGAAATGCTTCAATTGTTTGGCGTGTAGCTTTATTAATAAGATTTGAGTGAGATATTTTATTTTCTTTTGCATATTCAATAAGGGTCACGATTTTTTTATTCTCCAAATATGCCAATCGTTTATGATAGCTATTCGTAAGCGCCTTTGCCACAATCTCTTCCATAATTTCAGTCCTATCTTTTCCATCAAACTCCTTAAATGCATCATAATATTTTTTTCGATCAATAAATTTTATATTAATCGGCACATATCCCTCACGAATCAAAAGATAGTTATTGAGCACACGACCAATACGACCATTGCCATCTATAAATGGATGTGTGTACTCAAAAACAAGATGGAGTCGGGCAATGCGTTTAATAATATTTTCGTGAGTGCTTGCATTATATTCTGCGAGCATTTTTCCAAGTCGCCCTATTACTTCTTCTGATTGAGGGGCAATATGACTTCCTACGCGCACATATTCCCCACTCGTACGAAATCTCCCCGCCACATCGTCGCGAATATTTGAAATAAGCATTTTATGGAGTGATAAAATGACATCAAGTGTAAGCTCTTGCTCTTTGGCACGTTTTTCTATATACGAAACCACTCGTGCAAGATTTTTAGCCTCAAAGATCTCGCGCTCACTAATAAACCTATCCAAATCTATCTGGAGAAGTATTTTTTCAGTCTCCTCAAGTGTGAGAGTACTGTTTTCAATAGCATTGGAGTTGTAGACTTGCTCGGCAACTTCTGTTTCTCCAACAAGCTTAATAAGCGCCTCTTTACCAGTAGATGTTTTGTAGTATCGCTCTCGCAATGTACTTATTTTATTAAAAACACTCAATACTTTGGCCATATGCTTTTAGTATAATTATTTTCACGGTTTTGTCAACATAATCGTAAAAAATTGCCCAAAAGTAGGCTTTTTCACGGTTTTGGCTACAAATTCCCTCCCAAATGCCTTTTCAGGCACCAACTTTTTTGCATAGTCCAAGTTCATCTACTTTTGGTACGCCCAAAGGGAATCGAACCCCTGTCAATTGTGTATAAGACAATCGCTCTACCATTGAGCTATGGGCGTGTTTCGTTGAAATTGCTCTGCATAGTATTTATACTAAAGATACACACATTCCACAATTGATGCGCCTTGCATTTCGCATCCTCACTGGCCAAATACACACCTGCTCAATCTATGAAATCAAATGGTATAAAAATAATTGTCCTTACTTCTCTTGCTTCGTTTTTTGCATTGATTACGCGTCATATGAAAGAATACATAGTTAAACAACTGGAAAATCTGAATTTCTCCCGCAATCTTGTCTTCGCACACATGAAGTCGCATTTTCGAAAAATTGAAGCGCAAGTGTGTGGGGATTGTAGAACAGATTCCAAACCGACATGGATAAAAGAGTTTTCATAGTTCACGGATGGGACGGTTACCCCGACGAGGGGTGGTTTCCTTGGTTGAAGCAAGAGCTTGAACAGCGTGGTTTTCAGGTTCATGTTCCTGCCATGCCCAATCCTGCAAAGCCGAAAATTTCAGCATGGGTAACACACCTTGCAAAAAATGTAGGCGACGTTGATGAACATACTTTTTTTATCGGACACAGTATCGGTTGCCAAACAATTCTTCGCTACATGGAAAGTTTATCGTCAAACAAAAAAGTAGGCGGTGTGGTCTTCGTAGCCCCTTTTTTTACACTGAACTTAAAAACAAATGAGGAAAAAAGTATTGCTTTGCCGTGGCTCGAAACCCCGATGGATTTTGAAAAAATTAAACAGCATGCCACGAGATTTTTTGCCCTGTTTTCTGACAATGACAACGACGTACCAATTGAAAATAAAACACTTTTTGAACAACGACTGGGAGCAGTAACTGCAGTTGAACACAACAAGGGGCATTTCAGCGGTAGCGACGGAGTGAAAGACTTGTCAAGCGTACTCAATATAATTCTTTCACTATGACAGAAAGAACACTTCGGCAATTAGTATACGTGTTCGCCACAGTCTGTATACTCATAGTTCTTCTCGGCTTTATACCATCATTTACGATCGGTAGAGGTTATTTGTTTGGCATATACAAGACAGATATGTGGGATGACATCCTACATATCACGTCCGCACTTGCCGCGGCGGGGGCGGCATTTTATTCTACATACGCCGTACTATACTTTTTTAAGATCATCGGCACGCTCTATACCCTCGACGCCATGTTTGGCTTTTTCTTCGAGCATGGCTTTCTTGATCTAAGCATTTTCCTCCACGAAACAGTGCCCTTCGGCTTTGGCATGCGTCTCGCCGCCAATACCCCGCATTTTATCATGGGATTGTTCGCGCTCTATGTTGGTTTTGTGCTAAGTAAAAAGATACGAACATCACCAAGTGAACAACCCACGTCGTATGACATGGGTTGAATACATATCTTCTTCTACCGAGCAGTTGCTCTAAAAGTCGTAATCCGTATACGGATTACGAAACAACCAATAGCGCTCAAGGGCTGAATATATTGCGTTAAGAACACTGCGAGGGGCATAGAGCCCCGCAGGAGAGTTTTCTTCTGGTCCGTCGCCGTCTTTCTTCCCCATCATCAGACAGCACGTATGGCCATCAATGTATTGAAACGCCGTACAAAAAATATGGACCGTAAACGTGCCAAACTCACTTTTCCATTCTGATGCTTTCATCTGTGTATAGAGTATTTCGCTCACACGCAAACCCCGCAATGTCCGACCGACAAGTAGTTGGTAATTGCTACGCACAGGAAAGTTGTTGCATATAGAAAAAAGACTTGAAAGCTTCTGCGGCGTAACTCCCGTAATCTTCATTTTCATCTCAACCGAACGTGCAAACTCCTGGGGCAAAGCGCCATAGAGGACTTTTTCTGTTTCCGGATATAATCCTCCGATTACCTGAAAGATTGTCCCGAGCACTTTTCCATCGGGATGATAGGCTCGCTTGCCATCAGAATATTCAAGAGGACATTCGAGTTCGACGTCGTACACATTCCGCTCTTTAAACCAACGCACTGCGTGCAACAACGCTTGCGGCGGCTTGTCCCCTGTACCAGCCGCTTCAGAACTTTGAAGCACTTCGTGAAAAGAGGACAAGAAACGCGGCGCAATCCCCTGAATGGTGATGTATTGATTCATCACGATCTTCATCATTTTCCCTTTCATGGACACTGTCCAATGGTTTCCGCACTGCGGAAACGGGATTGATAATGTACCGAACCGCAGATACTATACTGCTTGAGCCATGCTCTGTCAATTTTTAGATTTTGTGGTACAGTGCCGCTATGAAACAAATCATACTCGCCTCCACATCACCGCGGCGGAAAGAACTCCTTGCAGAAGAAGGAGTAGTATTCGAGTGCATCGCGGCAGACTATGAAGAGGATATGACACTTCCCCTGCCGCCCCCTGAACTCGCACGCCATTTGGCTCTTGGTAAAGCACAGTCTGTTGCAAAAAATAAAGAGAATGCTCTTGTCATCGGTGCAGACACGCTCATTTCTCTCGACGGCAGTGTGTTTGGAAAACCAAAAACGAAAGAACGCGCGCGCGAAATGATTCGCGCCATGAATGGAAAGTCGCACTCAATCATAACCGGCTATGCCGTAATCGACAGCGACACTGGAAAAACAATCACAAAAACGATTGAAACAAAAGTCTTCTTTAGGAAACTTTCTGAAAAAGACATCGAGAAGTATCTCGATGTTTCCGATGCACTTGATCGCGCAGGTGCTTATGCTATTCAGGATCACGGAGGAAAGATGCTCATTGATCGCTTTGAGGGTGATTATGCGAATGCTCTGGGACTACCAGTGAATGCAGTCATTGAAACGCTCAAACAATTTGAAGATAGCGGGTTATGAAAAAAAAAGATTTTATCGACGAACAGCGTAAGGGTCTTCGCACATGGATAGAAATTGATTCGTCCGCGCTTAAAAAAAACTTTGAAACATTTCGCAAATTAAAAGGAAGAAACGGTCTTCTTATGGGCGTTGTTAAATCAAATGCCTACGGTCACGGACTCATAGAAACCGCAACACTTTTAAGCCACTTGGGCATTTCATGGATCGGCGTTGACTCTATCACCGAAGCCCTCGCTCTCCGCGAAAACAACATACGCAAACAAATTCTTGTTTTGGGCTACACCCTTCCGGAACGCCTCGCTGATGCGCTTCACAACAATATCTCTCTTACGATATCAAGCATGGCGGGACTCCAAGCGCTTGAAGCGCTGGGGCCATACGCAACTCTCAACATACATCTCAAAGTTGATACGGGCATGCATCGTCAAGGATTTCTTCCGGAAGAACTTCCGGCTGTGCTTGAATACGTTGCAGCAAAACTCCCGCACGTACACATTGAAGGAATATATACACACTTTGCCGCAGCAAAAGATCCGAATGACCGAAAAGATACCGACCGGCAAATCAAAAAATTCGAGGAAGCACTTGCATATGTAAAAGAAAAAAAACTGAAAATCATCCGCCATGCTTCCGCAACCGGCGCAACACTTCTCTTTCCGCAGGCGCGCTACGATCTCCTGCGTATCGGCATCGGCATGTATGGCCTTTGGCCTGCCGAAGAGGTGTGCATCCACTGCGAGAATAAGGTGCAACTTTCCCCAATCCTTTCATGGCGAACTATTGTCAGCGAAGTCAAACAAATTCGCGCAGAGGAAAGCGTTGGTTACAACTTCACCGAGCGCGTATCGCGAGACACGCTTATTGCAATTTTGCCTATCGGATACTGGCATGGGTATTCTCGTGTCCTTTCGAGCATCGGCCGCGTTCTCGTCCGTGGCGCACGCGCGAAAGTACTCGGTCGCATTTCAATGGATATGACAGCCGTAGATGTCACCGACATCATGAGTGTGAAAGTCGGTGATGTCGTCACGCTTATCGGCACGGACGGAAAAGAAGAAGTCTCCGCGGACGAACTCGCGGAACGGTGCGGAAAAATAAACTACGAAATCGTCACCGAACTCAATCCGCGTATCAAGCGCATTGTCGTGTAGTAACTATCCAGAATTTCCCAGTAGCATACATTAAGACGAGAATCGCCCATGCGTGTCATTGCGAGGGCAAAACCCGAAGCAATCCAGAGTATCGTGACAAAATCCTGGATTGCTTCGGGTTTTGCCCTCGCAATGACGGAGCTATATATGTCTACTGGGAAATTCTGGATAGTTACGTCGTGTAATATTGCTACATCCCAGAGCCTATGCTAATTTGTGTCGAGAAGTTATTTCGATACAAAATATCTGAAAAGGAATACACCATGCATTTGCGCGGCGTTGATTTTGGCCATGTACTTGGCGCTTCAGGAGTTCAAGGATTTTTTGGAGAAGGATATTGGTTTCATAAACTATGGAAACCATTCGGACTCGACTTTGCGCGTATGACATTTGTTTCAAAAACGGCAACGTGCCTCTCACGTGCGGGCAACATGTCGCTTACCCGCCATTTCACACCGAGAAATCCCTTTCCGAGATGCGTACGCACGCAGATACTCCGCGGTCAAATGCTCAATTCTGTTGGCTTGAGCAACCCCGGTCTCGGCGCACTTCTCAACACAGGCAAGTGGCAGAAACACACAAAGCCATTCTTTATTTCAATCATGTCACTCGCAGACACACCCGCGCGGCGATTGGAAGAACTGCGCATCATGGTGGAAACGATCGGCTTTTGCAAGAGAGATTTTTTGGCATCGTTTGGCTTGCAAATCAATCTTTCCTGTCCGAACACCGGACACGACACACACGAGCTGATCGATGAGTCAGCAAAAATACTTGACGTTGCAAGCATACTTGGCGTACCGCTTATGCCAAAATACAGCATTGCAACAGCGCCAATCCAGGCGATCATGCAGCTCAACGATCACCCGAGCTGTGACGCAATCTGTGTTTCCAACACCCTACCCTTCGGTTGGCAAGGACTTGATTGGAAACGAGTCTGGGGCAGTACAACCTCGCCACTTGTGCACTTGGGTGGCGGAGGGCTCTCCGGCAAACATCTACAACCACTCGTCTGTGCGTGGATTAAGACTTTGCGCAACGCTGGATTCACAAAACCAATCAACGGTGGCGGGGGCATTCTCTCCTATCAAAACGTGAATCAGTACTACAGCGCTGGCGCCTCCTCTGTCTTTTTAGGATCAATCGCAGTTCTTCGACCCTGGGAAGTAGCGCATACTATCGAATACGCAAACCGTATCAATTGGGAATAGCGCATAAAAACAGGCGCATTTCGTGTAATCAAGTGCGCCTGTTTTCTCTTTGTTATACAATCGTAGCTGTCGGATCTGCTTTCTTTTCCTCTTCAAGCCGCTTTGGAACAATGCCATGAAGGACAAGGAGTTCCTCAAATTCTTTCCTCTCGATCGTCTCGACATCCATGAGTTTGAGGGCGATCGCATCGAGCACGGCGCGATGTTTGGTAATAATTTTTTCCGCAGAATGTCGCGCACCATCGAGAATCTTTGAAACTTCCTTGTCTACTTGCGCTGACATTTCTTCCGAATACTCCCGATCAACAAACATGCCGCGCAACATTTTTCCTGAATCATCAAACGACATCGGGCCGAGATGCTCCGACATCCCGAAACGCGTTACCATGCTTCGTGCCAAAGCAGTCGCTACGGCAAGATCATTCGCGGGGCCAGTCGTAATATCATCAAAAAGCAATTTCTCGGCAACAAAGCCACCCATCGCAACTGCAATATCATCAAGAAATTCTTTTCGCGACTGGAGCCGCCGCTCTTCAAGGGGAAGCTTGAGCGTATAGCCTCCTGCATGCGCGCGTGAAATGATCGTCACCTTGTGCACAGGATCGGCGTACGGCAAGACAGAGGCCACAAGCGCATGTCCCGCTTCGTGATATGAAACTATTTCTTTTTCCTTTTTTGATAAGAGGTGGCTCTTTCTCTCGGGTCCAAGCATCACCTTCTCGATCGATCGAATGAGATCAAATTGTGAAACCTTCTTGCGATTTTCACGAGCAGCGAGAATAGCCCCCTCATTCATGAGCGAGTAGAGATCGGCCCCAGAAAACCCCGGTGTCCTCTCCGCAATCGTGCGAATATTCACGTCCTCTGCAAGCGGTTTTTTGCGCGCGTGAATGGCGAGAATCGCTTCGCGATCCTCGCGATCGGGAAGATCGAGCACCACGCGCCGATCGAAACGCCCGGGCCGAAGAAGCGCAGGGTCGAGAACATCCGGGCGATTCGAGGCAGCCATAACGATCACTTTTTCCGTTGGTTCAAAGCCATCCATTTCAACTAAAATTTGATTGAGTGTCTGCTCGCGCTCGTCGTTGCCACCGCCGACACCAGTCCCGCGAACACGACCAACCGCATCAATCTCATCAATGAAAATAATCGCAGGCGCGGCGCGCTTCGCCATTTTGAAAAGATCCCGCACACGGCTCGCGCCGACACCAACAAACATCTCGACAAATTCAGAACCGGAAATAGAAAAAAAGGGCACACCGGCTTCACCTGCCACAGCCCGTGCAAGAAGTGTATTGTGATTGATAAACCCATTTGCAATAAAATTATGTGTATGTGGCACCGTTAAATCATATACATCCGCCTTTCCATTAGAAATTGATTTCACTCGAGTAAAAAAGAACTTTCCTGATGCTAGTTGTTTCAAATATGCAATTTCCGGTAATGTAACAACTTGCGGTGCAAGTTCAACAACACCACGAACAAAGGTTGCCATCCCGGCGATTGATGGACTCCTTTCTCCGCTCATATAGCGCTTGGTGTTTTTATAAAGTGACTCACCATAAAACTCTCGATTCAACTGTCGCGAAGTAGTGGCAACTGTTTCTTCCCAAATAGAACGAATAATGTTTTGTTGACAAGGGATAAGATTCACGTTGGTATTTCTCTGTCGAATACACAGTGCCGCAAGTGTGAGATGTTTACGTTTGATCGTAAAACCAATTTCTGATTGAAACCGCTCAATAAAGTCGCCATACACTGTTATATAAAATTGCAGTTTCCCATTTTGAATCTTTTTTCGTTCATACAACCTGTTGACAATCCCAAGATTGAGAAGTGCCACATGCACATCGTGAATCAGTGCGACACTTGCACTTGAAAATCCAACTGCACCCTGTCGTTCAACATATCCATCAGTATCAAAAAGTCCTCGTAAATATGCAACCAGAAATGACTTCGGGGCAATGCGTATCCATTCTGGGATGCGCTTCCCTTCAGCATATGTTTCAGTAAGCCCCCACTCTCGAACAAGAGCCTTGGCCTTTATGCTTCGAAGTTCATAATCATATTTTCGCGATTGAGTTTGAATAAATTTTTTGCCAAAAAACTTTTGAGCTATTTCCTGCACACGAGTAAGCACCTCCTCATCTGCGGTTGAGAAAACAACTCTATTTCTGATAGTGAGGCAACCATCCCCCGTGAGAACACCGAGCAGATACGCAACATCCTCGTTCGGAATTTTCGTATATGTTCCAAATGCATTGGTATCATACCCAATGACAACCCAATCTTGCTCTTTGATTTCATCAAGCCGCTTGAAAAGAAAATTCCCGGATTTCTCATCAACCGTTACAACCGGATGTTCGAGTGTTCCTTCCACACAAGCACCAAGTTCTGTCGTTATACGTCGTGTTTTCTGTTCTCCTAAGTGATACCAATGTGAGGCCCGAACTAAGCGCAGTGAAAGTTCCGGTGAAGTGACGGAAACGACCTCAAGACCCTCCACACGACCATCTTTTTCTACAGAAAAATACTTCGGTACTTCATCAAGAGCAATAATGCCCTTGTTCGTTACAAGATGTGTATCTCCGGTCACGCATTTTCCTGTGCCCGGCGCGCCCATAAGAAGAACGCCTTTCGGAATGCGAGCGCCAATGTCGAGAAATTTTTTCGGCTGCTTCAAAAAATCAACTATTTCAAGCAATTCTTCTTTTGCTTCTTTGACACCTGCAACGTCCGCAAAAAGCACGAGCTGGCTTTTGTCATTCGGATCTATGAAACGAGCTTTTGACTGACCGAAAGAAAATGCTTGCATGCCGGCGCCGCGCACCTGCCGCGAAAGAAACCAAACAATAAATATCACCAGCAGAATGGGAATAAAAATGGGAGCGAGATTAAGGAGCCAGAACCCTGCGCCACCGGGATTTTTGATCTCGATACTTAATGTGCCAAGCTGCTCTTTTGTAACACCATAATTTGCAAGCGTATCGGTGAGCGCCGTGCCCGCCTCCTTTTGCGACTTCTTTTCGGCGCCATCGGTATACGAAATCGCAAGGTCTTCACCCTTCACCATGATGCTTACGACATTTCCCAGAGTAATGTCATGCGCAAGCTGTGAAAACGGAATTGATTCCGTCTTCGAATTATTTTCAACGATGAAAGAGTAGAGACTTACCATGAGAACAAAAATAAGCACCGTTCCTATGATGTTGTTGAAAAAACTCGGCCGCTTCTCCTTTTGTCCCCCGCCCATTCCTTCTTTATGCGGCATTCCCTCGTCTTGTTTTTTGTTAAATATATCCATACGTCTCATGTACATTTAGTATATACCGTATCTTGTATTGAAAAGAAATCTTTTTTATCATATTGCCCCTCCGTTTTGCAGAGGGGCAATAGATACCTATGTCTCGATCTTTGTAAGTGGCGACTGCAACACCACGTTAAGCCTTTGCGCAGAAGAAAAAGAAACATCAATCCCAAGAGTTTTTCTGTATGTTTCATCTGCACGAACCTTGGTTCTCAATCTGCTCGCAATAGCCATCAACTCTTCACCTATCTGGCTAGGACTATCCACATAGACAGCTTCTTCAATCGATGCAAAATCAGCCGGCGCGGGAGAAAAGCCAGATCAGACAACACGCCACGAAGTAAGGTACGTCGCCATCGAAATCTCCTTCATTTCATTTGAAATACAAACAATGAACCATACACGTGGTATACCTGCTTCTTCATAGCATAGGCTAATATTTTTGTCAATTTTCTCGCGAATTGATATGATAAACGCATGTCTCTCATATACAACAAAAAAGCACACTTCAACTATGAAGTTCTTGAAACATTCGACGCAGGAATGGAGCTTTTTGGTTTTGAAGTGAAAGCGCTCCGCAAAGAACAGGGTTCGCTCGATGGATCACACGTTACTATTCGCGGTGGCGAAGCATATCTCATCAACGCACATATACCCTCCTACCAAGTCGGAAATGCGCCTAAAGATTTTGACCGCCGCCGCAACCGCAGGCTGCTCCTTACAAAAAAGGAAATCAATACACTGTCGGGACTTGAAAGCCAGAAAGGATTGACAATTCTCCCTATTTCAGTGTATAATAAGGGTCGGAAAATCAAGGTCGAGATTGCTGTCGCACGTCCAAAAAAGAAGTACGATAAGCGCGAAATAATCAAGAAGCGCGACGCAGATCGCGAGGCGCGCAGAACTTTGAAAAATGAATAATGTCGTATCGGCCGTTCCCGAAGAGTATTTCCATACATAACGTTTGTGATTCTATTTAGAGTTTTAGGGAATCGTAAAAACCTTCAGTATATTTTCAAGAAGTTAACGATTTCCCAAAGCGGGAATATTCTTCGGGGATGATCGGCCTAGACAGGTGAATATCGTTTATGTGTGCACGGTGAAAGCCGCCGGTGGCTTTCTCAAAAAATACCGGCACAAAACTTGCAAACAACATTGTTGCAAAAGCAAAGTCAATTGTTTCTCCGTATTTTACGGTGAACGACTTCGCTTTCGTTCTCGCGTAATAAAATACGTCAGAACGGCATTCCAACCATTGATGCCTGATAGGTAGTTCGGAGTGTAATATTTTCAGACTCGGTCACGCCTTTCTCGCGGCATGACCTAAACTTAGAGAGCACACGTAGCAGCAGCTTTTGTTTGTTTCTATTGCTGCTATGGAAAATAAAACAAGCTATACCGCGTAGACTCACACAAACGTCTCATTTGCACGGGGGTTCGATTCCCCCCATCTCCACCACTGTGTACGAAGGGACGCGCAAGCGTCCTTTTGTGCTTTTGTTAAGCCCTCTTTGCCCAGTTCTAACCGATCGTATTCAGCTTTGAGCGGAATATAGCCCTCCCGAACCCGAACAAACCATTTCTCGGCTGTAATAAAGAGTTTTCTGTTATTAAGAAGCGGGTTCGAACATAGTGCACTCAAAATTTCCTTCTTATCCTGTATGCTACCGTTCACAAAAGCATGTCGAGCGTATGTGGCAAAGTTAAACGTCTGCTCAGTAAGCTCAAGACATTGCTCGGCACGACTCTCCGTTTGTCGTAGCTGCTGTTTCAGACGAGCAATCTGTTTCTGGAGATTAGGTTTCTCTCGCATGTATTCCTCATCATCAATAAGACCTCGATAACGCATCCCTGTAAGAGTGTCGAGTTGTTTTTGCGTATCGTTCATTATTTGCTGCTGTGTCTTGTACGTTGTGGTTCGATCTTTTACCTCCTTATCATTCCACTCATTCAGTATTTCCAACGCCCACTGTCGAAACTCCGGCAGAATAGTGTACTTTTCAAGTTCCTTTTCAATCTGCTCTTCAAGATCCTCCAAGTTCACCGATCCTCTTTGAGAACAGGTCATATATTTCTTTCGTCGCGTACAGCGATAGTATGTATACTCCTCTAACTTTCCCGTTTTCTTTACAAACTTCGTTTTTGTTTCTGCGGTTATAAAGCCACCACACTCCTCACACTGCATAAAACCAGTAAATGAGAACTCATACGTTTTTGAACGTGGCTTTCCTTTCTTACCAAGAATAACCTGCACGCGGTCAAATTCTTCAAGTGTGATCATCGGCGCATGTGAGCCAGCATACTCTCGCCCACCATACCTGATAATGCCAGCATAAAATGGGTTATTGAAAATCTTGTACATTCCGCTTAATGAAAGTGGCTTGCAACCGAGCTTGCGCGTCTTCCGTGTTCGCAGTCCCCATTCATTCGTCGCTATTTCAAGAACCTTTCGTGGACTATAGTTTCCTGTAAGCATTATGTCCCACGCCTTACGCACCAAGGGAAAATTAGTTTCATCTTTTACAATCGTGCGCTCATATGGTTCGTTCACATAGCCAAGCGGTGCAAGACACGGTAATACTCCTTTTTCCAGTTTGCTCTCAAGTCCTCGTTTGATATTCTTGCGAAGATCAATAATGTACTGGTTGGACACACCTGCCTCTACACTGAAAAGTACGGCATTATCATCCGGCTTTCGCTCGCCGTCAGTCGTCTGTATGGACTTGATGATTCCTTGCTGAAGCATCCACTGGACTCGTCCACTATCAACCGGGTTGCGCGAAAGACGATTGATCTGCCAGCAGAGAATCCCATTCGCTTCACCTTTTTCGATACGCTCAAGCATACTATTAAACACCGGCCGCGTACCCGGGATCTTTGCCGAGTGTGATTCTGTCAAAATCTCTTTGACAATCAATCCATAGTCCTCCGCAAGTTTTTTGGCGCGTTTTATCTGATCGTCTATAGACTGCACTTGTCGCTCCTCACCTTCGGATGATTTGCGAGCATAAAGAAAGTATGTAATTTTTTCTTTTGATTCCATATTAAAAATCCAAAAAGGGACAACAGCAATTGCTTCTTATCGCCAGACAAAAAGCACTGTTGCCCCTCCTTGGACACAAAAAAAGAAGCAACGAACTTTCTGTCTGGCTTTTTAATTGTAGCATAAAGTGTTAAAAGTTAAAAATCAGGAAAATCAATCACCACCAACGCTTTCTCGATCAGTTCAGATGATTCGTTCTCGCAAAATTTCCTCCAGTTCTCTTCTCCAGAGGGAATATCCAGTGTCGGGGTAAGATTGAGAAGGCGCCACTCATGTTCTTTTCCCCATGCCATCAACTGGTTTCGAGCAGCAGAGAAAGTTGAAAGTGAGGTAGAATTTTCATCCTTATCAGAAACAGGTCGGGGAACATCACATTCATCCCCCACATCACTCGCACCCTTACTTTGCAGGCCGATTTCAGTGTGCGATGCCTGTGCGGTCTCACCTGCCACGAACGAAACATCCACCACACCTTCGCCTTGTGGTGTCACGGTTTGTGCGATGATGGGATCCGTGGGATGTTCTCCGCCCCCTTTACTGCCAGACATTAAATCCTGTTGACTTGGAGTAATCGGTTGTGGAGTGTTGGAGATATGCCATATCTTACGACTCGTTCCGGTTTGCCAAACGTAGCATTCCATTTCGGCGAGTGTGGTTTTAAGCACATTCAAGTTCATACTAAGGGCGTTTGCGGCTTTTGGGAAATTTGCGTCTCTTTTCAATTCCCCGTCTTGCTGACCATCCTCATTTTCACCAAGTTTCTCGAGCAACTTCGTAGGACTGCCTTCCCAGCCCCCGCTTTTTTCCAGTAAATCGGAAACCAGCGATGCCACGAGAGAGTCGTTCATGACACTTTCGTTCTGTCGTTTGATATTGTTCGTATAAGCAGAAATAAACTGCTCCTGTGTGTACTCTAAAGCAATGGCAATCGCTGTCCCCCACGCCGTGAAATCGGCCATACGTGGAAGCCCTTTAGGAAAAGTCAGTGTTGGTTTAATGTTTATCGCCTTCACGAGCATATCAAAAATACCTCCAAGGATCCCGGGAAGTTTTTCCCGAAAAATGGTATTCACTTCGTCAACAGTTTTTCTTTTTTCTTCCGGTATACGTGCGAGTTCAATCAGAATAGATCGGTCGAGAAGGTCGGGTTTGCTTGCAACAAGATTGATGCCATTCAATCCAACCACTCTTTGCAGATCATAGATTATGTCATCGTCATCACTATAGAGTTCGCGCTTTGATACACCACCACCGGTGATGATCGTGCAAAGTAGATCAGACATACTGTCAAAAAACGTATCACTGGAAACATTATCAAACATCGTAAACCAGCTATGCGCGAGAATTTGAGTGAGTTCTTTCAGATCATAGGGAAGCCGGGTGGTTTTCATCGCAGAAGGATCAATAATTGTCTTCACTATTTCCGAAGCAGTTGTTTTTGCGCTTCCCTGTGGGCCGTACATCATGGGCGCAGGGTGCGGAAACCCTTTTACGAAACAAGAAATAATCCAGACGAGAAACAATAATTTCATCTCTTCATTCTCGATGTTGATGAACTCGAATATTTCTCGCGGGTCACTTAATCCGCTTGGAATCACTTGAGCTCGCATGTGTTGATACCGACGGAAAAGAATTGGTGGAGTGTTTTCAATAGTCCATCCATTTTTATCAATACGCACCGCTCGCCATTGCGGATCGGCAAGATCGTACCACCAAACATCATCTTCACACGCCACCCGTGGATGGATGTTGTATTGTTTCCCTTCAAAAATACATTTATGTTCAATGATGTTCCGTGCTGTTTGGTAAGCATCGTTGTTCATCGCTTTCCCCTCTGAATTCTTATAAAAAAGGCCAGTTGCCCAAAGTCTAAAACTTTTACTTTTGACGGGAAGTACCTCCAAATGATCCGCCACTTTTACCCTCGCAAAAGCATCACCCACTTCGTTTTTGAAGAATTCTGCTTGCTCTTTTGAGACCATCCCCAGCAGTTGGTCAGCCTGCAATGCACCACCACGGCTAATTGTCACTTTGGGCTTCAGTTCGCGCAGTTTTTTTATGAATCCGCCTATCTCGCCCACCTTGAGACCAAAGTGTTCTTTTATATTCAACCGCACAAAACTTTCCGCATCTGCTGGACTCAATTCTTTCGCCACTCTTTCGATAAATTTGGCAAGAAC
>VMGT01000010.1 GCA_007376725.1 Parcubacteria group bacterium Greene1014_15 | reverse complement strand
AACGTCAACATTTGCGGGACTTACTGTCTCCACGGGCGGATTAACGGTCAAGACTTTCACGAGCGCAAGCTGCGATCTCAAGTCTGATACGTCAGGCAATGTGACGTGCGGGACGGATGCAAACTCCGGTGGCACTCCTTCAGGCTTCACACAGTCTGGCTCTACGGTTGCACTCACTACCTTCACCGACAACCTCGGTGTCGGCACAAGTTCTCCCGATGTGCGGAGTGTTGCAACCATCGCCGCCACATCAACCACCGCAAACATTCTCACCCTGCGCACACCGGGAACGATCAATGGCACTCTTTACAGCGGGACACCCTTTCTTATCCAGAATATCTCTTCAACAACCCTCTTCTCCATTGACGCTCTCGGAAGAATTGAAGGCTTTGTCTCTTCCGCTTCATCCACGGTCAACGGCACTTTTCTGGTCCAGAATGTTCTTCAAGCTTCTTCCACGCTTCTCGTTGGAGGTACGGGAACAAGCACATTTGCGGGAGACATCAACACCACGCGCATCGGTGGAACAACGGCAACGTCAACATTTGCGGGACTCACCGTTTCTACCGGCGGATTGCGTGTTGCCACATTTACCAGCGCAAGCTGCGATCTCAAGTCTGATACGTCAGGCAACATCACGTGCGGGACGGATGCAGGAGGTTCGACAACACCAGGCGGCTCTGATACACAAATACAGTACAACGATGGCGGAACTACATTCGGCGGAGCGTCCCTCCTCGTCTACGACGATACCAACATTCGTTTTGGTGTCGGCACCACAACACCATGGCAGAGATTCTCCGTTGGGAGCGATGCGGCGTTCGACTCGAACACTATCTACTTCGCGTCGAGTTCGGCAGCAAGTCTCACGCTTGATTACAGAGCAGCTGCCACCTCAACCATACGAACACTTGTGAATGCGTTCTCTATTGCTACGTCCACCACAGCGTTATCGCTTCTTTCGTTTGATGGCGTTAATGGCAGAGTAGCAGTCGGCACCACATCGCCATTTGCAAAATTCTCCGTCTATGCAAACAATGGCGAGACAAACACAACAATCTTTGCGGTTGGTTCCTCGAGTCCAACGGTGGATAGAACTCTCTTTTCTGTTGCGCGAGATGGTCTGACAACGGTTGGCGATCCATCGAATACGGGAGACGCCGTACTTCAATATGCCGATGACAATAATGCATGGTCAGTAGGGTATAATTCCTCCGACAAGTCGTATCGTGTTGCTTCCTCAACGCTCCTCACGACCAATGTGGCGTTTACCATTACAAAAGGCAGTCAGCTTCGTGTTGGTATTGCGACAACGGCACCGGGTGTTGCATTTTCAGTAGACGGTGACTTGCTTACCGGATTTACCGGCGTGGCAACAACGAATGGCGTTTGTCATAATGGCGCTGATCTTGACTCGGCATTAACAGCCGGATTCGGGCGGACGCTTGTTGTTTGTTCCGCCGCTCCGGGCGATATTGCAGAATGGTACGAAACGGAAGCTCTCGTCGAGGAAGGAGATATCGTTATGCCCACGATCCGTACTATCACCTATACATCTGATGGTGTTCATGCGCTCTCTGGCACTCTGGAGGGAAAAGCGGTGCATACTGTTTCTGTTCTTGCAAAAGCGACAAGTAGCGACAAAATTTTTGGCATCGTTTCCACAGATCCTTATCAAACGTTTGGAAAAGGAATTATTGCAAGTTCGACAAATCCGCAGCCGATTTCTCTTGTCGGCCGCGTGCCTGTGAAAATGAATGGCGAAGGAGGCGCGATTAGGCCGGGGGATCGCATTACGCTTTCATCTATTCCCGGTGTTGGCACGAAGGCAACTACTTCCGGCATGACGGTCGGTATCGCTCTTGAGTCGTTTGATCCGGCAAGCGCCACGAGTACGTACGGGACTGCAAAAATCAATGTCTTCATGAACATAGGCTTCGGACATATTGGCAAAAAAGATGTTCTCAATTTGACAGAACAAGCGCTGCAGGACCTCGATGTGAAGCTTTCTCTTCTTGCCTCCACAACCGCATCATCAACACCGCAGTCGGCGTCTTTTGTTGCGGGTTTCTTTGATAATCTCTTTGCTCGCATCAGTGCGTGGTTTGCTGATACACTAAACGGCATCGGAAACATGTTTGCTCAAAGTTTCCACGCAAAAGATGAAATATGCATTGACGATCAATGCCTCGATAAAAACGATGTTCGCGCGCTCCTTGAACTGGTGAATACTACTACAAACACACCTGCAGAACCTGTCGCGCCGACCGTGTCACTTCCCACGAGCACTATTCCTGCATCGAATGTAATCGTCGAACCTGTCACAGTAAATGATTTGTTATCACAAGAACCGATCGCTACAACAAGTAGTGATGTAGTTACGGGAACGACAAGTACCACGACTGGCAGTACTATCAGCATAGATGCGCCACCTATTGTGATCGACGATCCAACACTTCCTATCACACCAACCGAACAGGCTCCCAATTCCTCAAATCCAAGCACAGTTGAGACTGTTTCAAGCACTACTATTACAGACACGCAGATTCTTGAAACAGTTCAAGAATGGCAACCAGTTCAAGAACCACCAATAGTAGAAGAACCACAACCATGAAATTAGCAACTTCTACTATTTTTAAAAAAGCGCTGTCAGCATCCATCATTATTCTTTTTATCGTGGAACTGTGTGTGCCCTTTTTTTTCCCACATGATGTCTATGCCGCGGAGAGGATTGTTATTACAAACGGTACGAGCTTTACGGTTCCAACTGACTGGAATTCGTCAGACAACTCTATCGAGGTTTTGGGAGGTGCAGGCGGCGGCGCGACTGGCACGAATGGTGACAGCACCCAAGGCGGCGCAGGTGGTGGTAGCGGCGGCGGAGGCGGCTACTCAAAAATTACCAACCTTTCTCTCACGGCCGGCGCTTCTGTGACGATACAAGTTGGTACAGGTGGCGGCACGGGAGCAGCAGGCACCGACACCTATTTTAATGGCACGGGCACAACTTGTGCGGCTCAATCAGTTTGTGCAAAGGGGGGCGGTGCCGGATCGGGAACGACGGGTGGCACAGGAGGCGCCGCAGCGAGCGGTGTTGGAACGACAAAATTTTCCGGAGGCACAGGTGGCGGTGGAGGCACTGTTAGTGGCGGAAATGACGGTGGCGGTGGTGGCGGTGGTGGCGGTGGCTCTGGAGGTCCAGCTGCTAACGGCACTGCCGGAACAGTTGGAGCAATTGGTGGCTTAGAGACCGGCGGCAACGGCGGGGCAGGAGGCCAAGGTGATGGCACGGCAGGTGGTGCCGGAGGTGCAGGTGGAGCTGGTACTGTGCGCGACGGCGCTCAAGGCGGCGCTGGAGCCCCTGGCGGAAAGGGTCTCACCTGGTTATTAGTCGGATCAGGTGGTGGTGGCGGCGGTGGTGGTGGCGGCGGGCGAGATGCAGGCGGTGGCGGTCCCGGTGGCGGTGGCGGTCTTGACGGCGCAGGCGGTGGTGGTGGCGGTGGTGGTGGACGCGGTGCCGGCGCGTCAATTGTGGGTGGCACGGGCGACATTGGGAAAGGAGGCATTATTGTTCTTACCTATAACCCCGTTTTCGTCACACCTGCCCGTGTTATCCGTCTCTTGGGAGCGCGAATTAAATTCCTCAACGGCCGCATCCGTCTTTTCCCCCGAACTCCCTAAAGCGGGGCTCCGCTTATGCTTATGTATAAACTTTTTCTCATAATTTTCAGTTCAGCACTCATCATTATTGGTGGTTTTTTGAGCGTATCTTTTTTTTCTCAAAATGATATCGAAAAGAAAAACGAACCGATCTTCGACATACAGGCGCAGGTATCGAATCTCACACAGGTAGTTTCAGCGACCATAACATCTGACAGGAAACTACCCGTTGGGTATCGGGAGTATGTGAATGAGCATTTTCAGTTTTCATTACGTATTCCAGATGCGTTGCAGGTGCGTGAATACAAGGAAGGCGCCGGAGCGTTGACAATTGTGTTTGAAACCCCAGAAGGGCTGGAAGGATTTCAGATTTTTATCGTGCCGTATAGAGAAACAAAAATTACCGATGAGCGTTTTCTCAAAGATGCTCCCTCTAGTATCATGCGCGAGCCGGTGAATATCTTGATTGACGGCATACCGGCGAGCGCATTTTTCGGTGAACACCTGCTTCTCGGCGAAACACGAGAGGTGTGGTTTATAAAAGATGGGCATCTCTTTGAAATCACCACCTACAGAGAACTCGACGAGTGGTTTATGCGCATTCTGCAAACATGGACATTTATATGAATATGATAGGACCTACGCAAATCACTCTTTTCGTCATTGCGAGCGCTTTGCGCGAAGCAATCTAGGCTTATTCTTAGAGCCTATCCACGATCTCCATTTCGACTAGAATTTTCCAAATTTTCCTCTCTGAATCCCGATTCAGTTTGTCAAATTTCACTTTTTTTGCCTCAAAATTTGAAAAATTCGTCTTGAAAGCGAGATCGTGGACAGGCTCTTAGGCCTCACGAATTCTAGATTGCTTCGGAGTACCTCGCAAAGACACCCATATACGCAAGTCCTATATGAGTGCGCCCAGAAACGTACCATCTGCAGTTGGTTAAAATCCAACCAGTGTAGTGGCTAATAAAAAAGTCTGCTCCGTCGATCCCTGTGGGTCTCCTTACAGACACCACAGGGTATTCGCGGAGCAGAACAGGGCTTTTTTGTTGGAATAGGTATCGGTCACCGTCGATACAAGTTTTATGTGCATCCCCGTCTGTGCGAGTACGCACACCATCGGGTATTGCACGCCAATAAAGTTGCCTGCTTTGTCTAGACAAAGCAGGCAACTTTAACCCAAGTTAACGTTTCAAATCTACAACACATGGTGAATCTACTACTGGAGAGCCGTATGCGGGAAATCTGCTTGCATAGTTCAATTAGGGGTTTCAAAGTGTTAACATTTAGAAATCTACTATGAAAAAAGATTTTGATACGTGGAATAAAGCAAAGAAAGATATTCACGATAAAGGTGAACATAAATTGTATCATATGCGTGAGATATGGTGGTGTTCACTCGGCGTGAATGTTGGATTTGAACAAGACGGTATGGGAGATGAGCAACGTCGCCCGGTACTTATTTTGAAAGGATTAAGCAAAGAAACTTGTTTTGTGATTCCGCTGACCACGGCGGGGGCGAACCATCCATTACGCCCATCCATTGGGCGTGTAGATGGAAAGGAAGCAAGAGTGCTTCTTTCTCAAATACGCGTCATTGATACAAAGCGTCTTGTACGTAAAATCGGTTATCTTGATAAAGATATCTTTGCACGAATAAGAAAAGCCGCCAGAGACTTGCTCTGACGACTTGTCTTAAATTTCTTAATTCGCTGTTTGCCCCTTGCGGGGCGAGCCCGAAGGCACTTGTGCGTACAGTGTAGCAAATAGAAAAAAATATGTCAAGCTGCGGACGAAGGTGCGGACGAAGGTGCGGTTGCGGCGATATGTGATCGAGACAGGTAACATGAGAAGTCCATGAAAAAACCACAAATACTCGCATGTCTGCTTGTTCTTGGATTCGGCGTGGTTGCGCTCTTTGTTTTTGGCGGTGCAAAGAATGATGTAGGAGAACAAGGCGCTACGGGATGGAGCATTTTTTCAGAATCTCAAACTGATGAAGGAGAAAGAAAAGAAGGATCTGATAGCTCGGGCGTTTCAAGCTCAAGCGAACCGGAACGTGTGGAAAACACATCCTCCGGTTCATATGATTTCGGAGAATCAATTCGCTACGTCAACACGGCGTATGGATTTTCTTTTGACAAGCCAACGAGTATGGATGTTTCGTCATTTACGGAAGACATGGGCGAGACGATTCTCATACAAGAAGCGAAGGGCTCTGCCGGCTTTCAGATATTTATCCTGCCTTGGGATGAGCAGGAGTATACGGTTATGACCGTCGAGCGCATACGAGAGGACTTGCCTGATTTCACGATCCGTGAACCGCAGGAAGTTGTTCTTGCGGATGGTACGCATGCGTTGTTGTTTTGGAGTGAGGAGAAAAGTGTCGGACGAACGCGCGAAGTATGGATTATCAAAAATGAATATCTGTATCAGATATCAGCGCTCGCGCACTTCGATCCGCTTCTTGCGCGGGTAATGAGTTCGTGGAGATTTGAATGATTAAAATGTAAAAATGCGGCGTTGATGCAGTATTTGCAGTTTATATCAGACATGTTATTATGATTACAAGCGAGGAAAAAGTGAAAATTCCTACTTTCGTTTTCTCTGAGCGTCGTGATTATATACCCAATAACATTCGCAAACCTAATGCTTTCGAGTGTACGTAATTATGAAGCAGATACTGCAATTTTCTATATCAAAAAGCGATACTTATTATGTTGCAGAAGCGATAGATTTGCCTGTTGTCACACAAGCACAAACTTTTGAAGAGCTTATTTCTAATATCAAGGAAGCTGTTGAGGTGTATCTTCATGATGAAAGCGCAGAAGAAACCGGTATTGTGAACAACCCCTCTTTGCTTGTCAATTTTGAGATACCGGCATATGCCTAATCGCATACGCAGTCTTTCCGGCGACGACATAATCTCAATTTTTCAAAAATTTGGCTTCACGTTATCTTTTTCAAAAGGAAGCCATTGCAAATTGAGTAGAGTAATCAATGGTGAAAAGCAGGTGATTGTTGTTCCGCGTCATCCGTCAGTTGCAAAAGGCACTATCAAATCTATTTACCGCAAATCTACTCCCTATTTGGGAGTAGAGAAATTAAAACCGCTGTTTTATATGGATTGATTTTTATATACAACAACATGAACTCGACAACGTACTATACAGTGGGAGTGTAGAAGGGGAAGCGCACGAAGGTGCGGATGCGGTAGGAATCAAATCCCTTCCATCCTCCCTTTCAAAAAGGAAGGAGTTCATATTCCTTCTAATAAGTAGTGAGTGGCATTCGATCTATCCACGTACAAAAGATTGTGGGGTGGGTTGGCGCTTCTTTCCCTGTTGGCGGGGTCTTTTTGCGAAAGTAGAATCTTCTGTGCGGTAGACTATACACTAACTATATGAATCGCAGTGATAGACGCATTACATTTTTTGTCGCAGTGTTTTTTTTCTGTGCTCCGTTTGTCGCTGGTGCACACATTGTTCCCTATATGGCCATTATCACGGAACTGCATGCGGAAAGGAATATGGTGCGATTTGTTTCAAAATTTGGAGCCGCAACGTCCATTAAGGAGATACAGGATTCTGATAGAGAACAACAACTTGCGAAGCTCCATGACTATTTCAGCGATTACTTTGTCGTGCTCTATGGCGATATGCCGGAAACTTCTACGCCGTGCAGCCTTGCTTCAGTTAACGACTATAGCGTTGATACGAAAGAGGAAGTTACATCCATCAAGGGCGTTATTGAATGCAGTCAAATTATCAAAAATCTAAACAATGTCCACATTGTCACCGATGCCTTCTCTGACGCATTTGTCAAATACGATCATTATATATCCGTGTATCTTGGAAACCGACGAAAGGATTTTATATTGAACCAATGGGTGTTGACAAGCTTTCCGGTGAGCGAGGAAGTGATTCAAGAAATTTTTCCCGAGCCTCCGCCAGGCACCATTAATCTTGCTCGCTTTGAGCAACCAAAAATAGGGCAGCCGCAAGCGACGTTTACCTACGTCATAAAACGCTTTCTTCGCATGGGAGTCGAGCATATTTTGAGTGGCATGGATCACATTCTATTTCTCCTTTCAAGCATTCTTCTTCTTTCATCCGTCCGCAAGATGCTTGCGCTTGTTACCGCTTTTACGATTGCACATTCGATTACGCTTGTCCTCGCTGGGCTCGGCATTATCACGTTGCCATCCTCTGTTGTTGAGCCCTTCATCGCGGCTTCGATTGTGATTGTCACACTGTGGAATCTGCATGCTTTGTGGAAGGGAAAAGAAAGCGGGAACGCACGCGAGCGGTGGGCAATGGTGTTTGCATTCGGCCTCATGCACGGTCTTGGTTTTGCGAGAGCTCTCGTTGACGTGGATCTTCCCAAGCAGTTTTTTGTTCCGGCGCTTCTCTTGTTTAATATTGGCGTGGAGCTTGGGCAACTTCTCATTCTTCTTGTTTTCGTGCCATTTTTGCTTCTGGCGGTCAAAAAATTCAGCGTCTACCGTACTCGTATTCTTACAATGGGATTAGGTATCATTCTTGTCGTTTCTCTATGGTGGTTTTTCGAAAGACTTTTAGAAGCATTGTCATGAGCTGGTATCGTTTGTGCTAGAATATATGTATTAATGGCAGTGTTGGTATTTAGTGGAATATTCTTATGATCAAAGTTGGCATTAATGGTTTTGGAAGAATCGGCCGCTCTTTTTTTCGCATAGCGCGGGAGCGTTCGGAGCTTTTAGTTGTAGCAGTGAATGATCTCGGCACACTTCCGAGCGCAGCATATCTCTTAAAGCACGACACGGTTTATGGCGCAGCACCTTTTTCTGTGGAGATTAATGCAGATAAGCATGCACTTATCGTGGATGATAAAGAAATAGCATTTACGAATGAAAAAGAACCAAGCGATATTCCGTGGGGCGCTTCCGGGGTTGATGTTGTTGTGGAATCCACAGGTTTTTTTACAAGTTACGAAAAATCGCAGGCGCACATCAGCGCCGGAGCGAAACGCGTTGTGATTACTGCTCCTGTAAAAGACAGTGGCGGAGCAACTGTTCTCATGGGGATTAACGAGCAGGATCTTTCTCAAAATAAGATAACGTCGAACGCTTCCTGCACGACAAATGCTGCGAGTCCGATTGTGCGCATTCTTCACGATGCGATCGGGATCGAAAAGGCGCTTCTCAATACCGTGCATGCATATACGGCGAGCCAGGCGCTCGTTGACGGAGCGGGCAAAAAAGATCTCCGCGATGGACGCGCTGCAGCGCAAAATATGGTTCCTTCAAGCACGGGAGCGGCTATTGCCGTAACACAGGCTATTACAGAATTGGCAGATAAATTTGATGGTATATCAATTCGTGTCCCTGTGATTGCCGGCTCTATCGCTGATATAACATTTCTTGCGAAGCGCCAAACGAGTGTCGAGGAAGTCAATGATATTTTGCGGAAAGCAGCCGAAGAAGAACGATGGCAGAAGGTATTTGCGGTGACTGACGAAGAGCTCGTCTCAAGTGATATTGTGGGTTCGCAGTATGCATCAATAGCGGATCTGACGATGACCCGTGTTGTCGGCGGCGATCTCGTTAAAGTGCTTGCTTGGTATGACAACGAGATGGGATATACGCATGCGCTTGTCGAACATGTAATTGCCACTTCAGCATATCTATGAAAATTTATATTGGGGCAGATCACGCAGGTTTTGAATTAAAAAACACCCTCATTTCTTTTTTGCGGGAGCGAGGAGACGAAGTGATAGACCTTGGCGCTCATATGTATGACGAGAATGACGACTACCCGGATTTTATTCTTCCGGTTGCAAAAATGGTGAGTCAGAATCCTGAAGAAGTTCGCGGGATCGTGATCGGCGGATCGGGCATCGGAGAGGCGATAGCAGCGAACAGAATGCCACGGGTGCGCGCTTTTGTTTTTAATGGCCAGCGCATGCCGGGAGATGGTTCTCGCGTTCCTGATGCAGTTACGCTTTCTCGCGAACACAACAATGCAAACGTGCTTTCTCTCGGCGCTCGGCTTGTGAGTACTCCCCAAGCAAAAGAGGTGGTTGTGCGTTGGCTTGAGACACCCTTTAGTGGAGATGAGCGGCATGTGCGCCGATTGCGGAAGATCGAAAGTAGTTCTTAGTCATTAGTTGACAGTCTATAGACTATCAACTAATGACTAACTCACCTTGCGCAATATGAATATTTTTTCCGTCATTGCGAGGGCGAAGCCCGAAGCAATCAGAGAGTATAGTGCCCGAATCCTAGATTGCTTCGGCTTCACCCTCGCAATGACGAGTATAGAGAATCTCATAATATTGGTTCTAATGCTTATGATTGAAATTATTCCCGCAATCATGCCGAGCTCGTATGAGGATATCGAAGAAAAAGCGCGCAAGGTCGCTTCGCTTGTTTCGTATGTTCAGATTGATGCCATGGATGGGAAATTTGTTTCGTCTGTCAGTTGGCCGTATTTGGCAGAAGAAGACGTGGCAAAAAATTTTGAACTTCCGTTTCAGGATACTATTCGCTATGAAGTTGACCTTATGGTCTCTGATCCGCTCTCTGCTACGCAGATATGGGTTAAAGCAGGAGTTTCCCGTATTCTTTTCCATGTTGAGAGCGTGCAAGATCCTCGTCACTTCGTAGAAACTGTTTCTGCGCAACATGATGGCGTCGAAATAGGTGTTGCTATAAATACAATAACTCCAAATGATATTCTTGAACCACTTCTTTCCAAAATTGCCGTGGTGCAATTCATGGGAATTGCAAAAATTGGCTACCAAGGGCAACCCTTTGATGAACGGGTTGTGGAAAAAATAAAAGAATTGCGGCAAAAGCGTCCAGAAACTATACTTAGTGTTGACGGCGGGGTGAATTTTGATACAGCACCGCGTCTCGTCGAGGCTGGAGCAACCCGACTTGTCGCAGGCTCGGCAATTTTTAAAACTGACGATATCAAAGAAACGATTAAAAAATTTCAACAACTCGGATAAGTATGCGTGTGATCAAATGTGATAATTGTAAGAAGAAAATATCTTCGAATGCTGAAACAATTGACGTTCGTATCGGCTTTTCTGCGAGTGTGGAACTTTGTAAATTGTGTGGCAAGAATATTTACGAAGAACTCTCAAGAATGAATCTTATTATACCTCATGAATCCAGTGTTAACATATTCGAAAAAAAACTAAAGAAATATGCCACATCTTCACGAAGAAAAAATTAAAGAACTTGAGATCAAGGCGAATGAAGTGAGAATTTCTTTAATAGAAAGTCTTATCGCTGCGAAATCTGGTCATACCGCAGGACCTCTCGGCATGGCGGATATTTTCACTGCGTTGTATTTTCATATTCTCCATCACGATCCAAAAAATCCGATGATGGAAGATCGAGATAGATTGGTACTTTCGAATGGGCATATTACGCCCATCCGATATGCGGCGATGGCACATGCAGGATATTTTCCGCTCGAAGAATTAAAGACGCTTCGGAAATTCGGCACGAAACTGCAAGGACATCCAGAGCGTATATCTTTTCCTGCGGTTGAAACGACATCAGGACCTCTTGGTTCCGGCTTGGGACAGGCTGCAGGTATGGCGCTCGGCGCGAAGATGGACGGAAAAAAGTTTCGCGTGTACTGCATCATGTCCGATGGCGAGCAGGATTGCGGCAATACATGGGAGTCTGTCATGTTTGCCGCGAAATATCGCCTGAACAATCTGACTGCGATCATGGATCGCAACAATATCCAGATCAATGGCACTACAGAGGATATCATGCCGCTTGAGCCAGTTCGCGCGAAATACGAGGCATTTAATTGGCATGTCATCGAATGCAACCCGCATAACTTTGAAGATTTTGTTGGCGCTGTAGAAGATGCTAAAGGAGTGACGGAAAAACCAACACTCATACTCGCACACACAATTCCGGGAAAGAGTATTCCACAGATTGAAAATGATTATCGCTGGCACGGCTGCCCCCCCGGAGACGGCCCCGAAGATGTATTTCCAAAAACAAAACAGGGGGAGGAGTTTTTGAAAATCTTACATGCCGAGCGCGAAGCAATCGAAGAGGCTCATGCGCGATAGTATATGGAGCCAAAAATTATACGTGAAAAAATAGAGCAGACAGAATTGATAAAAATAATTCGCGAAGGACATTACGATGAGATGGCAAAGCTTGCAGTTGATGTAGAACGCAGAGTCCTCGCTCTCGGTGGCGAATGGCATTCTGAAGCACAGGAAGTGTTGGTTGCGGACGGTTCAGAAGCGAATGATGTTTGGGGAGCAAATTTTTATCCATGGAAGGAACCGCGGGAACGCATAGTCTATGTCTCCCTTATTAATCTCAAGCCAGCTCTTTTGCATCGAAAGATGGAAATTAGGGACCCGGGGCTGCGCAAAAAGATTCACGACAGTATTACAAGATTTTTACTTGATGATGATGAAACCATACCAACCGAATAAAGAAAAATGGCAGTCTTTCTCGCGAGAGGTGCAGATGCGAAATATTGCTACCGAACTTACTCGCGCAACGAATGCCGGAGCTCGCGGACAGGAAGATCTCGAACAAGAAGCACTCGAGCGCTCTCTGATACTTGTCGACGCGTCTCTTTCGGATCCAAAATGGGGTGATAAAAAATCTCTCTATCGGCTTCGCGACGCAGTAAGCGCATTGTATGCAGAGCGCTCGGATCCTGCTTTAAGCCGTTATATTGCCGAAGTGTTGCTTGCAACTGCGGTCTAAAAATATGCTATCATAGTGCGATGACTATCAGCGATTTTGTACGGCAAAGAAAATATCTATTTTGGTCAACAAGAAATTATGATGGCTTATCAAAAGAAGCCATCGTTGAAGCTGTTTTAAACTATGGCGACATGAAAGATGTTCGAGAGATGATCTCTATTTTGGGAATGCAAGAAACCGCAAAAATTTTCCATGCACAAACAAATCCAAATCGCGCGAGAATCAATTATCGTGCTGATGTAAAAAATTATTTCAAGTTATATTTTGAAAAATATGCATAGAGAGATTCTTACAAAAACCCAACTGGACCTTCTGCCAATCGTTAAATTATTTTCAAAAGACTTTGGTTTAGTGGGAGGAACCGCCATAGCGTTTCTTTTGGGACATCGAGAATCACTCGATTTTGATTTATTTAATTTTAATGAATTCAGCAACCAGTCAATCAAAACAAAAATTAATCGAAAAATGACTATCGACACTGTCTTTGTCAATAAAAAGGGAGAGTACACATTTTTAATAAACGGGATTAAGTTTACTTTCTTTCAATTTCCCTACCCAATTGATTTTTCAGAATCGTTTGATGATATCGTAAAATTGCCCAATATTCTTACTCTTGCTGCGATGAAAGCCTTTGCGCTCGGGCGTCGCGCCAAGTGGAAAGATTATGTTGACTTATACTTCATTCTCAAGGCTCACCATACCGTTTCCGAGATAACTACGAAAGGTGTGGAGATTTTTGGGAATGAATTTAATGAGAAGATTTTCCGAGTCCAGCTTGCCTATTTTGAAGATATAGATTATTCCGAGCAAGTGATGTACAAAGATGGATTTGCAACCGATGATGAAGAAATAAAGAAAGCGCTGATAGAGTTCAGCCTAGTATGAACAAGAATATACTTATTGCCTCCATACTCATCATAATTGCCGCTGGAGGTTGGTATTTCCTTTTTAGAAAACAGATAGTAAATCGCAACCCCGATGATGGTGGTACGCACGTTGTCTGTACACAAGACGCGAAGCTCTGCCCCGACGGTTCATACGTTAGTCGCACGGGTCCGAACTGCGAGTTTGCGCCGTGTCCAGATGGAGAAGCGAAAAGCGAAGAGGCGGTCATTGATACCTCAAATTGGAAAACGTATCGGAATGAGGAGTATGGGTTTGAGGTGAGATATCCCCGGGGGTGGTCCCCACCATACTACGTATTATGTCCCGAAGGATCGGGTTGCATACCTTTTCTGATCTTGGAGGAAAGAAAGGATGGATTTATGAGTACCCCTAGGGAAGGGTTGGCTTTTGGAATGGGTTCACCAGAGTATGGGACGCTTGGCGAGATGGGGGAAGATGGAATACGCCGAACTAAAGTTGATTTCGCTGGAACACGAGCAGATGTTATTGCCGTAGATTGTGACGGTGGTGATTGTGTTTACAGCGAAATCCCCAGCAGTATGGAATACTGGTTTGATCGTCCACCTCGTTTTATTGATATTCGTGGTATTGATGGTAATGCGATTCGGTACAAAATGGTAATGCGGATTCTTTCAACCTTTAAATTTATTGAATAATTTTTTATCATTCCATGATTCAAGAGCAACAAAAATTGGTACAGAATATTTTTGATACGAAAGCGCTTGAGAAAAAATCAACGCGGGATGGTTTTGGCAAGGGCGTTGTTGAAGTGGGAGAAAAAGATGAGCGGATTGCTGTGTTGTATGGTTGGCGATGATGCGGTGCTTATGTATGGTATACTGCTGATACATATGACGCAACTAATGGAAAAAGCAATTAAGGATATCGTTAAAAAAATTGTTGCAGAATACCAGCCCGAAAAGATAATTCTTTTTGGTTCATATGCGTGGGGAACACCGCATGAGTGGAGTGATGTGGATTTGTTTATTGAGAAAAAGAGTGAAAAGAATATTTTTGAGCGGATGCGGGATGTAGACAGAATTTTGTTTGGCATAACAACACCCGTAGATGCGCTTGTGTATACGCCTCAACAGACCGAACAAAGGTTGCGTATGGGGGATCCGTTTCTCAAAAAAGTTTTTTCGTTAGGCAAAGAATTGTATGCAAAATAATGCCGATAGAGAAGGTGATCGCGATTTCTTTGTTTCAGAATGGCTGAAACATGTTGCTGACGACGAACTGAATGCGCAGGCCAGCATGAAAGACCGTGACGGAACTCCTGCACAGGTTTGTTTTCTTTCTCAACAGATGGCGGAGAAGTCATTGAAGGCGTTTTTGCTTCATTTCACGGGAGATTATCCGAAAATGCATGGGTTACCACAGATTCTCGTGATGCTTGATGTACATGTTTCTGGGATTGTTGAACTTTTAAAAGAGGACGTGATCATTTTAAATCCGTATTATATTACAACACGCTATGTGGCTGATGTCCCACTTGAGAGTTTTACCTGGGAAATGGCCGAAGAAGCGTTTTCCGCTGCTGAGCGCATAAAAACATTTGTTCTTCAAAAACTTGCAAAACCAGATCAGAAGCAAGATGGCTTCAGCATGTTCGGTATCATTTTGATCTTCGCCGGGTTACTTGTTATTGCGGTAGGAGTGTATTTTCTTGAAATATCTCCCAAGAGTAGTGTCGAAATGAATGATGAAAAACAAACATGCACGCAAGATGCAAAACTCTGCCCCGACGGTTCATATGTCAGCCGCACGGGTCCGAATTGTGCCTTTGCGCCGTGTCTGGACGGAGAAGTGAAAAGTGAAGAGGCCGTGATCGATACTTCAGATTGGAAGACATATCGAAATGAGGAGTATGGATTTGAGCTGAAGTATCCAGTGGGTTTAGATATTATTGAGAATGAATCGCACAATTATGATGTAGAATATGTAGAACTACGTGGTCCAGAGGCGGCATTTTACGATTACATGGCCATAGGTATTTCTACGCCAGAATCTAGAATAGAATATGATAAGCGATGCGCCGGAGAATGTTATCGTTTCCAACCCCTCGCATGTGAATTACAAGGAGAAATGAGATGTAGCGAATACGCAAACGTAGATGGATGGGCAAAACGCAGTGTTATTCTTAGTAACAGTTTAAGGTTCGAATTTTTTACCCCATTTGATTTTGAGATGGGTAGTATAGCCCGTTTAGACGACAGTGAACTTGAAGATCTTGTCTCGTCCGGAAGAGTATCAAAGAGGAATCGTGGCGCACTTCAGTTATTTAACGCAGTAGTGGATTCATTCAAAACTTTTTGAATATGTCTCTCAACCCCAACGCAAAACTGATACAGAATATTTTTGACAACAAATCGCTTGAAAAAAAATCAACGCGAGATGGCTTTGGCAAGGGTGTTGTCGAGGCCGGAGAAAAAGATGAGCGTGTCGTCGTGCTGTGCGCCGACCTTGCGGAGTCAACGCGCGCGCACTGGTTTAAAGAAAAATTCCCCAATAGATACATTGAGCTTGGCGTTGCGGAACAGAATTTGGCGACCGTCGCGTCAGGACTTGCCGCGTATGGGAAAATTCCATTCATCACTTCGTATGCGGCGTTTTCTCCGGGGAGAAATAACGAGCAGATCCGTACGACAATTTCTCTCAACCGAGTGCCGGTGAAGATCATGGGTGCGCACGCGGGTGTTTCGGTAGGGCCTGATGGTGCAACGCACCAACAGCTTGAAGATGTGGCTCTTATGAGGGTGCAACCAAACATGACGGTTGTCGTGCCATCAGATATGGAAGAAGCGCGAAAAGCGACTATTGCCGCGGCGATGCATGATGGGCCGATGTACATGCGCTTTACGCGCGACAACCGTCCGGTATTTACGACAGCAGAAACACCATTTGAAATAGGACGAGCCGAAGTGTTTTGGGACGAAGATGAAATAGACGTTGCGATTATCGGCTGTTCGCCGCTTCTCTACAACGCTCTGGTTGCGGCGAAAGAACTGAAGGAAGAGGGAATATCAGTCGCAGTTATTAACAATCATACCGTGAAGCCGATGGATGTTGATACGGTCGTAGCCTATGCGAAAAAAGCGGGTGCTGTAGTGACCGTTGAGGAGCATCAGATCGCGGGAGGCATGGGGTCAGCAGTTGCCGAAGTGCTTTCACAGCATCACCCCGTTCCGATCGAATATATCGGCGTCCATGATCGCTTCGGTCAATCGGGCGAGCCGAGTGAACTGATTGAATACTATGGCATGGGGGTTTCCGCCATCAAAGAAGCGGTGAAGAAAGTGAGGAGTAGGAAATAGAAATGTAACTCAAAATAAAAAAGTCTGCTCTGTCGGTCCCTGTGGATCTCCTTACAGACACCACATGGTATTCGCGGAGCAGAGCCGGGCTTTTTTGTTGGAATAGGAATCGGCCGCCGCCGATACAAGTTGTGTGTGCACCCCGTGGGTGCGAGTACGCACACCATCGGGTATTGCACGCCAATAAAAAGCCCACCGTACTTACTGTACGGTGGGTAAATGAAAATAATATACGATTCCATGGGACATTAAAGGGCGTATGTCTCTTTGTTATTGTTTTTCCACAGAGCAGCGAGTAAAAGATATTGTACATCTGAAGCCAAATTTGCAAATAATCCCGATGCTATGATTTGTGCATATGATTCTTTGAGCGAAAGCTCGAATCTAAGAAATGCGACTTTTTCCTTGGACGTTGCATGATCCCATTGTTGAATGGCATCATTAATAAAACCATCAGGGAATTTGCCATAGTTTGTCTTGAGAGTGTCAAGCACATACTTGGTGATTTCGGAAGAAGCTGCGAGGTCGGCATAGGCCGGAAAGGATGACATTGTGTTGTTCCTTGTCTTTGCAACGACACGATGAGGATTTGGTTTGGAATACAACTATGTTCTTGATACTCCCAATTTAATGAGGAGTCAAGGAAAACATCTCTAGAGACTGTATCTCTACATGCGCTTTGCTACATAATCCGACGGAGCACTCTCAAGAAACGCTTCAAGTGTCTCGCGCGCAAGAAGACCGCGCTGTGCTCCTACATATTGGACAACCGACATGGAGTTGATTGGACCCCAGGCGAGAGCCTCGGGTATTGTTTTACCCAAAATAAGCGCGCTGGTGAAGGTTGAAGAAAATGCATCTCCTGCGCCTGTGCGGTTTGTCGGAGGCGCTGGATCCGGATACATAGGCATATACCATATTTCGTTTCCATCATGTGTGTATGCTCCTTTTGGTCCGTCGGTGATGATGGCAATTTTTGGACCCAGATTTCGGATACCCTCAAGAAGTGTCTCTATCTTTTCCGGCGGCCGATTGAGTATTCGCTCGGCTTCCTCCTTATTGCAAAAGAAAAGTTCGGAACGAGCGTAGATATCTTTGAGTTTATCGTATCCCAGTTTTATCTGAAATGTGCCGGGCTGAAACGCCAGTTTGATATTCGGATGTTCCGCGAGATATGCGGCGATCTTATGATGAAACGGAAGGGAATTTTCTGCAAGAGAACTCACATAGACCCAAGTAGGTTCCCCGATATCCGGCAGTTGATAGTCATATTCGTGGTGCTTCACGAGAATGGTGCGTTCGGCCCCATACGAAAGCACGTAATGGTAATTTGTTTCGATATTTTTTTGGACGGTGATAAAATCCGTGCGTACGTTAGATGCTTGGAGTGACGCGACACACTCGCGACCATTTTCATCATCACCGACGATAGTGACAACGGCAGAAGTAAGACCGAGACGTGCCGCTCCAACGGCGGCGTTCGGACTGTTGCCGACCGCCCGCACGATATCTACTTTTTCATACGGAATTTTATCTCCGAAGCTCATGCAAATCTCTTTCCGCCCATCCGTTTCAACGACGTGCGCTTCACTTTGCTTCAAACGAATGAACGCGTCTGTTGTAATATCGCCGATTGCTACAAAATCGATGTTGCTATCTGCCATAGGTATGATTTTAGGACTTACGCAGTTGGATGCAGTTCGAGGCGCGAGCGAGGCTTGCGACCAAGCTGTATTACCTATACAGCGCGGGAGCAAACGGAGCGAGCAAGCGGAGAAATGCGCCAAGTGCGTAAGTCCTAGATTTGTTATGTATATTCTAGTATACAACAGGCTCGTACTTGACTGATAGGGTGTGCTACAATTACAGCCATGGTTACGTCATTGCGTGAGGCTATCGCAGAAGCGGAAGAGAAAAAGGTTGCGATCGGTCATTTTAATATCTCAAACCTAGAAGCGATGTGGGGTATTTTTAATGCGGCACGGTCCCTTAATGTGCCGGTCATCATTGGCGTGTCAGAGGGAGAGCGCAGCTTTGTCGGCGTGCGGCAAGCGGTTGCGCTCGTGCGCAGCCTCCGTGAGGAGTTTGACTATCCAATATATCTGAATGCGGATCACACCTATTCATTTGAAAAAGTAAAAGAAGTTATTGATGCGGGATTTGATGCGGTCATCTTTGACGGCACAGAATTGCCTATTGAGGAAAACAAGCGGATCATGAAACAGTGCGTTGCATATGCGCGTATAGTAAATCAAGAACAGCACAGCGATATTTTAATTGAGGGTGAAATTGGTTTTATCGGCAAATCATCAAAAGTGCTCGATGCGATTCCCGAAGGTGTCGATATGTCGTCGGAACACCTCACGAAGGGAGAAGAGCTTCAAGCTTTTGTTAAGGAAACGGGAGTTGATCTTGCTGCGCCCGCAGTTGGCACTATGCATGGGATGTTGCGGGGCGGCGGTAATCCCAAGCATCTTGATATCTCAAGGATACGAGAGCTGCGTGCCGCCGCTGGTGTCCCTCTCGTGCTTCACGGAGGTTCTGGGACGAGTGACGAAGATTTTTCCCATGCGATTGAGGCAGGTATTTCAGTTGTGCATATCAACACAGAACTACGGCTAGCATATCGCAAAGCGCTCATGCTTTCTCTTCAGGAAGATCCCGATGAAGTTGCTCCGTACCGATACTTGAAGGGAGCGATGCAGGCGGTGCAGCATGTTGTCGAGGGACGTCTGCGACTATTTAATAGGTTATAGGTATTAGTTCATAGTCTTTAGTTGATAGTCTATAGACTAATGACTATGGACTAAAGACTGCCAATTACTATGAAGGTATATGTCACACGAGAGATTCCAGAGAGCGGTACCGCTTTTTTACGAGAAAAGGGATACGAAGTAACGGTCAGTGAAAAAAACGGTGTACTCACGAAAAGCGAGCTTGTTCTCGCATTAACAGAGAAAGAATACGATGCTGTTTTGTGTCTTCTGACAGACACGATCGATGCGGATGTATTTCATGCTGCTCCAAAAGCAAAAATCTTTGCGAACTATGCTGTTGGAGTCAATAATGTTGACGTGAAAGAAGCTGCACAGCGCGGCATCTTGATTACAAACACACCAGACGTGCTCACGGACACGGTCGCAGAGCATACGTTCGGACTCATTCTTGCAATCACAGCGCGGATTGCTGAAGGAGATCGTTTTACACGAGCCGGGAAGTATGTCGGCTGGGCGCCCATGTTACTTCTCGGATGTGATCTGCGCGGCAAGACGCTCGGTGTTCTTGGGGCGGGGCGTATTGGATCGCGTGTCGCGCACCATGCTCGGAATGGTTTTGATATGGATGTGATCTACTATGATGTGCAGAAAAATGATTTGTTTGAAAAAGAGTACAATGCGACCTATTTTAGCACTGCCGAGGAAGTGTTGCAGATGGCCGACATTGTCACTGTTCACGTTCCTCTTCTTGATGCAACGCGGCATCTCATTAATTCAAAACGGTTAGCAATGATGAAACCGACCTCGTATCTCGTGAACACATCTCGTGGGCCGGTTATTGACGAGACCGCGCTTGTTGCGGCCTTGAGAACAAATATTATCCGCGGAGCCGCTCTTGATGTTTTTGAAAATGAGCCCGCGCTTGCCCCCGGACTCGTTGAACTCGAAAATGTCGTGCTTACGCCGCACATCGCTTCTGCGACGGAAGAAACGCGTGCGAAGATGGCTGTGATGGCAGCAGAAAATATCATCGCGGTTTTTGAAGGAAGGACACCGCCGAATCTTGTAAAAAATTAGTCTTATTTGTGTGCAGTGGACTTCATGATACTATGCAATGCAGAGTTGTTTTAAGTTTGCGGAAGGAGGATGTGTAATGTCGTATAAGCTGACGTCTCGCGATGTTCAAAAAATTATGGAGCAGTATGCGCTTGAAGTGTGGCAGCAAATACCAATAGATAATTTTTGTATCGGAGTGCCTGTTGGCGACCCAGATCCCTGTATTATCATACAGGTACCGGTGGGCCTGAAGGATCGAGTGCCTTCGAGTGTGGTTCTTGACACAAAGGAGTACGAAAGAGTTGAGATTGATCTCAAGGTGACGGAGGATTTTATTCCGATGATGCCGCACTTCGATACTCGAATAGGTATTTGATGGACTGGGCGGAAATATGGCTTTTTATAGGCGTTTTCCGCCCATGTTGTTTTTTTGTCCAAAATAGCTATACTGTAGTGTATGCTTAAACTTGCGGTGGAAAAACGAGATGCGTTGGGTAAAAAAGCCAAAAAGATGCGGGCAGAAGGGAAAATGCCTGCTGTTCTCTATGGAAAAAAACAACAGACCCTGCCCATAGCTGTTTCCCACCGCGCCTTTGAAAAGATATTTAAGGAGGCCGGATACAGCGCGGTTATTGCTCTCGAGGGGCTTGGAGATGTCAAAGAAGCGCTTATACACGACGTGGCGGTTGATCCTGTAAAAGACACGCTCCGCCATGCTGATTTTTATGTTATTGAAAAAGGCCAAAAAGTACAGGTTGAGGTTCCTATCGAATTTGAAGGAATTGCTCCGGCAGTCAAAGAACTCGGCGGTTTCTTAGTGAAGGTACTTCATACCATTGAGGTGGAGGCGGAACCTTCAAATTTGCCACAGGAGATTATCGTTGACGTAACGTCACTCGTTGATTTTACGAGCCAGATTTGTATAAAAGATCTTCATGTTCCGGCGGGCGTTATGATCTTGGGAAATCCGGAAGAAGTTGTGGTGCTTGCAAGCGAAGCGGTTGAGGAAAAGATTGAAGAAACAGCCGCCCCCGATCTCTCAACGATCGAAGTTGCAAAGAAAGGAAAGCAAGAGGAGGTAGTAGCAGGAGAATCGGCCGAAGAGAAGGGAGAGAAGAAGTAGTTTTAGAACCTATCCAGTATCTAACCGCAAAATATGAAGCAGAATAAAGCTTGCCTACTGAAATGACCAAAATTCTGCTGCAAATCATGTCTTTTTTGTCAGCTTCCCCATATGCTTCCTCAAAATATGCAATTTTCCCTGACCAACTGCGTTAGTGGGCTCGGCGCAACGAATTTTGATCATTTCAGTATGGCATTAGATACTGGATAGGTTCTTGCTTTTTTGTACATACTCCATATATGAAAGGACGAGCGCGCATCGCAATACGATTTTTTTTGTCTGCTCTCCTTGCGGGTTGTATCACCCTATCGGGTGATTTTATTTTTGCGCAAGAACAGCCGGTTGATTCGCAAGTTGCGTCGCGCAAAGCGCAACTTGAACGCGAACTCGAAGATCTTGAAAAGAAAATTGACACACAGCGTTCTCTTGTGCAAGAGAAACAGCGCGAGCGTGTTACGTTCGAGCGCGACGTGGCGATTCTTGATGCGAATATTGAAAAGGCAAGACTTGGTATCAAACAGAGAACCATTGCAATATCGCGGCTCTCGGATGAAATCGACGACAAAGAAACGATCATTTCCGAACTTGACGAAAAGATAGGTCGCGGCAAAGAATCGCTTGCACAACTGATACGCAAGACGAATGAAATTGACAATCTCTCGCTCGTCGAAGTGGTTCTCGGGAATAAGAATCTTTCGGAATTTTTTGTTGATCTCGATTCGTTCCAATCAATCAAACATGGACTCCAAATTTCATTTGCGGAGATACGGACGACAAAAGAAAAGACAGCAGCCGCTCGCGATGCTTTGGCGGAAAAACAATCGGACGAAATTGAACTCCGCGCCATTCAGGAATTGCAAAAGAAAAAAATAGAAGCGCAGGAGAAAGAAAAACAGCGGATTCTTACGGCTTCAAAAGGTGTTGAAGCCCAATATCAAAAAGTACTCAAGGATCAAGAAAAGACAGCTGCTATGATCCGCTCCGAACTCTTTATGCTCCGAGGTTCTGCGGCTATTCCATTTGGCACAGCGCTCGATCTTGCAAAACGCGCAGGAAAGAAGATTGGTATTCGGCCGGCGTTTATCCTCGGTATTATCGCTGAAGAGTCAAATTTGGGTGAAAATGTAGGCAAAGGAAACTGGCAGACCGATATGCACCCGACACGCGATGTGCCCGTTTTCAAGGATATTACGGCGCGTCTTGGACTTGACCCCGATTCGGTGCCGGTATCAAAGAAAGCATGGTATGGGTGGGGCGGCGCTATGGGGCCGGCGCAATTTATTCCTTCCACATGGATACTCTATGAAAAACAACTTGCCTCGCTCACGGGTCACAATCCTCCGAATCCGTGGGACCCGGGAGACGCATTCATGGGTGCGGCAATTTTACTTGCTGATAATGGCGCTGATGGTGGGACACCCCGGGCCGAACGACTTGCTGCGCTGCGGTATCTCGCAGGATGGAAGAATGCAACCAACCCATCCTATGCTTTTTATGGCGATGAAGTTATGGAGCTTGCGGCAAAGTATCAGAGTCAGATCGATATTCTCGATAGATTACAATGAATTCTTTAGAAGAGCGACACCTTTTGAAAGAGAAATATGCCGGCGAGAGAACGCCGGAGTATCTTGCCGATTGCTCGCGAATTTCTGCGGGCGAGCCGACCGCATATGTGATTGGAACGCAGCCGTTTTTAAATATAACTGTTGATCTTTCGGAGCGGCCGCATATACCGCGAGGAGAGACGGAATTCTGGACAGAGTACGTCATTGCTATGATGCAAAAAGATATTCGCACGTCACTCTCGTGTCTCGATATATTTGCGGGTAGTGGATGCATTGGCCTCGCGATTTTATCGAATGTTCCCAAAGCATCTGTTGATTTTGCAGATATAGATAGCCGATGCATTAAGCAGATAGAAAAAAACCTTGAGTTCATCGGTGGAATTTCTTCCCGCGCTCGCAGTATTCGTTCAGATATTTTTTGCAACATAGAGGATCGGTACGATTACATACTCGCAAATCCTCCCTATATTGCGCTTCGTCATATTAAACGAGTGGAGAGTTCCGTTCTTACTTTTGAGCCGCATCAGGCTCTTTTTGGAGGAGAAACTGGGCTTGATGTCATACGAACATTTCTTATGCATGCATCTAAGCATCTTCATCCGCGCGGCAGGATTTTTATGGAGTTTGATGATACGCAACACGCTACCTTGGAGATATTGGTCAAGACCTTGCCATATACCACAAGCCGCTTTTTTCTGGACCAGTATGGTCTATGGCGTTTTGTGGAACTTGCAGTTGCATAAATATTTTGATAGTATCTCGGCACATGCAAAAAGATATACATCCTAAATATTTTCCCAATGCGAAAGCGACCTGCGCGTGCGGAGCTGTTTTTGCGGTTGGTTCAACAGAGGAAAAGATCGATATTGAAATCTGCAGCCAATGCCATCCGTTCTATACTGGGACAGATAAGGTGCTCGATACGGCTGGAAGAGTAGAGAAATTTAAATCTCGTGCCGCCGCCGCCCGTTCCGCTCCTATTAAGAAACAGAAGAAAAAGAAGGAAACAAAGACAACAAAGCGTTCAAGTAAAACGCTAGCTTCAAAGAAGCCTGCGAAGAAGTAGCGTACACACAATGATGCAATCAAACGCCACAGCAATGAAATTGTTGTGGTTATAATTGTAGTAGTATCTATGTATGGAGTATGGAAAACATCGAAGAATTCAAAAACAATCCCAAAACGGCCTTTCTTGCTCAAGAATATGAGCGACTTGTTCGTGAGGAATTCCAAGTGAGGGAGATGGCAACCGATGCGAGTTTGGTAGAACTTTCGCGGGATGAACTTACGAATCTGGGTTTGCAAAAAGAGGTGCTTCTCGCACAGATGCGCTCAATTTTGGATCAGGAAAAAAAAGAGGAAGCTTTTCCGAACGAGGCAATCATTGAAGTTCGCGCAGGAGCGGGTGGAGAAGAGGCTGCGATTTTTGCGGAAGACCTTTCTCATATGTATGCGAAATATGCTGAAAAACGCGGATGGCAGACGATCTATGTTGACGAATCTCGCAGCGGGCTTGGAGCGCTTAAAGAAGCGACACTTGAAATTCACGGTGTCGGTTGCTACGATAATCTCCGCTTTGAGATGGGTGTGCATCGGGTTCAAAGAGTTCCGGCGACAGAAAAATCGGGACGCATTCACACATCCACAGCATCCGTGGTTGTTCTTCCGATTCGCAAAAAGACAACGATCGAAATTAATCCCGGCGATATTGAGATGGAGTTTTCACGTTCGGGCGGCGCCGGCGGACAGAATGTGAACAAGGTGGAAACTGCCGTTCGTCTGGTGCATAAACCGACAGGCATAGAGGTGCGTTCAACATCGGAGAGAAGTCAGCAGAGAAATCGCGACAAAGCGTTCGCGATTTTGTCGGCAAAACTGCAGATGCTCAAAGACGAAGAGGAGCAGAAAAGTTTCTCCGCAGAGCGGAGAAGCCAGATCGGCACCGGCGATCGGTCTGAAAAAATACGGACATATAATTTTCTTCAAGATCGCGTGACAGACCACCGAATAAAAGAATCATGGCATGCGATTCCGCGTATCATGGAGGGTGACATTGAACCGATCATTACTGCCCTTAAAACTGCCGAGAAGAGAGCTCGTGCAGGGGCATAAATTTGCAAAAAATGGGCTCATTTGCTAGACTCTTCGTACATACATTTCATGATAGAAGGAGAAACAGCGACAATTCATACCGCAGACCAAACTGCCGCTATTACGGCGATGTTTGAGGTGGGCGCGCACTATGGTTACACGCGGAGCAAACGGCACCCAACGGTTGCGCCGTTTATCTATGGAACAAAAAATCAGGTAGAGATATTCGATCTTGAAAAGACGCTTGATGTTCTTGCGCCCGCGCTTGCGTTTGTGGCAAAAGTTGCCGGTGAAGGGAAGCAGCTTCTTTTTGTTGGCACAAAGCACGAAGCGCAAGGTATTGTGAGCGAATTAGCGGATTCCATTGACATGCCCTATGTGACAATACGGTGGATTGGCGGAACACTGACGAATTTTGCAACGATTCGAGGTCGTGTTGACAAGCTCGGAGTTCTTCTGGCGCAGCGTGACAGCGGCGAGCTTGCGCAAAAATATACAAAGAAAGAACGTCTTCTTATTGATCGCGATATTGTTCGGCTCGAGAGAAATTTTGGCGGCATTACAGGAATGAAAGAAAAACCAGCGGTCATGTTCATGATAGATCCAAAAAAGGAACAAACAGCCGTGAGAGAAGCTCGACAGGTAGGTATCCCGATTATTGCTCTCGCAGGTTCCGATTGCAATCTCAAGGAAGTCGACTATCCAATTCCTGCAAACGACTCCTCTCGGTCAAGTATTCATTTTTTTACAAAGCAAATCACTGATGCCTATAAAAAGGGTCATAGCGGCAAAGCGTAGAAAAAATAGACAAGCGTTCGGAAAAGAGATACTATCAGTGCCATAGGTACTATAAAAAAAGCTGCACCATGCAGTTTTTGTTTTGAAGCACACAACATGTCAATAATAACAACAGAGACAATAAAAACACTTCGCGATCGGACAGGTATTTCAATCATGCAGTGCAAAAAAGCGCTCGAGGAGACTGATGGCAATATTGAGCAGGCTCTTGTCGTTTTACGCAAGAAAGGAGGCGAGATCGCATCAAAAAAGAAAGACCGGACACTTGGTTCAGGGATTGTCCAAGCGTATATTCATGCAACAGGCGCTCTTGGCGCTGTTGTGATTCTCGCTTGTGAGACAGATTTCGTCGCGAAAAACGAAGAGTTTAGTAAATTGGCATATGATATCGCGATGCATGTTACAGCGATAAATCCTGAATTTCTTAAGGCAGATGATGTGCCGGAATCTGCCAAAGAGATAGCACGTTCCGTTTTTGTCAAAGAAATTGAAGGCAAACCCGCGGAATTGCAAGAAAAAATCATGGAGGGAAAGCTCAACACATATTTCAAAGAAAAAATTCTTCTTGATCAGCAGTTTATCAAAAATCCCGATATTACCATTCAAGGACTTATTGATTCGGCAATTCAAAAATTTGGAGAGAAAATCGAAATTTCTCGATTCGAAAGATTTGTAGTATAAAAACTCGTCTACTTCAATGCATATCTTACTTTCAACTCTTCTTTTTATAGGCATAGCAGGTATCTGCGGTTTGTTTACGCTCAAAATAATCGAGTTGCATCAGAGAGTAATATTCTGTTCAATATGGCGGAAAAAATATGACGATACATTGCTTCGCATTGTAGTACGGAGTATCAAAAAAATTGAATTACTGTCGAGTACGGTAAAAGTTCCTGATAGCATACCGCATGTTATTGGTGCGTTTCGAAGCGTCTGTGCGATTGTGATTCGGCTTGTCGAGAATAGACCGATACGTTTAACTGGTCTTGCGTATACAGGAGGCGTGCAAACAAGCGCTCGCGTTTCGCGATTTCTTCGCGAAGTGTCAAAAAGCAAAGAACGTGATACAGTGGCGGGGCAGGAGCAACGCATTGACTCCTAAACTTATTTGATTTTTTCGATTGAACAAATCTTGAGGCGTAGCGAGCTACGATGAAAGATTTGTGATTGACAAAAAATCAAAGATTGCGGAAATATGGAAGCGAAACGGACAAGTTATTAATCAACGGGGCCTTAACTATTTGCCGACGTAGCTCAGTTGGTAGAGCGGCACTTTTGTAAAGTGCGGGTCGTGGGTTCGAGTCCCTCCGTCGGCTCAGAAATGAACGAAGTGAATTTCGGCCGACAAGCATGTCACGAAATTTGACAAAAAGCAAGGTTTTGTGTATAATCTTTGCAGTTGCAAAGACGCAACATGAAAGTTTCTTCCGTCATTGCTATGCGGCGCCCGAAACAATCAGAGAGTTTCTCGACGTAATCCTAGATTGCTTCGAGCTTCGTCCTCGCAATGACGAGTATGAATAGTCTGAAGATAGTACTTCATGGTTGCGTAAGGTGAGTTATTGGGCTCATATTTTTGCGAGTCAAAAACGCAGGTTCATGGGAGTAATTTGAAATTTATCTTACTCAAAGGCAGAGGAGATTTTTTATGCCTCAGTGGATTATGCGTCACGGAAAGTATTTTTCTGAGTGTCACAACTGTTGCCATGAAGTGGAGGGGAGCGAGGAGCCGGGAGGCGGGCCCAATGGTCGCAGAGACACGGTGATTTTCTTCCGTTGCCCATGCGGTTCGCGTTGGCACAAAAAGAAACATGTATTTCTCAGCGCCGTGCGCGGGGGATACGAGGGAGGCCTAGGAAATTGGATCAAGTGCGACGAGAGCGGGTTTGTTACACCTGAAGCCCGCATGAAGATTCAGAACGACGTTCTTGGTTATGGCGCCGTTCAAGTTGCCAAGAACCTCTACTTTTTGCGTGGTGTGACGAGCGCCGAGATTGAAAAAACGAATACTGACAAGAAGTTTGTTGTCGCTCTTCGCGCCCTCGAGAAAGGTAAAAGCGAAGAGGAAGCGCAGAAGGAGGTTGCGACATATCTGCGCGATTTGATTTTTGAGAAAAACAGAAAGAGCGATGCTCGAAGAGGATGATCGAACGGGCCCTTATGTATCACGATGGTACATAAGGGCCTTTTGTATTATCATGCTTCTATAATGAACATGAAATCAAAAGGCTACCTGCACCCCATCACACACACAATTAATGACATCAATGCGTATTTTACCGATCGGGGTTTTGATACTGTTGACGGGCCAGAATTGGAAACCGAGCACTATAACTTTGATGCTCTCAATATTCCAAAAGATCATCCTGCGCGCGATATGTGGGATACGTTTTGGATACAGCCGAAAACCGCAGGAAAGCTCCTGCGTACGCACACATCACCAGTACAGGTGCGCTATATGGAGAAGCACAAGCCGCCGATTCGCATTATCGTTCCGGGAAAGACCTATCGTTATGAAGCGACTGACGCAACCCACGAAGCGCAGTTTTATCAAGTCGAGGGTCTTGTGGTGGATAAGAGCATTTCTCTCGCACATTTGAAAGGAACGCTTGATGATTTTTTCGGATACTTTTTTGCGAAAGGCGTACATGTCCGTTTCCGTCCGAGTTATTTTCCCTTTACCGAACCGAGCGTTGAAGTTGATGTTTCGTGCTTTCGGTGTGACGGTGAGAAAGGGTGCCCAATCTGCAAAGGAACGGGATGGATAGAAATTATGGGAGCTGGTATGGTTCATCCGAAGGTACTTGAGGGAGTTGGCATTTCATCAAAAGACTGGAGCGGTTTTGCATTCGGTGGGGGAATAGATCGACTTACTATGCTCAAATACCGCATCGACGACATTCGTCTTTTTTATAACGGTGATGCTCGTCTGCCAATCCAATTTTAAATTAGAGTATGATGCGCATCAGTTACAACTGGCTTCAATCATATTTCAAAGAGCCTCTGCCAAAACCAAAAGAATTGGCAGATCTTTTGACGATGCATTCATTTGAGATTGAAGGACTCTCTGAGCACGATGATGACATTATTTTTGAAATGAAAACGCTTCCGAACCGCGCCCATGATTGTTTGGGACATGTGGGCGTTGCGAAGGATGTTGCGTTGCTGCTTGATCGTCCTCTTGAACGAAATCCTTTGCTTATGTCTACGAACATGTGGTCGCAATCAGAGAAACTTGATGTACATATTGAGAGTGAAAAACTGTGCAAGAGGTATAGTGGCCTTGTTCTTGAAAACGTTACGGTCGGTTCTTCACCGGAATGGCTACAAAAAAGACTTGCTGCGATTGGTCAAAAGTCCATCAATAACATCGTTGATGCGGCGAATTTTGTGATGTTCGATATTGGCCAGCCTCTCCATGCGTTTGATATGGATAAGTTAGAGTCGAAAGAGAGCAAGGTTGTTATCGACGTTCGAACAGCAAAAGCGGGAGAAATTGCAAAGACGCTTGGCGGAGGAGAGTATAAACTGAGTGAAGATATGCTCCTTATCACGGATGGCACTGCAGATAAGCCAATTGGCATAGCAGGTATAAAAGGGGGCACTTCCGCAGAAATTACAACGAAAACAAAAAATATACTTCTTGAGTCGGCAAACTTTGATCCCATCTCTGTGAGAAAAACCGCACAGGCGCTTGGCTTGCGTACCGATGCGTCTGTGCGTTTTGAACACGAACTCTCGCCCGAGCTCACGTTCCCTGCGCTTGTTGCGGCTGCGAATCTCGTACTCGAAATAGCTGCGGGGGATGGTGTGCGGGTTGAAGGTTTTGTTGATGCATACAAAGAACCGGTTGAACTTTCTGCGGTACGGATAATGCTCGAAGAGATTTGTTCTCTCATAGGCACTGATATTCCGGCTTCTGTTGCGGAAAAAATTTTGCGGACGCTTTCAGCAGGAATTGAAGATGACGGGGATGTCTATGTTGTGACGCCTCCGTTCGAACGTCTTGATATTACCATTAAAGAAGACTTGATCGAGGAGGTTGGGCGCATGTATGGGTATGAGCACGTGAAGCCAAAAAAATTACCACAGGTGAAGAATGTTTTCGTGAATCCGAAAGTGCTCCTTTCGTATAGGATCCGCAGCATACTGGTGGAGCTTGGTTTTATTGAAGTGTATACGTATGGGTTTGTGCATGCAGGAGACATTGAGCTTGAAAACGCCCTTGCGGCGGACAAAAAATTCCTTCGCAAAGATCTCGCGGTTGGTTTGTCAGCAAGTCTTGCATCGAATAAACTCAATGCCCCACTTCTTGGTATTGATACGGTGCGTATCTTTGAAATAGGAAACGTGTTTACCAAGGTGGGTGAGAAATGGCTGCTCGGGATCGGCATAAAAAACATGACGAAGAAAAAAGAGAAAGAGACGGAACAACTGCGCGCTGTTGAAAAACTATTCTCGGAAAAGTTGGGAACAATAGTGGAAGGAAAACTGCATGACAATGTGCTCGAGGTAGATCTTGATGCCCTTTCCTCAAGAGTTTCCTTCGATGTTGGCGAACGACTCGAGGTACAAAGGGAACATTTGACTACGGTATACAAAAAGATTTCTCCGTATCCGTTTATTGCGCGTGATATTGCACTCTTTGTTCCGGAACACACAGAACCGGAGGATGTTCTCTTGGTGATTACTGCAGAGGCGGGAGAGTTGCTCGTGCAGAAGCGGCTTTTTGATACATACAAAACAGAAGACAAAATTTCATACGCGTTCAGTCTTGTTTTTCAATCGGAAGAACGAACGCTTGCGGATGCGGAAATAACTCCAATTATGGAAAAAATTACAACGGCGCTCCAAAAAAAGAAAGGCTGGAAGGTGCGGTAAATTATCCACTTTTCTGTTTCCCTGACAGGGTATTTTGTGCTATACTGCAGGCACATTTCAAAGGCCATTTTAGCGCCTTTTTGTTTGAGTTAATCACTATATGGCGGCAAAAAAATCCGTAAAAAAGGGAAGTTATAGCGCTCAGGATATCACTGTCCTTGAGGGTCTTGAGCCTGTACGCAAGCGCCCCGGCATGTATATCGGCACGACGGGCCCGGAAGGGCTGCATCACCTGATCTGGGAGGCGTTCGATAATGCGCGCGACGAAGCGATGGCGGGACATGCCGACGATATCGAAGTCGTGCTTCTTCCGAATAATTTGATACGTGTTGCAGACAATGGCCGCGGCATTCCTGTCGACATGCACCCACAGACAAAAGTATCTGCGCTCGAGACGATCATGACAACGCTTCATGCTGGCGGCAAGTTTGGAGGCGAAGGATACACGGTCTCGGGAGGCTTGCATGGTGTTGGTATTTCTGTCGCGAACGCGCTCTCAAATTATGCCTGCGCTGTTGTGTATCGCGATGGCGGGCAATTTATTCAGGAATACAAGCGGGGTAAGCCGCAGGCAAAAGTAAAGCGTATCGGTCCGTCGAAACTGCGCGGCACGGTAGTGATGTTTACGCCCGACGACTCTATTTTTGAAGAAGTTGTTTTTGATTTTGAAAAGATCGTGTCGCGTTTGCGCCAACAGGCATATCTTGTTCGCGGTATGCGTGTGACGATTATTGATGCACGCAACTACAGCGACAAGATCGATCCGAGTGCATCTCTTTACATTAAGGATCTCAAGCTCGACATTCCGAGCATGACGTTCTATTTCGAAGGAGGTCTTATATCACTCGTAAAGTTTCTGAATCAAACAGAGAAGCCGGTGCACAAAAATGTTTTTTATGTTGAAAAACCGGCGGTTGAGATGGGTGTGGAATCGATTGAGGTTGCGTTGCAGTATATTGATGATATCTCATCGCGCATCCTTGCATTTGCGAATAATACATTTAATCCGGGTGGTGGTACGCATCTGACCGGTTTTAAGACGGCGCTCACGCGCACGCTTAATACATACGCGCGCAAAGCAAATATTCTTAAAGAAAAAGAAGAAAATTTTACAGGCGATGATGTTCTTGAAGGCATAACGGCGGTGATTTCAGTAAAGCTCCGTGAGGTACAGTTTGAAGGTCAGACGAAAGATAAACTGGGGAGCGTTGAAGCGCGCGGCGCTGTTGAGAACGTATTCGGCGAATCGCTCGCTGCATTTCTTGAAGAAAATCCGGAAGATGCGCGGATGATGGTGAATAAAACCGTTCTTGCGCTCAAGGCGCGCAAAGCTGCGAAAGCTGCAAAGGACAGCGTGCTCCGCAAAGGTGCGCTTGAAGGCATGACACTTCCCGGCAAGCTCGCAGATTGCCAGAGTGATGACGTCGAAGAAACGGAACTCTATATTGTGGAAGGCGACAGCGCCGGAGGCTCGGCAAAAATGGCGCGGGATCGGCGCACACAGGCAATTCTTCCGCTTTTTGGGAAGGTGCTCAATGTGGAGCGGGCGCGACTTGACAAGGTGCTCTCATCTGATAAATTTCGTGCACTCGTCATAGCGATCGGAGCGGGTATTGGCGATGAGTTCAATATGGCAAAACTTCGCTATGGCAAGCTCGTGATTATGGCCGATGCGGATGTTGACGGTTCGCATATCAAGACGCTCTATCTGACGTTCTTCTATCGCTACTTCAAACAGCTTATCGAGGACGGCCATATTTACATTGCGGTATCTCCGTTGTATAAAGTGAAAAAGGGGAAAGAGGTGGTGTATTTGTATTCTGACGAGGAAAAGATACAATATCTCGGAAAAGATGCTGCACTTGCCGAAGAGGTTGAGTCTGCTGAAGAAGAAGCGCCTGTGGAGGAAGAAGAGGCAGAGACGGAGAGCAAAGAAAAAAAACAGAAGATCAGTGTGCAGCGATACAAAGGTCTTGGAGAAATGAGCGCCGAAGAGCTTTGGGAAACGACCATGGACCCTGCTCGTCGCATTATTAAAAAAGTGACGGTCGAAGATGCACAGGAAGCGGACAAAGTGTTTGACATTCTTATGGGGACGGATGTTGTTGCACGGAAATCATTTATTCAATCTAATGCTAAGGCTGCAAACGTAGATATTTAATTACATGGAAAATCAAATTACACACACGCACGAAGAAAAGCACATGTATGGAACTCATGAAAATACGAACAATGACCACGGTTATGGTGAGTATGGAGAGACCAAGAAACGATCAAAAAAAATCATTGCCATCGGAGTTATTATTGTTCTTGTGGGCGTTGTTTTGTTTGTACTCAAAGGCTATTTTGTAGCGGCATCGGTAAACGGAAGTTTTATCAGCCGCTCGGAAGTAGTTCGTGAACTTGAAAAAAAGAATGGCAAGCAGGTGCTCGATATGCTTATTACGCAGCGGCTGATTCTTGATGAAGCGAAAAAGCAGGATATTACAGTTCCAGATGAAGAGACCTCGGCAAAAATCAAAGTTTTGGCAGATCGGATTGTTGAGCAGGGAGGAACTCTTGCGGCCTTGCTTGCTGCACAAGGCCTGACCGAAGAATCATTGCGCGAGCAAGTGGAACTTGAAATGAAACTTGAAAAATTGATTGCCGATAAGATAACGGTGACTGATGAAGAGGTGGCGGCATTTATAAAAGAAAACAAGATCAAGCTCGTAAAAGGCAAGGAGGAAGAGACCAAAGCGCAGATAAGCGAACAAATCAAGGGGACAAAACTCAATACGGAGGCAGAGACCTTGATTTCCGGTCTGCGGGAACAGGCAAAGATCAAGTATTTCGGAAACTACAATAAGTAGAACTCAAAAAAGCGCCGAAAGGCGCTTTTTGTTGCAGTCCCGGTTGTTGTCTGCTGTATATACTTTGAATTACGAAACTGTCAGAAATCCCTCCCACCCTCCCTTTTCAAAGGGAGGAGCTTGAAGAATTTCCCCCTTTGTAAAGGGAGAGCAAGGGGGATGTGAACTCCCTCCTTTGCAAAGGAGGGGCGGGGTGGATTTTGGCATTTCGTAATTCACAGTATATATTGTTGCTGACGATCAGTGATTGTTTTTTTGACGAACTTATTTTTTCAGCTGAATCTCTTCCCCGAGGCGATCGGTGAGGGCGTCGAGCGAGAGGGTGCCTTGGTTGCCCCGGTCGCGGCTCTCGAGTGTGATGGTGCGCGAGGCGAGTTCTTGATTGCCGAGGACAAGGAAGTAGGGAACTTTTTCGAGTTTTGCTGTGCGGATTTTTTTGCCGAGTGTTTCATTTGCATCGTCGAGTTCGGTGCGAATGCCTTGCTGCGAAAGTGTTGCATGTATGCCTTTTGCATAGTTGAGCTGGGCATCGCCAATAGGGAGCACTTTCACTTGTACGGGCGCGAGCCAGAGAGGAAAAGCTCCGGCACAATGTTCAATATATACCGACAGAAACCTCTCGATCGAACCCATGATCGCAGCATGGATCATGACGATTCGTTCCTTCTCTCCTTTTTCATTGATACACGTGAGATCAAAACTTTCGGGCTGGCTCATGTCGAGTTGGATTGTTGCAAGCTGCCACTGCCGTCCAATTGAATCATGCGACATAAAATCTATTTTTGGTCCATAGAATGCAGCTTCGCCGGGCGCTTCAATAGTTACTTCGCCGCGTTCTTTGACGATCGCACGCAGGTCGTTTTCAGCTCTGTCCCATACGAGAGATCCCCCCATGTATTTTTCAGGATGTTTCGGGTCGTGGAGAGAGAGGCGTGGGGAGAGCGTAAAACCGCATGCCGAATAAAATTCGGTAATGATGTCCCAAACTTTGAAAACCTCTTCTTTTACTTGATTGTATCTGCAGAAGACATGCGCGTCGTCTTGTGTAAATGCCCGTACTCGGGAAAGTCCCGAAAGTTCTCCTGATTGTTCGTCGCGATAGCACATCGTTGTATTTGCATATCGCTGCGGGAGTTCGCGGTAGCTTTGTGTCTTGCGATCATAAATTTGTATATGATGTGGACAGTTCATGGGCTTCATTGCAAAGAGATGATCTTCGCGCGTGGTGATTCGAAAAAGCTCGTCTTTGAACTTGCTCCAGTGGCCACTCTTTTCGTACAGGTCTTTTTTTGTAATGTGTGGAATTTCTACGCGCTGGTAACCACGCGATTTTCTCAAGCTCCACACGAATTCGTCGAGTGTATGTCGGAGAAGTGTGCCCTTCGGTGTCCAGAGGGGAAGCCCCGGACCAACAAGATCGGAGAAAGTAAACAGATCAAGTTCTTTTCCCAACTTTTTATGATCGCGTTTCCTTGCTTCTTCGAGCATGGTGAGATGTTTCTGCAATTCTTCTTTGCTTGCAAATGCTAAACCATATATGCGCGTGAGCATTGTGTTTTTTTCATTTCCGCGCCAGTACGCGCCTGCCGTGCGAGAGAGCGTAAAAGCGTCTGCCTTGATAGCGTGCGCATTCTCGACGTGCCCCCCGCGGCAAAGGTCTTCGTAGGTACCCGATATATATATAGTGATTTTCTCCCCGAGCTTTTCGATGTCGTCTATGAGTTCAAGCTTATACTGATTGCCTGAAAATATTTTCCTTGCTTCCTCGGCTGAAACTTCTCTCTGTGAGAATTCTTTCCATGTCGGCAGAATTTTTCGCATCTGCTTTTCAATCTTTGGGAGATCATTGTCGCCAATAGGGGAAGAGAATTCGAAGTCATAATAAAAACCGTCTGCAATAGCCGGCCCGATGGTTCGCTTTGCATCCGGCCACAGCTCTAAGACTGCTGCCGCAAGGAGATGAGCAAGTGAATGGCGGATATGCTCGATGGGGATGTCTTTTTTCATAGGTACAAAAGTAAATCTCATTTAACCATAAGCGAGTGGGATATACAAAGTAAAGTAACGTAGTCGCCCCCGCTCTCAAAAAGAGAGTGGGGGCGGTTCTTAGGGCTCGTTAAAAAATAACTTCCCAATCTCGCACACACTGCGCAGTCATCTACGACTCGTGCTCACTCGCAAAACCACTCGTTGTATCGGAATACAACTCGGGTTTCGCTCATTCCGCGCCAAGTCGTATCTGACCGCGCATTGCACGCGATCTTTGGGAATTAATTTTTTAACGAGCCCTTACTCAAGCAAGGCAGATCGAGTTGGCGATTGACGCCGGTACTGTCTACATTGATATGTATACATAATTGGCCAAATCACAGCGACAAAAACTGTGCCAAAGAGCAGGCCAAAAACATGGTCCCGTGAAGGCCCTTCCGAAATTATTGCGCGCAGCATGGTTGCAGTACTGGCGAACAACAATAAAGGAAAGAGCACGCCTCTAAAAAGATACCCTTGCCATGTTGCACGTTCGCCAACTTTAACGAGCGTGCTTTCGAGCAAGATCACCGTGAACGCAAGAGTTCCTGAGAGAATTGTTAATGCACTTCCGAGCATACTAGACTCCTATGCAATCTTGTTTCGTAACAAATGTGAACGTGCAATGTTGTCAGCAACCTCGACCGTGGTCATGCCAGACTTTTCTGCTTCGGCAAAAATGCAAAGCAGAAGGTTAAAAATGTTTTGCGTTTTTTCTTTTGCCCAGAGGTCATTATAGCCGCCGGGGAGCATTTCCGATGCGATGTTGATTATGCCGCCGCCATTGACGACGTAGTCCGGCGCAAGCAAGATGTTGAATCGTTGCAACATCCTTGCGTCTTTTGCAGAATTGCCAAGGACATTATTTGCCGAGGGGACTATGAATTGACACCCTGTTTTTGCGATGCGGGGAATTGTCTCGCGGTTTACCGTGCCGCCCTTTCCACAGGGGACAAAAAAATCGATTTCGTACTCGAAAATGGAGCTCGGATCAATGGCGGTAGCCTCTGGGCAAGCTTGCTGTACAAACGCGGCACGTTCCTTGTCTGTGTCACAGAAAAATACCATCGCGTTTTGTTCAATAAGTTTTTTGATCAAAGGAAAGCCAACCTTGCCGGCTCCCTGAACGACGAACCAATGTGCGAAGAGATCATAGTGCGACAGATTTTTGTATGTCAGACATGCGTGTATAGCATGCATCAAACCCTCTGCGGTGCGCAAAGATGGATCGCCCCCACCGCCGAACTCTTTCGATTTTCCTGTGACATATTTCGTATACCGCGACATCTGGTTCACATAGTCAACAGTGAAGCCGATGTCTTCCCCGGTCCAAAAACGGCCCTCAAGTTTATTTATTTCCTCGGCGTACCACTGAAGTTCCTCTGGGGTAAGGCCAATTTTCGGATCGCGGTTGAAAACCGTTTTGCCCCCACCATGGTCAAGTTCATGGATGGCACATTTGTATGTCATCGTGCGCGCGAGGTCGTTTGCGTCCGCGATCACTGAGTTTTTTGTGCGATATTTCCACAGACGAGTTCCGCCTGTGGCAGGGCCGCGCAGAGAGTTGTGGATACTGATAACTCCTGGTAGATTGGTAGGCGGGTAATAAAGGTCAATCACGGCCTCGTGATTGTCAAAATGTGTCGGGTTCTTTGCTTTGGCCACAGGTTACTCCTTGTAAGAGAGGTGTTGGCTGATGCGACATGTTCCACCAGCATAATGGCCCGATTTCTTTTTTTTTGCAAATGATAAAACTACAATGCCTTTACGGCTTCCGCAATCATGGAGAGCGTTCCATTACGTTTGGATATTTTACCTTTGATAGAAACGCAGTTTTCTGCTTGGAGCAATTCGCCAAATTCGGAGAGGACCTTCGGAAATATAACAACTTCTAAATTATCAGTTAAGTCTTCGACGGTGAGGAAAAGCATCTTGTCGCCCCTTTTGGTGAAGATCTGTTTTGCGTTGCCGACGAGTCCGGAGGCAACAACAGTCATGCCCTCCATTGATTTCTCGCGGAGCATTTTGAGATTGGTCTTTTTTCCTTCGAATGTCTTTCGATAGGTGTCAAGAGGGTGGCCGGAAATATAGAGGCCGAGGAGCTCTTTTTCTAAACGGAGTTTCTCGCGTATCGGCATGGGCTCTGTTGGCACAAGGTGCAGTGTTGGCATCATGCTTGCGGGAAGGCTTCCAAAGAGAGATACCTGTGTGCCGCCGGTTGCTGTTTCTTTATTGTACGCGAGAAGCGTATCCATATTGCCGAGCATGATACCGCGTTCCTCGAAGTGGTCGAGTGCGCCGCACTGAATAAGCGCCTCAAGAGATTTTTTATTCAAGTTGCGGTCTTTGATGCGCTCGAGAAAATTGGCGAGCGAAGTATATTTTCCGTTTTTCTCTCGTTCGTCAATTATGATGTTGCCGATACCTTCACCAAAATTTTTGATGGTAAAGAGACCAAAGCGAATTTTTGGCGCAGTGCTTTTACTGGCAACGATCGTGAATTGTCCGAAGCTTTCGTTCACATCGGGAGGCAGCACGGGAATTCCCATGCGTCTGCATTCCGCCACAATTTCCGCGACCTTTTCGACATCGCCCGAGTCTGCAGTTAAGACCGCAGTCATATACTCGACGGGATAGTTCGCTTTCATATACGCAGTTTGATACGCAACGCGGCCATAGCTTGCGGCGTGACTTTTATTAAAACCATAAGCGGCAAACGGTTCGATGAGGAGCCAGAGTTGTTCGGCTTTTTGTGGGGTCATGCCGTGTTTGATAAGTCCCCCTGTGAGTTTTTCTTTTTCAGCCTCCATGACGGCTGGAATCTTTTTCCCCATTGCTTTACGGAGATTGTCTGCCTCAAGCCACGAATACCCCGCAAGATGGATTGCTATGAGAAGCACATCGTCCTGATAGGTGATGACGCCGTATGATTGTGAAAGAATGTCTTTCATGCGCGGATCAAGATAGGTAACGAGAGAAGTATTGTGCTTCCGTTCGATGTAGCTCGGGATAGATTCCATTGGCCCTGGACGATAGAGAGCAACCATGGCATTGATGTCATGAATGGACGATGGTTTGAGTTCGATGAGATAACGTGTCATACCGGTGCCATTGAGCTGAAATAGTCCCATGGTTTCTCCCTTTGAAAGCATGGTGAATGTTTTCTGGTCATCGAGTTGGATATTCTCAATATCGATCTCTTTTCCGTGTTCGCGCAAAACGATTTTGACGGCATCGGCAAGGATTGAGAGATTGCGAATACCAAGGAAATCAAATTTAAGGAGTCCTGCGTCTTCAACTGCGTGCATATCGTATTGTGTGATGATCTTTCCGCCTTTCGGATCAAATTGTGTTGGCGTAAATGCGGAGAGCGGTGTGGGAGCGATAACGACACCGGCGGCATGAACGGAAACATGCCGCACGCATCCCTCAAGTTTCTTACCGAGATCAATGATTTCCTTGACAGTGGCTTCTTCTTTGTACATTTTTTCGAGCTCGGGTTCT
>VMGT01000009.1 GCA_007376725.1 Parcubacteria group bacterium Greene1014_15 | reverse complement strand
CGACACCATTTTGATAGCAATATATTGTTTCGTAGACGATTTCTTGAAAGGAGTCGTCGCAACGATCACGTACGCACTCAAGCGACCTGGCCATACGACACCACCAACACGCAAACACAATCTCAGTCTAGCAGAATTAGTCAGCTTGGCAATTCTCAGGTTTTTTACGGGACATAGAAATTGGAAAGATTTTCACCAACACGTACAGACATACCATCGCAAAGATTTTCCACGACTCCCTGCGTATCAAAACTTCATTTACGCGATGAACTCGTTGTCTGTAGTGGCGCTGCTTCTCCTTCACGGATTCATGACGTTTTTCAAAAGCATTACCAGAAACGAAGACCCGAAGTTTGCCGACAGTTCAAAACTCGCGGCATGCAATATCAAACGTGAGTTTTCAAACAAAGTGGCTCAATACATAGCCAAAAAGAGTAAATCAACGATGGGATGGTTCTACGGCTTCAAGCTCCACATCATCTGTAATGAACTGATGCAGATTCTTAATTTTCGTATCACATCAGGAAATGTCGACGACCGCAAAGGCCTTGCAATGATCTGGAACGACATCTTTGGCATGATCATCGCTGACGCGGGCTATCTTGGTAAAAACTGGCACAAGAAAGCACTCGATCTTGGCAAGCAATTACTGACAGGCGTGAAAGCAAATATGAAAAAGATCATGACAAAAACACAGCACCAACTTTTGAATGCTTACCAACTGAAAAAGTTCTTTGAGTTTTTTGCGACTCCTCGTTTATTCAATTCCAGAGCTGTCCATGGCGGTGGTTGCCTATCGTGATTCGGGTTTAGAGCCTATCCACTATGTTCATTTCAGACCGAAAGCAAGATCGGAGATAGACCCTAAGATCACGAACGACAACAAGCGATAATTGATTGAAATATTCGGCGCCGAGGATCTTTTTCATGCGCTCGCTACTTTTTCCCTCCGTAAATTTCGTCAATAAGGCCGTATTTTTTTGCTTCTTCTGCAGTCATGAAAAAGTCGCGCTCGACATCTGTTTGTATCTGTGTAAGTGGTTGCCCGGTATTTTCAGCGAGAATCTTATTAAGGCGGTCGCGTGTGGCAAGAATGTGTCGAGCGGTGATCTCAATGTCGGTTGCCTGCCCTTGGGCTCCACCAAGTGGCTGATGAATCATCACTTCCGAGTTGGGGAGAGCAAATCGTTTACCTTTTTTGCCAGCAGACAAGAGAACAGCGGCGCCGGACGCGGCAAGTCCCACACAGACGGTTGAGACATCGGGCTTGATGTAATTCATGGTATCAAGCATGGCAAGTGTTGCAGTGACGGAGCCACCAGGGGAGTTGATATAGAGAAAAATGTTTTTCTTTGCATCTTCGTTTTCGAGAAAGAGAAGCTGCGCGATAACAATGTTGGCAACATAATCTTCAATGGGGCCGCCGAGGAAAATAATGCGCTCTTTGAGAAGACGCGAGTAAATGTCGTACGCGCGTTCGCCAAACTGGGATTTTTCGATGACAGTGGGGATGAGTATGGACATGAGAATAAGATTAAGTTGATCTAGTACTTAAAATATACAAGGCATGAGTATGTTTGTAAACGTATTTTGTATAGAACGTACGCATGTTAGTGTCTTCGCGAGGTACTCCGAAGCAATCCAGAGTGTAACAGCAGAGTTCTAGATTGCTTCGGAGTACCTCGCAATGACGAAAAGAATGATTTGCGTAAATCCTATTATAAAAGGGGCGGGTTAAGGGCTCTCTATGTTCTCCAAAAATTCAAACACTTTACTGTTCGTGAGAATATGCCGCACATAGTCGCGGATGTTTTCTTCGGAAACATCTTTGTGTCGTTTCATAAGATTGTCTGTAGCCTCTTTGATCTCATGTTCTGGAACGGTTATTTGTTCTTTTTCTGCAATTTCATGGAGGATAAGTTCTCCGCGAGCCCTGCCCTCGGCGTCGGGAAGCCATTCTTTGCGGAGATCGTCAGGAGTTTTCTTGATCTGTTTGAGATATTCTTCAAAAGAGATGCCTGCACGCGCAACATCGCCCTCGAATTGAGCGAACATTTTAGCAAGTTCGCTTTCGACAAAGAGCCTCGGAAGCCGGAATGTTGTTTTCTGCAGTATTTTTTCAAGAATTTCAGCTCGTTTCTTTTCTTTTGCGCGTATCGCTTTCTCTGTTTTGATATTTTCGGTGAGTTTTGTCGTGAAATCGGCTGTATCTTTGAAATCCCCGATACTTTTCACCATTGCGTCATCAAGGGGCGGCAATTCTGTGTCCGGTATTTCTATAGATGGAAGCGGTTTTCCATCGGGACCCAAAATACCGCTTTGCCGATGATGATGCACTGCTTTACGAATTTGCAGCGTTGCATCATCAATTTCTTTTTGTTCGACAATGACTTCTTCTTTTTTGGACATGATTGTCTGTGCGATCTCTTTGTATTCTGGCAGATTAATCTCGGGCATTGTTGCTATGAGCATACGAAAACCCACGGGATTTTGCGGCGCCAATTTTGTGATCGTGATATGTGGTCTCCCAAGAGCTTTGATATTTTTGTCTTCTATAATTGCAACAAATGTTTCTCCAAGCGCCTCATTTGCCATTTCTTCCAAAATACCGATTTCGCCAACTTTCGCAATAAGAACGTTTTCCGGAATATGCCCTTGTCGGAAACCGTCTATGGTAAATGTATTGCTCAAATGCTTGAGGGCTTTCGGGCGATGTGTCGCAACAGTTTGAAACGGGATTTCTCCCGTTACTTCAACCTCGGAATTATCGAGATTTTTGATTTGTATGTTTGTATATTTTTCGTTTTCTGTTGGCATAATGGCGCGAATTATATGGCAAAACGTCAAGTTTTGCAAAGGAGCTATTGACGGAATCAATCTTTCATAGAAAAGTACTATGTGGGTATGTGTACATTGTAGCAATAAAGGTTTTCCCGAAGGAGAATTATGTATGGAGTACAAAAACATCCTCTTTGAAGAGATTGGCGGTGTAGCCCTCATTACGCTCAATCGGCCCAAAGCATTTAACACATTCAATGGCGCGCTCGCAGATGAACTTCTCGATGCGGTGGTTACCTGTTCGTCTACAGACAGTATTCGTGCGGTTGTACTCACTGGTGCAGGCAAGTGTTTTTGCGCAGGCGGGGATGTAAAAGAGTTCAGCGACAATATGGATCAGATCGGCGCACATCTCACGAGACTCACGGGAGTGATCCACAGTGCGATCTTGCGCTTGCAAGGGATGCCAAAGCTTGTTATCACAGCGGTGAATGGCATGGCGGCGGGCGGCGGCATGAGTCTCGCTCTTGCCGGAGATCTTGTGTATGCGCATGCAAGTGCGAGGTTCACCATGGCGTATACAAATATCGGAGCTTCGCCTGACGGAGGCGCAAGTTTCATGCTTCCACGGCTTGTGGGCCTGCGCCGCGCATTCGAGCTTGTTGTAGAGAACCCCATACTTTCTACTGAACAGGCGAAACAGTGGGGATTGATCAACGATGTAATCAGCGGAAGCGAAACGGATTTCAGGGAGGAAATCTTGCGTAGGGCAAGTGTTTTGGCGTCTGGTCCAACACAAGCCTATGCTCGTGTAAAACAACTCCTGTATCGTTCCTATGGCAAAACGCTTGAGTCCCAACTGCGGTACGAGGCAATGTGCATTATTGAATGTTCCTACACAAAGGACTTCAAAGAAGGCCTTGCCGCCTTCGCAGAAAAACGTTCACCCGTGTTTATTGGTTCATGATCGAGAGCCCCTGCTTTGCAAAAAGCAGGGGCGTTGCTATATCGTACATCTGTCCCAAATCATGTCGTGGACGCTTTCAATGGTGCGTGCTAGAGACTCATTTTTTACAAGTATCGCAAATGGCTTTTTTGTTGTCCACACGGATTCGTGATAAAGGCACCATTTTGTCATATAATGGATAAAGTGCCTGTATTCTCTTTTTCTTGTAGAAAGGGTATAGAGTCACTATCATATGACAAAAAATATCATCCTCACTATTGCGGCGGGATTTATCGTTACGGTTATTGTTTCTATTGTAGGTGTTCGCGCAATGCTTGAGGAATATGCGGTTCAAACGATTCGCAAAAATATCGAAACTGCGCTTGCGAGCGGTGATTACACAGCAGCCCTTAGCCTTCTTGGTGATCTTGAAAATACGGTCGGAACAAGCGATCCGGATCTTGCGACAAAGAAATCGCTTGCGGCAACTCTTCTCATAGCTACGGCGAATTTTGAGAAAGCAAAGTTAGCTGCGGAGAAAGGTGAATGGTTTGATGTTCGCGCGCTCTTGCGCGGCGGAGATTCGGTGCAAAATGAAAGTTTTATATATCACAAAGAGGCGGTGATATTACTTGCTTTTGCCGAAGAGCGCATAGGGGCTCTTCAAACTACGAACGATGCCGCGATAGCGGGTTTGGAGCAGACGACGGTGCAAGAAAGAAAACGGAGCAAGTCGCTCCAGACTGAACTCAAGGCGACCATCGAGCAGAAAAACAAAACGGTACATGATCTCGGCACAACGCAGCAGCTTCTCGAGCAGTCAAACCAGAAGGTGACTGAATCTGCGACTGAAATAGAACATAAAAAAGCGCTTCTCCTTGAAGAACAGAAAAAGGTGGTGGCACTCGCAGAACAAGCGGCACGGGAAAAGTTGGAGAAACTACTCAACGAATTAAACGTCTATGTGGCATCTCTGCGCGATGCAGACGGCTACATTACCCTCGCGCTTGATGAAATCAAACAGAAGAAAGACGTTTCTGCTCTCCTCTATCTTTCTCAAGCAAAAACGCTTTTTGATGATGTGTATGGTAAGGCTGTCGGTCTGAGAGATCGCAGTGAAGACGTAAAAAAGGAATGGCCGGAGAGAATTTCTACTGCTGCGGCAGACTTTCTTGCAACAACAAAAAACCTCCGCAATGCTGTTATCGTCATTGACGAACAAGAGGGTGAGGCATTCATTTCTTATATGAAAAAAGCAGAAGAATCTCGCATACATGCAAGTACCCTTGTCGGAGAAACGAAAACGTATATTGAGCAGAACAAATAGGGAAAGTTCCACGTTCAAATGTGCGGGACTTTTGTGTGTCTTCTATTGCACCTCAGCGTTAATGGAGTTCATTTCCGCATCGAGTTGATCGAGAGACGTGGTGTCGAGGTCGTCCTCGATTGCACTAAGATCATCAGAGGTGCCTTGCGTGGTAAGGTTGTCCGTTGTGGGGTCGCTGGAATTCATGATATCTTCCGCAGTCTCGCCGTTAGGCTCCGTAACCTTATTGAGTCGTGCGCCCCATACATAGAGCCCACCGAGCGCGAGAACGACGATGATAATAATGATGCCGATCACTGCTCCAATCTGACCTTGTTTCTGCGGTGGAGTTTGCGGTTGAATAGTATTATTTGTGTCCATACTACAAAGAAATTATGTGAATAAATTATTGATTGACAATAGGTTTGCCTGATCGTAATTCTCGCACTGCATGCACAAGCGACGCGTGCGCTGACTTGATTTTTTCGTGTGTTTGCTTGAGTGTTTCGTGTGCAGATACAAAGGCGTCTTTTGGTTTTTCAGACTGCACCGCATTCTCAAAGGCCGTTTTTGCGCTCTCGAGAAGCGTTTTTGCTTCTTGTATGAAACCGGCAGCCTCTTGTAAAAGTCGCCGCGCTTCGACGCCCGAGTGCCCTTCAGTTTCGAGTTTTGCAATGCGGGATTCTATTCGCTGTGCGAGTTTCTCATGTCGCTCGATCGCAGCAGTGAAGCGGGCAAACATTTTTGCCGCATGTGCCTGTATGCGTGCTCGCACGGCATCTGTGAGCTTTGCCTTACGATTCTCAAAACGCTCTTTGGTGCTTGATGCTTTTTCTTGCACCCTTTCTTTAACATTTTCGTTGCGTGCAGCAGTTCGTTCCTCAAGTTTTTGCTTTTTCCCCGTACGGTTATTTTGTATATTGCTTCGTGCTTTTTGCACCTCGTCGCGTTTTGATGTTGCGGTTTCAGGAGTAACAACAGGTGCGGTTTCACCAATTGGCGGAGGCATTGTTGTCTCTTGTGCCCGTGCGGGCAAAATTGCAACGGCAAATGCCGTAAGGGGGAACAAGGCTGCGAGCGCATATCTGCGTTTATAAGATGTATACATACTGTTGCTAAAAACATTGAGTAAAAATATGACCCATGATGAAAGTATACAACAACACGAGTGTTCGCTATAGTGCACTCGTGTTGCCAGAAACTGTTGATAACCTATTTTGCAAACTTTTCTTTGTAGAGCTTCCGCCCTCGTTCAAATGCTTTTCGTGCGCTATCCACTCCTTGAAAACCCCTGACCTCAACCGTTTTATTCTGTATTTTTTTATAAGTCGAGAAAAAATGCTCCATTTCTTTGAGGGTGTGCTTGTTGATATCAGAAAGGTCTTTTGTTTCACTCCAGCGCGGATCGTCGAGAGGAACAGCAATGATTTTGTCATCGGCTTCGTCGCTGTCGAGCATGTTGAGGAGCGCGACAGGACGTACCCGGCAGAGAATTCCGGGAAAGAGGGGATAGGTGGTTAAAATAATGACATCGAGGGCGTCATTATCGTCCCAGAGCGTTTGCGGAACAAAGCCATAGTCGAAAGGATAGTCCTGTGCGGTATGCATTGCGCGATCGAGCGCGATCATGCCCGTTTCCTTATCTATCTCATATTTATTTTTTGATCCTTTGCCGATCTCGACGATCGTATTTATTGATTCGGCAGTTCCAGGAGATACATCATGCCATAGATTCATAGGTTAATTGATTAATTGTAGATAATTATTCCGATTTTGATTCCTTTTTTTCTTCTGCAGCAGATTCGAGAGCTTCTTCAACAGCTGCTGCAAGGCCGCCTCCTGTGTGTTCAGCAGCACCCGTAGAAGAATCGTCTTCGAGAGCTTCATCATCATGAACTTTTTTCTTACCTCCTCCCTTTCCGTGGACAGATCGAATATCAATTTTCCATCCGGTTAGTTTTGCTGCGAGGCGCACATTTTGGCCGCCCTTTCCGATAGCAAGTGATTGCTGGTCTTCGGAGACTTCAACAACGGCCCGCTTCTCATTCTCATCAATTTCAACACTAAGAACTTTTGCGGGAGAGAGAGCGTCTTCAACGAATTGCGCGGGTGTTGCAGACCACTCAATAATATCTATCTTTTCACCGCCGAGCTCGCTCATAACGGTTGAAACACGAACGCCTCGCTGTCCGACGAGAGATCCGACAGGATCAATGTGCTCATCGTGTGATAGAACGGCGATTTTTGAACGAGAGCCAGCTTCGCGTGCGATACTTTTGACCTCAACAACGCCACTTGCGATTTCTGGCGCTTCGATTTCAAAAAGTTTTTGGAGAAATTGCGGATGGGAACGGGAAAGGCGCAGAAAGATACCGCGCGGCGTTTCTTCGACAGAGTACAAATATGCCCGTATGCGCTCACCGGTTTTGTAACGTTCACCCGGGATTTGTTCATCATAGGGCAAAATGCCTGTAGTTCTTCCAAGATCAACAAAGAGATTGCCGCGCTCGGCACGTTGAACGGTACCGTTGATGATCTCATGCTCGCGTTTGCTGAATTCTTCGAATACTGATACCTTCTCTGCTTCGCGGATTTTCTGAATAATAACTTGTTTTGCTGTTTGTGCGGCGATGCGGCCATAATTGTCATGTGGTTCAAGGGGAAAGACTATCTCTTCGCCAACAATGACATCTTTCCGTATTTTTTGAGCATCTTCGAGAAAGATATGATGCTCGGGATTGAAATAGACCCGGTCGTCTTCTGCTTCCTCCCCCTCTTTCGGAGCCTCGTCTTTTTCCTCGTTTTCCGTAATCTCTCGAATTTTGACCTGTGTTTCGTCAACGATAATTTTCACCTGGAAAAACTCGGCTGCGCCGGTATCAACATTGAATTTTGCGCGCACAATTTGGCCGCGTTTCCCATACTCTTTTTTGTATGCGGTTGCAAGCGCCGTTTCAATGGCGTCGATAATCTTTTCTTTTGGAATTCCGCGCTCATCTTCAAGCTGTTGCAGGACGGAATTGATTACTTTGAGGTCGAACATAGAGGGATATTTAGTTGTAGATTAAGTATAACGCACGATGAAGGTTTATAAAAATAAAGGCCCGTGGGGGCCACGGACTTCAGAATACCGTAAGCATACAGCATCGATCTGTGTATGTCAACGTAACTAGACAAATATCAAAAATATGTTATACTCTAACAAGAGTAGGAAGGTGGTATCACATTTTGTTATTGCTTGTGGAAAGGGAAAGCATGAACACAGTTTCTCGTTCTCGCGGAGCACTCTTACGAGTACAAACTGGTTTGCGGGAAATCTGCGGCGAAGCGGATAGTGATCAGAAATTTGAACGTGCAGTTGACGAAGAAACACCAATGCAAGAGCACCCCTTTGGGTTTTCAATTCCTCTTCGTGGCAAGGGGTCAGGTGTCGTGCTATTTGTCGGATATCCCGGACATACGCGTAGTTCTGTAGACGCAATGCTTGCGCATGTTCTCATGTGTGTAAAACACCATGATCCGACTGGTGAAGAACGTCTTTATCTTCGAATTATCCTTGGCGAGGCGCAAGCGAAGGGTACTGAACAGTATTATGTATATTTCGAAATAGGGTGCGAGTACGGAGTATATATATGCGGCGGTTGCACTGATTTCAGCGGCGGTGGAAAAGCAGGTACGGAGAGGCTCGAAAACGTTTTTGCTCTTCTTAGTTTTGTATACAATACACCAGTGAGTCGGACGATTATACGTTACTGGGACGCGGAACCTATTCGAAGAAAGATCGAGGCCGCATACGATAGTATCAGGCGAGATAGTTGAAACAGACTAAAAGTAAATGATTTGAAGCGCCCCGCAACACGATTGTGTTGCGGGGCAGATTGTACTTTTCGCGAACAGTGTGTTTGAGTTTATAATCGAGGAGAAGTTTCGGCCTTGATATTCATAAAAGTTTCTGCTACAGTCCTTCGAGAAACGCTACACTCGTATTCACTGCCTTTGCAGTAAATGAAAGGAGATGTACAGATGTCTAGAAACTGTTATGGAACCCCCGAGGATATGGAAAGCAAGGACGACATACAACAAAAAATCATTGCGTTCCGTTCCGATGGCTACATCTACTATATCGTTGTTGCGGCGAACGTGGATGATCCAGAGCTATGGCAAGACGCGCAGTACTTTTTGGAAACGATTAAGATTGGTCAGTAAAGAGAGTGTCAATCGTTTTGTGTAAATGGCACACGGTGAACACTATCAGGGAATAAGGTGGGGAATAAGGTGTCAGGAACCTTTCTTCGGTATTCATAGCTGTGAGTGGTTACATTACTTTGAATTCTAGTCTGAAACGCACCACCTCTTTGAAGCTTCGGTTTTACGAAGTTGCATAGAGAGGCACAGAGAAGCTGAATGTGGAACCCTCGCCCTTGACTGATTTGACCCAGATGTTGCCGCGCATGCGCCGAACGAGTTCTTTTGCGATAAAAAGCCCAAGTCCTGTCCCATCAATATTTCTTGTGTCCTTATCTCGAATGCGATAGAACTGTGTAAAAAGCTTCCCGATGTTTGCCTCGTCAATGCCGATGCCATTATCCTTAACGTGAATAGTGACTTCTCTCGGCCCCTGTTCAATCTCAACGAGCACCCAGCCATCTTTTCTACTGTAGCGAACGGCATTTGTAATCAAATTGATGAGAACTTCCTTGAGTGATCGTGGATGGGCAAGGACGGAAGGCAGACTCAACGCAGTAGGAAAGGTTATTTTTATACCCTGCTTTTGTGCCATAGGAGATACTTCGTCGGCTATTTCTTTGAAAAAAGTATCAAGGGGTATTTTAACGAGTGTATACATTTGCTCTTCGCCGCGAAACCACGCAACGTTGAGAAGGTCATTGAGAAGCTCTGCCAACGTGGCATTTTTTGCTCGAATGCGTTCGAGGAGCGCAACATCGTGCGCTTTCTTAATGGCGCCGCTCTCGAGCAAGGTAGAGAGACCAAAGCTAATGTCAGAAACGGGGGATCGCAGTTCGTGAGCAGCAACAAACACAAACTGGTCCTTGAGAGTAAGGAGTTCATGGTGGCGAAGCGCCTCGCGTTGTCGCGCCATTACCACTTGCTCGAATGCCCCAATGATGGTGAAAGAAACAACAAAAAGAAATATGCTGAGGCTCACAACGATCAGTATGATGAACTCAGGCGACGAATACTTTTGGGCGATCGTATAGACAGAGAGGACTGCCGCGATATTTATAGCGCCCATGACTACGAAAAGAAACTGCGGACAGGACCACAAGGGCACACCGAGCTTTCGGCACTGCGCAAAAATGTTCACATGAGACACAGCAGTTTGGAGCAACGCCATATGTTCTCCACAATAGCACAAAAAATTGAACCTACAACTGACAACGACACTGTTGCGGGTTGTAGGTTATCAAAGGTCAGTGGAATTTCTACTACACAAAGTATGCGCTATGCAACGATTTCAAAAATTTTTGTTTCTGTTTGCGTACTCCTTATTTTCGGAACGGTGCCTGCGTTCGCGCAAAACATCTCATTTTCTACAACCCTCAAACGAGGGTCTTCGGGACAGGAGGTGCGGTTTCTGCAGGAGTTTTTGAAAAAAATTCCCGATGTGTACCCGCAAGGGCTCGTTACCGGATATTTTGGTGTGCTTACTGAAAGAGCGGTTAAAAAACTGCAGCTCAAGCATAACTTGGAAACTGTCGGAATTGTTGGTCCAAAAACAAGAGGTGTTTTGAACAAATTAAGAAGTTCCGCCGGAGCACCTCTGCCCCCGCTCCCGGTCACGCAAGTAACAACACCGGGAGGAACATTTACTCGTGCTCTGCCGGGATGCAATGTCGTCAACACGGATAGTTTTTTCGCATGCTATTACGCAGGTACGAATTTTGAGCAGCTGAAAATTACCCGCACTGATCCCAAAATTGATTTCAACTGGTTTGATGGCTCGCCCGATCCGGGTCTCGAAAATGACGGGTTTTCCGTTCGCTGGCAGGGAATATTTGAATTTGACGGCGGTGATTATGTTTTCTCACTGACGATCGACGACGGCGCTCGGGCATATGTAGATGGCCAAGAGATTTTTAATATATGGCACGACCAGGCCATAGGAACGTATGCTGCGCGTAAAACCCTTACCAAAGGAAAACACGAAGTCGTTGTTGACTATTACGAAAACACAGGCCAATCGAGCATACAATTCTTGTGGACAAAGAGAGCCGAACCATCGTTTCTCTATAGCTGGAAAGGGGATGACACTCTCATCGGAGAGATCGTGCGGGGAATACCCGTGCCGAGACCCGTGGTTGTTTTGAACGGAGAGAAAACGACCACGCTCGATTCGTCAGCAGCTCTTACGCTCGCTGAGAAGTATAAAATCATTTTGATGGACGGCGAGATCGTCTGGGATGAAAATTCGGCAACGATGCTTCTTGAAATGATGCGGCGCATTCCCGACGTTCGCGGTAAATACTGGGACACAACTTCTTGGAAGGTTTCGCTCACCGAGGCAATTTTAGAGAGCGATGTCGAAGCGCTTCCCTATGATACTGCCGCACCTGTGCGCTTTGCAAAGTTTTCAAAAGCGGCATTCGCGCGGTCAAACCCGACGCTTCAACCGTCGGCTGACGGAAATTCCCACAGAGTTTTTTATTCCAACCGGCTCTTTAAAGCTACACTTAAGGCATTCTTCAACAAGAGAGAATACTTAAACGAGATTTTGGAGCGGCGCTATGGAGTAACACCATCGCTTGTTGAATCACAAGACGAGTTTCAAGAGTTTAACCTCGACGAACTGCAATATATCGCAAGCGTTTTTGAAGATTTGCCCGAAGGGTTCTGGCATATTCCCAAACTTACCAAAATTGCCCGCCGACTCAACGGATTGACCAATCCCGTGAGCCCCAGCGCACCGGCTATTGCCTGGGTTACTCTTGGCTACATTGAATTTATGGATTTTGCATTTACGAGCGGTAGCGCCGAGTATATCAACCGTTTAGTAGCGCATGAGATCACTCATTTTCTCTGGCACACAATTCTGACGGAAGATACCAAAAAGCAATTCATGGCACTTTCTGGCTGGTCGCAGACTCCGAGCATATCCCATGTTGATGCGTCGCTTACCGTAGCGCTTGATCATCCGAAATCAAAGCAAAATCGGACACAGAGTGAAAAGTGGTATCGCACGACAACCACCAATTTTGCAAGCGATTATGCTGCATCGTGGAATCCGGACGAAGATTTTGCCGAAACGGTCTCCCACTATGTATACAATCCCGACAAAGTGCGGAATCTTGCCCAAACCAAGTATAATTTCGTGAAAAATGTTGTTGACGGATATGAATACACCATTTTAGTTGACAAAAAATACACATTTCAGGTATTCAACTTGGAACCTGACCTGACATTTCCGGGAAAAATTGTCGGGGTAGATATTGAGGTCATGAAATTGCCAAATGGCGATAACGAAGTAACGGCGCTTCTGCACTTGTCCTCTCGCTATGGAGGCGGCGCAGCGCAGGCTTCGACGCGAATTGTGTCTCCCGAAGGGACACTTCTTGATGTTAGTTTTGATCCGCTCGACGGTAATCGCTACTTGCTACAGGCAAAATTCATTATCAATAAAAAAATGGCGAGTGGGTACTGGCTGCCGGGAGATATTACGGTTCGCGACGAGGTGGATAATCGCCGCTATGAAGGGCAGAGCCAGTTTGGTTGGCTCTTGTATATTGACAATATTGATGCCGACATAGAAGCGCCGATTCCTGACATAAACAACATCACGAGTCAGATGAAAGACGGCCCAAATGGTGAAAAAATTGTCACGGTATATGTCCCAGTTACGGATAAAAATCCCGAGGCATTGAGCGGATATGCGTATCTTGTGCAAAAAGAGTCCAACCAGTCGGCATTTGTCTATGCGCAGTACGAAGAGGCAAACAAACGTTTAGTATATACATTCGTTGTGAGAAAATATAATGCGAGTGGGAAATGGAGCTTCCGCGAGTTTTGGGTATCCGATTACGCCGGAAACTACGGACGGCACGACCTTAAAGAACAGGCTCTTTTTTTCGACATTGTGACCAAAAATCCAGACTATGTGGCGCCGGAACTTGATCAGAACTCTGTCAGAATACAGGCGCTACCCGTGTATCCGGAAGCGCCGAATGGGGAGACTAATGTCACGATTTGGTACAATGTGCGGGATGATAACTCCGGAGCAGGTTGGATCACCTACGTTCTCCTCAAACCGAATGGCGATATTATATTTGATTACGATTATCATGATAATTTCTACACGGACTATTTTGCCGGCGGTTTGCCGAGTCAGTATAAAGAGCACGAGGTGAAAATAAAATTGCCAGCGGGATCGCCTCCCGGAATCTGGATTTTGCGTGAAATTGTAATCCACGACAAAGCGGGAAATACGGTCACAAACAACTTTGTTGAAACAGGAATCGTACGCCCGTTTCGCGTGCAGTAAGAGCCTATCCACGATCTCGCTTTCACAGGGAAAACGGGGCAGGGAAAACGGGGATAAGTACAATTTAATCTCAATTTTCATGGTATAGTATTCCCATGCCACGTATCGCACGAGTTGCAGTAGGGAATATGCTCTACCACGTCATCAATCGAGCAAACGGAAGAGCTCAAATTTTTTATACCGATAACGACTACCAGCATTTTGAGTCGATTCTTGCAGATGGAAAAGAGATGATCAATATGCGCATCGTCGCCTATTGTATTATGCCCAACCACTGGCATCTCGTATTGTATCCAAAGAATGATACTGATATGGGAGAATACATGCGTTGGATTACCACGACGCATGTGCGGCAGAGACGTGCACAAACAAAAAGTATCGGCCAAGGTCATTTGTATCAAGGAACATACAAATCATTTCCTGTGGAAACAAACGAGTATGCACAACAACTTATACGTTACGTTGAACAAAACCCGCTTCGTGCACAACTGGTGACACGCGCAGAAGATTGGAGGTGGTCAAGTCTCTGGAGGCGAGAAAAAGGAGGTGATGAGGAGAAGAAACTTCTTTCACCACTACCTATAGAATTACCTGCAGATTATCTTGAATTCGTGAATATGCTCTCGCAGAACAAAACACTCGATCTTATTCGCACATCGGTGAATAAGGGAACGCCATTTGGTTCTGAACACTGGATGAACATCATGGTTCAAAAGTTTGGTTTGGAAAGTACCCTGCGAAAACAGGGGAGGCCGAAGAAGGTAGTATTATGACACACATATATGAAAAGTATTGTACTTATCCCCGTTTCCCCTTATCCCCGTTTCCCCTCCCCGTTTCCCCCCGTTTCCCATCAGTAAGTCGGAAGAAATTTAAGTCAGAGGCTTGCTGTTTTTGAGTTTTGTGGTATTTTGCGATCAGAGTATCCTGGTCTTTACAATTGCACACAACTGTTTGAACACGAAAGGAACAGTATGAGACGTGTCACGATTAGTCGAGCGCCGGAAGATTTTACAAAGCATGAGGGGCGCTATGTGTCACTTTTTAGGTTTTTGCCGCTTCTGCAAGAGTTTGCCACTCTGTGGGATACCGATATCGAAGCAGATTGGCCGTACTTTGAGCCACCACCCCAGCCGCCGTACGACTCCTCGACCGTCAAGGTACATTTCTTTCATGAATTCGTGTCACCGCAACACAGCGTGAAATATAAAGAATTGCAGGGCGTCTTTGATTTTCGGTTCACAAACTCGGTTGTATGCCGTACGGCGCCTGAATATGTTGCTGATTTCGACACGTATATGTTACGCGATTTTGATGGGGCGCTTGTCTGTCATACGCAAGGACGGTCGCTTTATATTGACTTTGACTTTTTGCGCAGCGTATGGATCCAGCACGAGACTGTTCTCCAAATTCTCCTTGCATGGGGAATTGCTCACATGATGGCTGAATATGAACAGGAGGTCAGTCAAGGCGTGCAAGAGCGATTCACAAACTTTGTGCGCGTACGTTGTAATCTGGCACAGCAAAATCTGGAGGCGCATCTTGCTAAATACGGTCAAGAGACCATGCATACTACTCTCGAGCAATATGAAAATCGTTTGCAAGATGCCGTGCGAGAGGCATCACGCGTTGAGGCTCGATACGTGGAAGCTTCGCGCGAATACGCGGAATTCGATGCTTTTAACCGCGAATTTTTGGCATCCATTTCCCGTCAAAAGCTGGGTGAAGATTTTGATCGCTTTCGTGCGCTCGAAGGTGTGCGGAGTATTCGGGTCGAAAATGACACAATTATTGTGGCGACAAAACTGCTCACTCAAATGTATCCTCCTCCTGCACTCGCAACAAAAGATCGCCCAACGACCGCCTTTAACGTCGGGTCAGTCGAATTTGCCATTAATGTGTGGGGCGATCATCCTCTACACATCAGCTTTCGACCGCTTGAGTGGGGTACGCATGTAAACAAATATTTTGTGGCTTCTATGTGTTTTGGTGGGGAAGGAAGCGGATTCATTCACATCATGAGCAAGTTCATGGCAACGTATAACACGCCGGATCTTGTAGCGCACGTGCTTACCTTTTTCAGAGTTGTCAATGCTCCCCCGAATCCCATTAACGCAGAGCATTATGAATACTGGAAAAAGATTCCACTGAAAGAAAATATATTCATTGAAGGTGAGGAAAACTGGCAACGGGAAAAAGACCAATATATTGCGCTTGGCGTTAAGCGTCTTGAAGCTATTGAATCATCAGAGAGAAGCACAAAACTTTCAGAACTCAAAGAGGCAGTAGAAACTGAATTCACGAATCTCCGGAAATGCTGGGATGCCGCATATTCTCTTAAATGTCTCAAAGATCATCTTACATCAACGTTGCGTTTAGCTCCCGTCAATTTGTATGCCACCATGCAGAAATTGCAAAAGAACCCTGCTTTCATCGGGATTGATACACGCGACAAAATCGGGATTTGGTTTACTGCGCCTCAAGTATTTCGCTACCCGGCACTTCTTTGGGTACGCGAAGATGGCAGTATTCGTCTGGTTTCATTCTATGAGGATTATGAGCAGGAAAACCACGCACTTGTTTTAACGAAAGGAAAATGTGCATTGGAGCACAGAGCGTACAGGCGATTGCTTACGCATGCCGCACATGGCAGGTATGATGCTGTTCTCGATGATGTCCTCGAAATAGTTGCAACATGGTAAGAACCTAAGAGCTAATCACCAAACACCCCCTCCACATCATTGGAGGGGGTGTTTTTTGTCGTCGCTTAATGTCGAATGCGAACTATGTACCAGGGGAGTGTATCAGGGAGCGGGTGTACAGGTGTTCACATTCTGTAAGCGAAGCGTGCCGGTGTGTGATCCACTCTGACCTGCCAAAGGCCCGCCCGGCGCCCCGACAAAGTCAATGCGATAGGTGATATCGAAGAAACTATCTATCGCCCAGCTTCCGTCCGGCTGTGCAGTTAAGGTGGTATGGCCAGGGCTTGGTAATCCATTACCACTTCCGGCGGTAATGCGAAGCAAATCAAAATCTGGATCACCGTCGGGCAACTGTCCCTGCAATTGACGCATGTCCGTGTCAAAAGATTGCACCGGATCCCCTGGTGTTCGCGGACCTGTTCCAATTTCTCCATTCACGGGTAGATGAAGCACGCGGCCGCCTCCCGAGAGTGACATCGAGAGCATCTCGGTTTCAAAAACATATGTTTCTCCTGATGCCGGAGTGCCACTGCGCGTGATAACCGTCGTGGGGACGCCCTGCATCAGAACATCGGCCATAAGTCCTGTTCCCACGAGTGAAGACGGCACAATCGTCAGTTGTCCGAGAGTATTCTGGTATTTCGTAGAGGAATCTAACAGCACTGCAGTTCCATGATCGTCGGGTTGGACACATCTATCTGGTGTAAGGTGTGTTTTAACTGTTGGAACACAAATTTCTTCTGTTCGTACGGGTTTGAGCGATTTGACTCCAAATTGATCGTGGGTGAGCACGGGGCGATTCAGTGGATTATGCGGCAGGACCTCATAGCACATTAAGTGATTCCTCTCGTCAATAATTTCGCTCCGCTTTCCATTGTGGGTTTTTTCTACAGGATTGCAGAGGTAGAGCGCTCGAATCACCTTGAATGTGCCTATTTGAAACTGATCTCGCAGCGATACGCCTTTAGTTATAGCGTAGGGTTCTACGTTATAACAGAGATAGTGATTCGCATTCTGGGGAATAGATGGAACAATTGTTGCAAGCAATCTGCCCGCCAAAGAGTCTGGAGCTGTAGAGAGCACTTTTTCGATAGGAATGCCTGTTTTTCTCTTACCGGTTGGTGTCAGCAAATAGCGTGGTTTTGTCACCGAAACGATTTGCCGCTCAAACTGGTTTTCAATGAATACGGAACGTGGCGTAAAGGGAACAGGGCTTGAAAGTCGATAGGCCAAATAGTGAAGACCCGGTCTTTTTGGATCAAAGGTGAGCCCTTGATGCAGTTTTCTCACCGGATTAAGCAGTCTCTCAATTGCAAAAACAGTGAAGTCTGTAGGGTCAATAAATTGATCGTGAAGAACCACACCTACCGGATTGATCGGTTTGTCCACAAGATAGCTCAAATAATGATCGCAGTTGGCATTTTCATCTATGACTCCATCGCCATTGTCATCTATACCGTTACAGATTTCCGCTTTTGGCGCGACCTGTGCAAAAAGAGCGCTTGTATGATTCAAGAGAAACAAAGAAGGAACTATCAAAAGAGATAGAAACCCGACTTTGATCCAAAATATCTTGTTACTGTGTATCTTTTTCATAATTTTTTAAACGATTAATTACTAAATAAAGTACTGCTTAATGCAGAGAGAAAGGCAGAATATGCACTCATCGACCGTATATTTTGCTTCGGAAAGTGTATTCTGCAAGAATACACGTGTCAATACTTTGGTATACTAAGAGCCCATCCACTATCTAACCGCAAAATATGAAGCAAAATATGGCTTGCCTGCCGAAATGTCCAAAATTTCTACTACAACTTGCGTCTTTTTCGTCAGCTTCCCCATATGCTTCCTCAAAATACGCAATTTTCGCAACGAATTTTGAACATTTCGTTTAGGCATTAGATAGTGGATAGGCCCTAACAGTGGTTGCAATGATAGTCGCTCTATGCTAAGAAAAATGCACAATAGAGGTCTATTATTTATAAAATATCAAAAAATATGGAAAAAACTTTGAGCGATCGCAGTACAAAAAAGGATTTATGGGACGCGTATCAAAAATTGTTTGAAATGAAGGATGAAGAGAAGGGTGGCACGCGACAGGAAGACGGCGACGGAAAAAAACCAGTACCCCCATTTCCATTGAAAAACGTGCTGACATATCTGGTGAGCGTGCTGTTGCGGTTCTCGATGATTTGCGGAAAATCGCGCTTGACATGACAACGCGTTTTCATGACGAGTATGCAGGCCTGCACCGGGAGACAGAGCAAGAAAAGGAAAAACTTTATGTGGATATCAAACATGCGCGAGGCGAGTGGAAACATGAGCAAGAGGAGTATACGTATAAAACTCACATTGAACGACGGAAAGAGGAGGATGAGTATGCACTTAAAGTTCGCGACAAAGAACGGCAATTTATTGAAAAATATACTGCCAAGGAAAAAGAATTTAGCGAGCGTGAGCAGAAACTAAAAATACAAGAGGAAGAAATGCGTGAACTACAAGTGCGTGTGCAAGCGTTTCCAAAAGAGCTTGAGAAAGCTGTGCGTGATGCGGAAGAACGTGTGCGCAAAGAAATGGAACAGCGGGCGAAAGTAGCCACAGATCTTTCTGCGAAAGATACACAGCGTGAGCATGAAGTTGCGGAACTCAAAATACATAATCTCGAGGATATTGTTAAACTGCGTTCGACGAATATTATTGCTCTTGAGAAGCAACTTGCGCAGGCAAATGAGCAAATTCAAAAACTTGCGGTGACAGTGGTGGAATCAGGGAGCAACATAGTCTCAAAAAGGAATTTTCAAGATCAAGAAAAACAGGAGCCAAAAACAATGTAGGAGTCCCAAAGGCCTTTATTGCAGATCAAGAAGTTTTTTGATGATTATGGGTATTTCGCGCTGAAAATACGATTTGATTGTTTTCCAATCTCCGGTGAAAAAAAGCTCTGGCATCGGGTCACTTTCTGCGTCGTCAAAGTACCGAAGGCTTTTCAAGATATGGTGATAATCATGTGCAATAGTGGGATATTGTTTGGGAAGGCATCGAAGAATATCAATCAATGGTTCGCCATGGTGCACATACCAATAGAGATCAATGAAATCACGTTTTTTCCCACGTTGGCTGATGGCTATTGTTTTCATAACGGCAATATCATGTGGGGAAAGAATACGGATTGTGCCATACTGTAATGGTTCTTCTTTGTAGATAAAAAATGGGTATGCGATGAAACTTATTTTTGCGGTGTGTAGTCTTCCATAAACAGTTCCTGGCTCAGCGATATCAGTAATCCACTCAAGATTTTCTAAATTACGGAGCAGTTTCTCAACGGGGAAATCTTTTTCAGGAGTAAAAAAGTCGAGATCGAGAGATTGGCGATGACCAGCAAAAAGTGCAAGAGCCGTTCCGCCAGCGAGATACCAAGTACTCTTCGTGAGCCAATCTGCTTGCGAGAGTGTATCCAAAGCTTTTTTTGTCGGACGCGGGAGGATATCGGGATGCCAGTTTGTTATTTTTTGGTCAGTGTGGTCCATAATTCTCTTGTTCGTGGGCGAAGTCCGCGGGACGACTTTGCCACTTGGTTAAGAGTAGCGCGCGAATATTGATTCCACATCCAACGTACCTCTTTATCGTTTCCGAAATCCATAATGCGCTCGATAACGTATTTTGCGTGTTTTTTCGGATCAATATCTTTTGGGTTTACATCCCAAAAAAGAGTACGCCGAAGCAGCACCCTTTTTTTCCTGCTTGTCCCCCGCTTTTTGATCATCTTTCTTTTTGATTTTGGTGTGGCCATGTTGTTTTTTGTATACGAAGTATATCACAAAAACGTGATGCCGAGTTGGTATTTGCTCACAAAACTGGGTAAGCCTTTTTATTCAACATATTTTCACAATCCCGCTCAGTCTTGTGAGTAGATACTTGTGTTGTTGTTGACAAGGATAGAGGTCTGTAATACAATGTAACAAGAATTATTACAGCTGATATTTAGCATATACACTATGAGAAACATCGTAAACATATCATTGCCTGATAGTTTGGTAAAGGAAGTAGAACAAGAAGTAAAAAATGGAGGATTCGCTTCAAAAAGCGAGTTTTTTCGGCATGTTCTCCGAGAACACAGACTTGCAAAGGAGCTCGCAAATGATCGTAAAAGTTTTGAACGCGGGAAGGGAAAGGTACTAAAATCTTTACGCGATCTCCGCGGATAGTTCGTGTATGAAAATCTATTATTTGCCAAAATTTAAACGGCAATATAGAAAGTTACCGCGTAGACTACAAGAAATAGCAGAAGAGAAAGAATTCATTTTTCGTAAAAATCCTTTTGATTTGCAACTGAAAACGCACAAGCTTGCAGGCATACTTGGTGGGTTTTGGTCTTTTTCGGTATCGTATACACACAGAATAATTTTTGAATTTGTTGAAGATGGTAGTGTTCGTTTTTACCAAATAGGACCGCATCGTATTTATGACTGAATTTTTTAACGGTCGTGTTCGCTGAGCAGGATTTTTTTGAACGATTTTGTAGTCAAAAAAAACGAAAACCGACCTTGCATTATGTATGCAAGGTCGGGAAGTACAATCTGTGTGGCTGGGTCCCTACGATAGAATATATCGCAAAATGATAAAAACCCGTTGACAGAGATTGCACAATAAGACATAAACTCTTTTTACGCAAGACCAATGGCCTTTGGTACCGTGCCGCAGTATTCGACGATGGTGACAATCGCAGTGACCGATGTGGTTGTCGCAATTTGCGTCACGATTGGACGATTCGGAACACGGATTTGCGTAAACTCGACGCCACAGCCACGACATGAACGGAATTCTCCGGTAAGCACAAGGAGAATTCCAACTCGCGTGTTTTTTGCGGGGCGGTTGCTGTGGCCACGCTCGGAACAGCGTACTGAAAATGGCATGTGCATTTGGAGATTCTCCGTGTATTGGAAGATAACCCGAGGACTTCATTGCAAAGAACAATCTCTGTTGCAGTCCGCAAGCGTGTTGCTTGTAGACTCCATACAAAGGCAGATTTAAGGTGAATCTGCCGAACCGTTAAGTGAGCGGGCGTAACGCCCCGAGAGAAACGTGCGGAAAACTCAATTCACACTAGCGTCGTAAACCTACGCACTTGTGAGTCTTTTCGTGCGGAGCTTTCCATGCGTCTCGAGACACGAAAGGCCCACGGACATTCATTGAATATCGTATCCACGCAACGTCTACCGTGTGTTGCGTATACCCCACACAACACTTGGCACATTCCTTATGTAGAACACGCCATCTCTGGCTTTCTCGAGGCACGTGTCGGTAACGCTCTGATGGTAGGGTGTATTCGGAATACCCCTTAGAGTGCAACCATTCCCGCGCTTCTTCACCGCTCGAGAACCAGACTGCTTGCCGATTTGCTACTACTGCGAACCCCCCGTTGTAGGGCACATATTTCTCGCGCATGGTCATCTCCCACACTGTTCTTCTGGCGGCAAGCGGGAACCAAAATGGTTCCACAGAAACTTGTAACCAAAAGCCAACAGAGGAGAACACCACGAGCAATTCAATGTTCACTTTTCTGGCAGAAGTATATCATAGTACATCAGATTAGTCAAGTATGCTGAATAGATATATTTATATAATATGGCTCTAATAAAGAATAAAATGCCAATTTATTATTTATCGTCAAAATTATTGACTAATCTTATAGAGACTTCTATACTGTGTATATGCGCGTAGAAGAATCACTTGCGAGTCTTGGCTTAAACGAGAAACAGGCAAAGGTGTATGTTGCCTTGCTTCAGCTTGGCCGCAGCTCCGCTTATGTAATTGCGACGAAATCAGGCCTTAAAAAGCCAACGACATATGTGATATTGGACGAATTGATCGAAAAAGGCCTTGTTTTGAAAGTGCCGCGCATGCGAAAACAGCTCTATGAGGCAAAATCTCCCGAAGAATTCTTTGCGATTGCTGAAGAACGGCTTGTTGTAGCCAAGAAAATATTGCCGGAGCTTATGGCTATGACAAAAGGAGAGGAAGCAAAGGTGCGTTCGATGTTTTTTGAAGGGATTGCGGGTGCGAAGCAAGCGCTTGGGTATCACATGAAAGAAATGCAGGATCAAGAGATCGTTGGTTTCTACGCCTCTTCACACGATGCTCCGCAAGAATTTCTAGATTTGGCATTTGAGTGGTGTGATGAAATTGAGAAACGGAATATGCATGTTCGAGGCATTGCTCCCGTGCACGAATCACTCCGAGCATGGAGCGACCGCTACGCCCGCAAAAATTTTAATTTTAAATTTGTATCCTTTGAGCAGTATTCCGCAACGATATCGATCGATGTAGGGGACACATTCGTTCGGATCATCGCGTTTCGCGGCCTGCAGTCGGTCATTATCGAAAATCCTGATGTTGCCCGCACAGTCAAACAAATATTTGAAATGGTATGGAACATGTTGCCTGAACAAAAAAGCCCTTCGCCGTTTCATGACGATACAGAAACGCGATTGAAATGACAGTATTTGTGCGATTGAAAGTTTTTGTAAGCGGGAGTAGCATGATCGCTATACACGAAATTACTGGTATATACTCAAAAGCATTAGGTTTGCGAATGTTATTGGGTATATAATCACGGCACTCGGAGAAAATGAAAGTAGAAACTTTCGCTTTCTCCTCGCTTGTGATTATAGATTTAAACTATGTTGAAAAAGGGTACTTTACCGCAGGTGATTAATTATTACTTCACATCTCCGGAATTTAGGAGGGAGTTTACGCGTGCCATCGAAATCTTCTTTGATCAGAAAGTGGTGCCTGGCGGCACGCTTGAAATGTGCAAAGGCGATGATGCACGGTTCGAGGAATGGTTTGTGTTTGATTTTCGCTTACGAAATGGTCAAACGATTTTGCAAGACTTTTATGATCGGAACCCGCTTCATCTCGAAGGGGAGTGGCGTGAAATATATCGGCATCTCCAAAAGAATGAATTTGGTTTTTTTGATGTCCTGCATGTTGTTTCGGGCACTTCGGTTGAACTTAAAAGTATCAAAAGTGGTATGCAGTATACGGCGTCTGAACATACGGCGACCTTTAGCATAGAAGAAGGGAGTACGGTGGCATGCCGTGTTGGATGGGCTGGTACGCACTACGAGATCGTTGGGGGTTTCGTGGAAACTTGTCCGGTCGCGCTACCAAAGCAAACCAGAAAGGTATTTCGTGAAGATAAACGCCCGTTTACGCTCAAGGAGTTTCAGAAATTGCTTTCTCATAATCATGAGCATGAGATGGATGACGAGAATATGGAGGATGACATAGATCGTGAGGTCGAATTTTATAGCACGTGTTCGCTACAGGAACTCAAGCGCGTAATAGATAGATCCCTTGCGTGTTATGGCGCACTGCCGTATGTGTCGGCTGACTTGATCGAGGAGTGGATACAAAATACCGACGTGGATAGAAATAATGTAACCGGCGAGCACTTCGTATTTTTGACAATGACCTTTGGTTTATGTGAAGATCGCGAGAGGAAAAATATCAAGGAGGAAATTATGATAAAATTGTTGCCGCTCCTTATGTGCTTGTACGCTCGTACGTCACAGAAACATTTTGGAGAAAAAACACCATTTGAACAACATTTGTGGGTGCGGGAAGATAAGGAAGACCCCCCGCAATTTCTGGAGGATATGATCGATTTCGATAGCGATGAGGTCATAAGATGTTCTCTGCGTGCTTTGGAGCGCTTTCATAACGATGAGAACGAGAAGGCGCTTGCCGAAGTGAATCGTGCTCTTACTCTTTTGTTTGAAAAATGTACGACATATCAGGACGTATTCCGTCTCTATGGTAATAAAGCGGCGATGCACTTTGCGCTTGGTGAAGAAGAACATGGACGTGAAATGCTCCGGATTGCGCTTGCACTCAATTCACATTATGATTTCGCTCGTATGACTCTTGAATCATACGAGCGCGGTGGGTTTACAGATGCGATTCAACTCGGCAGACTTAAGAAATTCATGGAATCTTTTGAGAAAACTTCAAGAGATTCTCGTGGCAAGCGCAAGCGCTTGCCACGCCTACGCAACAGCTCGTCGCTTAAAAATGATATCGGGGTTCGTTACTATGCCTTGTTGAAAAAATATCGTATTAATTTTAATCATCCGCTTGATATCTCAACAAAAATCACTGTCATGAAGCCTGGAAAAGGCGCGGTGCGCATCGGTCGCAATGATCGCTGTCCTTGCGGAGCGAAGAAAGCTGATGGGGGTTCAATAAAGTATAAACATTGTCATGGAAAGTAATATGGAAGCATTTGAGCAAAAACAACAGAATAAGATTCGTCGGCTTTAGCAACGATTGACAGCAGTTTTCCGGCATGCGATCCTGCTTTCAGAAGTTGTGATGGCTTTCTTCGTAGAACAATACGCAGTTTGAAAAGTTCAAACACGAGGAGGACTTCAATAGTGGGGGATACAATTCTCAAACTAATTGGCGTTTTGTCGGCTACGACATTGTTAACGTGGTTTGTTTATAGAGTAATCTCTTCAGTTAACAAAGAGAATCGTGAAATGAAGAGTTCCTATATTATTTATCGAGCTGAAAAGTCAGAGAAAAAACAAGATGAGAAAGGAATGGAATGAGAAGCGAAGAGACGAATGGGACTAAACTTGTGTTTTCGGCGCATCTGCGTGATCAGGGCGGAATCATTGGAATGACCATACCGACATTTGGCAATGACGCGCCGCAGTTTCTGAATATAGATATTCGCTACAGTTTTGTTGATATACCGTCCGATCCGTATCGTGTTCGGTGTACTATTGGGACTGGAGATGCTCCACGAGGAGCGTGTGGTGTGGTAAGTATGTTGCCGACAGCAGAAACGGTTGCGCGCATTACATCGTGTCTTGAATACTGCACATATGTTGAAAGACATGTTGCAAAGCACAATACGCATCCGATGCTCTACGACGAATATATGCAAAGAGATTTTCCAATCTGCAACGGTTGTGGGGGATCGTTAGAATATATGATGGAAGATAGATAAAACAGTGAAGCCGCGAGGAGATCTCTTCTCGCGCGATCTCGCTTTCTAGACGAATTTTTCAAATTTTGAGAGGAAAAAAGTAAAATTTGACGAACTGAATCGAGATTCAGTAAGGAAAATTAGACTTTTTTAATCCAAAATTTGGAAAATTTTAGTCGAAATGGAGATCGTGGATAGGTTCTAAGTTGATTTTCCCACCAGAGGGTCGTTTCACCTGCTATATAGGAGTCAATAGAAATTGCCTCCTGACGGTCTTCCTTCTCGGTTTTCCAAAATGTATACGCAAGTGTTATTGGGTAACAAAGGAAAGTGAATGCTCGCCCCCACGGTCCTGTATTATATATGCAGTTTCGAAACATATAGTACACCCACCGTTGGTGTCCCCAATCCTTTACAAGACCAGATTTTCGACCTTCTTCGACCGTCAACGAGACAGCCATAATGATGGTTACTAGTCCGCCAGTGTACAAGCCAATGAAGAGCCATAGCATGTTCATAATCTCGGAGCCCCTTATATTCCAGCTCGACGCCATCATGTCACCTAGTGTGTAGTATATCTTATCGTGCGTGAGAACTGAAATCCTGTTTCATGCGCATCAGATCATTTCTGATCCGTAAATTCAGTTGTGACATCATTTCGGGATCTGCGAGGTGATCATTATACATAGACAACATGATGTCAATTTTGTGCTGTTCGGGCAATAGTTTCAGGGCATATTCTCGTTCCCGTTGTTCTCGGCGTAACATGCGGGAAGCCATGCTTGCTATAAATAAGATAAACGCAAGGACTGCACAGAACCCCACTATAAGTTGAAACAGTGGTTTCCACAAATCAAATGATATTGTTGTAAATGTACCCGCTACAGTTAGAATCATACATAGGCTGCACACACGAAGCGTCTCTGTTCGGCCCTGATAGCGTGCATTTTGTTGTCCTGCCTGAATAAAAAGGTCCATGAATTTCTCCTGTGAATAGGCTTCTAAAGGGGTTGCAGTCTCGGCAAAGAATATCATACATAAAGCAATATGTGAAGACTTCCGTGCATAAGGAATCGCCGCGGGGAAATGTTTTTCCTCGCGGCGATATGCTAAAAGTTTTGCATGAGATGCCACGGACCAACATTGAACTTGCGGGCTTGTTTTGCATCACGCGCAAGAGCGGCAAGTAAACAGGTGAGCGAACAGAAACAGACGGGACGTCCCATGGTGTCGAGCTCTGAACCATACGGTGCGTCGACGGCGGCATAGAGTTTCGCATCTGTTTTTTGGCACATAAAGCAACCGCTTCCAGAGTTCCAATACGCTAAATGTGGCGGAATACAGAAGAGAACATCTTTAGGGTGTATGGTCACATACGCATGAGCGCATTTTGCTGAACAGAAAAGTTTTTGTTTTTCCAGAGCGGAGTCCGCATTGAATGTAATTCCTCCGCAGGCGAGACCGCTCATGTCATACGGAAGAAGACAATAATCGCAGTGCCAGTCATTCTGCATGTTTGTTTTCCTCGGAGTTTTGTTTATCGTACTTGCGCCGCATTTTGTTGCTCTCTTTTTTAGCAAATCTTTTTTTGCCACAATATGCTCCGCGGCCCCTTTTTGCTCCAGAATGTTCCGTTCTTTGTGCTTGGTTGGCCACCAATCACCTCCTATTTGAAAAGAATATGCCCCACCAATTTAATCACGGCGGGGCTTTGTTGCATAGCGTCCGTTTCTTTCCACAACGAAGCAGAAGTAATGCAGAAATATATTTGTTACAATTGAACTGTATATTCTCTTTGAATTACGAAACTCTTTTGCAAGCGTCATTGCGAGGGCGAAGCCCGAAGCAATCCAGTACATGGTGTGTAAGAACTGGATTGCCGCGCCCCAACGGGCTCGCAATGACAACAAAAAGAACGTTTCGTAATCCAAAGATATTCTTGGCATACGCGCGTGAGCGTGCTCATATTTTTGTGCAGGTAGATACTAAAAGGTTAAAGGACTTTATTCTCGATGCGGGATTGGTAACCCGCAAGGATATTGATGCTGCGATCAAAACCGCCGAAGAGAAGCATACAACGCTCGGCGAAATACTCGTGAGCGAGGGCAGGATTTCCGAAGATGATCTTAGGAGAGTGCAGGCATACATGCTTGGCATTCCATTTCTGCACCTTAAGGGACAGAAGATTGACATTGAAATTTTAACGCTTATTCCTGAACCCGTGGCGCGTTCGCACAATATTGTGCCGGTTCGCAAAATAGGGAATGCGCTCGAGGTTGCCATGCTTGATACGGCTGATTTGGAGGCGATTGAATTTGTAAAAAAGAAAGTCGGACTTAAGGTATTGCCGCGGCTTACCGATACAGAGTCCATGAAAGATGTTCTTTTGCAGTATCAGAAAAGTTTACGTGCGGAATTTGGCGATATTATCCAAAAAGCCGCCGGAGCAATCAAGGACATTTCAGTTGTTGAAGGAGAAGAAGCTGCCACGGGAGATCTGCACAAACTCGCGGAAGATCTGCCCGTGATTCGCATTGTTGATACGCTTCTCAAACATGCGATTATTCAAAATGCATCTGATATACACATTGAACCAATGGACAATCAGCTTCTGGTGCGCTATCGCATTGATGGTATTTTGCGGGACGCAATGGTGTTGCCGACATCGGCATCCGCGAGCATTACAGCTCGCATCAAAGTGCTCTCCAAGTTAAAGCTCGATGAAAAAAGATTGCCGCAGGACGGACGTTTTAAGGTGGATGTCGATAATGAGAAGGTTTCATTTCGCGTATCAGTATTGCCGACCTATTTTGGTGAAAAAACGGTGATGCGTCTTTTGCGAGAGGGCGCAACGGGCTTTACGCTTGAAGTTCTCGGCTATCATGGCTATGCTCTTGAAGCAATACACAAGGCGCTTTCGCAGACGACGGGCATGATTTTGACGACGGGGCCAACGGGATCGGGAAAAACAACATCACTCTATACGATGCTTGATATTTTAAATACGCCGGAAGTAAATATCTCGACCATTGAAGACCCAATCGAATATCAAATGAATCGTGTAAACCAGACGCAAGTGCGGCCGGATATTGATTTTACCTTTTCAAAAGGTTTGCGCGCATTGGTGCGTCAGGACCCGGATATTATCATGGTTGGAGAGATTCGCGACAACGAAACGGCATCTCTTGCGATCAATGCGTCACTTACAGGGCATCTTGTGCTTTCGACACTGCACACGAATTCCGCCGCAGGCGCGATTCCGCGGTTACTCGACATGAAGGTTGAGCCGTTTCTTATGGTATCGACGCTCTATTTGGTTATTGCACAGCGTCTTGTGCGGCAACTCACGAAAGAAAAAGAAAAGTATACGCTCTCGAAGGATGAACTTACGGCGCTTGAAAAGCGTGTTGATCTTGAACATGTACTCGCGGCGCTCAAAGAAGAGCATATTGTTGAGAAAGCCGCAACGTGGGCGAAGATACCTTTTTATAAGCCAAAAACAGCTGATACGGATGAAGGATTCAGCGGCCGTATCGGCATATATGAAACGATTCCCATAACTTCGACGATCAAGGAGCTTATTATGCGCGGCGCAACAGCTGAAGCGATCAATGAACAAGCGCGGAAAGAGGGCATGCTCACCATGCTCGAAGACGGTATTTTCAAGGCGGTAGAGGGGCAAACGACGATAGAGGAAGTTTTGCGCGTCATTTCGGAATAACATGAAATATACATATACAGCACGCAAAGCGGACAATACGGAGTATGAAAATATCCGCGAAGCAAAAGATAAATTTGCTTTATATCGCGATATCAGGGCTGAAGGAGGGACTGTTGTGACAGTAAAAGAATTGAAGGGAGGAACAGCTTTCAATTGGGAAAAGTTTAAGAAGATCTCAATCGGCGGCGTGAGTTTGCAGCACAAGATTACTTTTGCGCGGAATCTTTCCTCAATGATTTCGGCGGGACTTTCTATGGAACGCGCGCTCAATGTGATGGAGCGTCAGTCAAAATCAGAAGTATTGCGCGCGCTTTATCGTGATCTTGCAGTGTTGATTGGCGAAGGCAAAACGCTTTCGGAAGCGATGCAGAATCACAAGAAGGTATTTTCTGCGCTCTTTACGTCTATGGTGCGAGCAGGGGAAGAATCGGGCGGACTTGCGGAATCTCTCCAGATTGTCGCGCTGCAACTTGAGCAGGCGTACGATCTGAAACGAAAGGTTCGCGGCGCGCTCATGTATCCGTGCGTTATCATTGTTGCTATGACCATTGTTGGTGCGCTCATGCTTACCTACGTTGTGCCAACACTCGCAAGTACCTTTCGTGAAATGAATGTGGAGCTGCCCGCTATGACACGCCTTATTTTGAGAATAAGCGATATTTTAAGCGAGTATTTCTTTTTAGTGTTGGCCGCTGTCATCGTCTTTGTCGGTGCACTGTTCTATTTCGGTAAGACGGCTCCCGGGAAACGTGTCTTTCAATGGATTTTTTTGCACATCCCAATCATTGGGACGCTCATTCGGGAGGTGAATGCCGCGCGTACAACTCGCACGCTTTCATCTCTGCTCACGGCTGGTGTTGATATTTCGAGTGCGTTTCAAATTACTCGAGATGTCGTGCAGAATGTCTATTTCAAGGACGTTATCGCAAAAGCGGCCGAATCAGTTACAAAAGGAAATCCAACATCAGAAGTATTTCGCGAGGCGGAATATTTGTATCCTGCGGTAGTGAGCGAAATGATGGCGGTCGGAGAGGAAACGGGCAAACTGCCTGCGATGCTCGAGCGTATTGCCCTTTTCTACGAGTCGGAGGTTTCAGAGAAGACGAAAAATATGTCGACAATCATCGAGCCGTTTTTGATGTTGTTTATTGGGGGGGCCGTTGGGTTTTTCGCTGTGGCCATGATTCAGCCGATTTATAGTTTGTCGAGCGCTATACAGTAACGAGAGTATTGTTCTTGCTTGAATTTAAACATTTTAATCCCATATGATGTTGTAGAGATTGCTTATCCTACTTCTCAATCAAGATTTTCAGATATGTATCAGCATATTCTTTCGACATTTACATTTTTGCATTAAATAGACCGTACGCAATTAGTGTCATTCCCGCGAAAGCGGGAATCTAGCAAATATGTTTTTTAAATCATACAAAGAAATAAAAACTGAAGACCTCAAACTGGCTGATTTTGACAAAATTTGGACCAAGTTTTGTTTCTTGGATGAAACCGGCACACTAAGTGACCAGAAAGATCACTATTTTACGGTAGGGATATTGAAAATGAGTCAGCCATATTATCTGCAGAGTAAGATTTTTTACGAACGAAGCAAGATAAGATTTTACGACGAGATTAAGTTCAATAAACTTTCCAAAAACAATAGCGGCTTTGCCAAGACAGTGATTGATGCACTTTTTGAGACTCGAAGCATTAGTTTCTATTCGTATTCTATAAGCACAAAAAGCGATTATTATGCAACAAGTTTCGACGCCGACCCATGGATGGCGTACGAACAAATAACGCTTAAATTGTTAGATGCCTCTCTGTCGGAGCAAGAGATTGTTATTCTTATTGCCGACTATGTAACAACTCCCAAGGGCATCCGTTTTGAAGTCGATGTGAAGAAAAGTTTTAATCAAAAAAAGAACCGGCTTGCTTTGGCTGGTGTGTGTAGATTTGATTCAAAATCAAATGATTTGCTCCAGCTTGTGGATCTTTTAATAGGCACCGTGACCTATGATATAAAGTTTTCTAAAAAGCTCGTTAAGGGGTCGAAGTACAAACTTGAGATTGTAAATTATGTGAAGAGGAAACTAGGAACAGTTTCTTTTCTTAATGGGTTCAAGAATCACAATTTTAATATTTTTGTTGACAAAACAGATCATTTAGATTGTGATGCGACAAATGAGAAAGGGCTATCGTCCTAACGGTCGACGCCCTTTCTCGATACCACATGACTAGTATATACAATGTGAGGAAAAAAGCAAGTAAAAATATGGCTTTACATAGAAACTCTCACAAAGACGTATCTGCGGGTATGAGTTTGCTCGATGTGTTGATTGCCGCTTTTATATTGAGCGTTTCATTTGTTGCAATTCTGGGAGTTTTAAAGCTTTCCGTGCGGCTTGTCGGCCATACAAAAGCGCGTATTGGCGCGACAGCGTTCGCAAATGAAGCAGTCGAGTTTGTCCGATCTTTGCCCTACAACAGTGTCGGAACCGTCGGGGGAATTCCTCCGGGGAATATTCCCCCGACAGAAACCGTTCTTTTTAATGGCATTATCTATACGCGTCGCACGCTCATACAATATGTTGATGATCCGAAAGACGGGCTTGCGGGAGCAGACCAAAACGGTCTTATTGCGGACTACAAACGAATAAAAGTAGAGCTTACATGGACATTCCGCGGGAGCATCCGTTCGTTTTCGGTTATTTCAAACATTGTGCCCCGCGGCATTGAAACGATAGCAGGCGGCGGCACACTTCTCATTTCGGTTATTGATGCGCTCGGCGCTCCGGTCCCGGGAGCGAATGTGCATATACAAAACAACTCGCTTATTCCTGTTGTTTCTATTGATACGAGTACTAATGCCGCGGGCATCGTGCTTTTTCCCGGTTCTCCGGCGGGAAGCAGTTATGAAATCACGGTGACGCGCTCCGGTATGAGTTTGGACAAAACGTATAGTGCGGATGCAGGAAATCCGAATCCTAATCCCGGTCATTTGACGGTCGTGCAAGACGGAACGACCGCGGCGACGTTCCAGATAGATTTTCTTGGTTCAAAAACAGTACGGACATTTTCTCCGATTGCACAGGCATTTTGGGAAGATCTTTTTGACGATACGACAAAGATATTTCAATCGGCATCAACGACGGTGACTTCAAGCGGAGGACCAGGAAGCCATCTGCAGCTTCTCGAAGTGGTTAATTATGAACCGACAGGATATGCCATTTCACATTCAATACAACCTGCGAATCTTCGTTCATGGGATTCTTTTTCCTGGAATGACTCAATTCCCGCGGGAACCGTGGCGCTTTATCGTGTGCACTACATAGATGGAGGGAACAATTCTGTTCCTGTTCCCGATGCCGCACTGCCGGGAAATGCGGCAGGTTTCACGGCGTCTCCCGTCGGCCTTGCAAGTATCAATCCTGCTCTCTACCCCTCGCTTCAACTCTCGGTAACATTGACCACAACGGACGGTCTTGTTACTCCGCGTGTTCTTGATTGGAAAGTTTCATATTCGCAAGGACCGACACCGATTCCAAATGTCCCGTTTAGTCTGCGAGGGAATAAAACAATCGGCACAACGGGAGGCGGCGCGCCGATATACAAATACAGCGAGAATTTACAAACAAATGGAGCGGGAATACTTTCCCTTCCGGCGCTTGAATACGATACCTATATAATTTCTGTCTCTGCGGGAACCGGGTATGATATGAGTGAGGCGTGCCCGCCGCAGCCTTTTACACTTAATCCTGGTGTTGCAACGACGACGAATGTCACACTCGTGCCGAATTCAGCGCATACCCTGCTTGTTGTCGTGAAAAGCGGGGCGGTTGTGCTTTCTCCCGCGACAGTACGTCTCTATGGAAGTGGCGGAATTGACCGCACGCAACTAACAGGGAACTGCGGCCAGACATTTTTTAGCGCTTTGCCGCAAGGAACTGTGGGAGGAGGGAATCCCTATTCGCTTTCTGTGACGCTTTCGGGATATCAAATGTTTACGAGCGCAATGATCGATGTTGTTGACGCATCGCAACAAACCATACATCTTGTGCCCTAATTTTATGAGAAAACAAGGCTTTACACTGCTAGAAACCGCTATTGCAATCGTAGTATCAACTATCGTTCTTTTCGGTATCATGGCGGCGATACGAATGTTCTATCGTTCCAATGCATATATTCTTGATCAAGCAGTAACAATCAATAATGCTCGCAGGGGCATTGAGGCGCTTTCGCGCGATATCCGTGAAGCCACCTACGGAGATGACGGGTCATTTCCTGTGAGCAGCATCGCGGAGCAATCTTTTGTTTTTTTTGCAGATATTGATACGGACATTGGGATTGAACGCGTGCGCTATTTTGTAGATGCGACAGATTCGAAGCTCAAGCGTGGTATCATTGATTCATCAGGCTCTCCGCTTTTGTATAATCCCGCAAGTGAAATAGTGACTCCTGTTGCCGAACATGTGCGCAATATCGCTCTTGCGACAACAACGTTTCGCTTTTACAACGAAAGCGGTGTCGAAATCACGAATTTTTCGAATGTGGCCGACGTTGCGCATGTTAAAATGAATCTGATCGTGAATGTGCATCCCGAGACTGCGCCGAGTGATTTTACTCTTCGATCGAGTGCGACTATACGTAATCTTAAAACAAATCTTTAGATGTTAATCAGAGGTTACATGACTCTTATAGCTGTCGTTTTCATGGGTGTTTTCGGCGTGATCATGATGTCGCTCACTGGTTTTATTTTCATACAAAATAATGTCGAACGTGCAAAACAGAACCGCGAGGTTGCATTGCAGATTGCGGAAGGGGGGCTTGATTACTACCGCTGGTTTTTGGCACACAATCCGAATGATATGCAAGACGGGACCGGAGCTCCCGGTCCCTATGTGCATGTATTTGCGGACCCTGAAGGGGGAAATATCGGCGAGTTTTCTCTTGCCATAAATGATAATCAAAAGTGTGGTGAGGTAACGGTAATTGATATTGTCTCAACCGGATCAGCATATAAGGACCCGTCTCTAACGCGCGTGGTGAAAGGACGCTATGCTCGACCATCAATTGCTGAATTTGCGTATATTCTCAATAGTAATGTTTGGGCGGGGGCAGATCGCGAGATCTACGGCCCCTACCATTCTAACGGGGGTATCCGCATGGATGGGACGAACCATTCAAGCGTGACAAGCAGTATTTCCGATATCCCTCCCGGTCCCGGTTGGTTCTGTACGAGCTCGTTTGGCTGTTCAGGCGCGGGGGAGTGGAAACCGGGAGTTTTTGGAGCGGGCAGTGGATCCGCATTGTGGAATTTTCCTATCCCAAATATAAACTTTGCGGGTATCACAACAGACCTTGTAAATATGAAAACGCGTGCCATAAACAATGGGGGAATTTATATTGCCTCTTCTGCTCCATTTAAGGGCTCTCACATTGTTTTAAAAAGTGATCGAACGTATGATCTGTTTCGTATCAAAGCGATTTCTCCGTGGGTGTGGGGACGACATATTGATGATATGGTATGGCATAAAGATGAACATATTATTCAAAATGAGGAGTTTCAGGGGAATTATCCCATTCCTGCAAACTGCGGTCTTATTTTTGTAGAAGATGATGTATGGCTCGAGGGGGTTGTGAAGGGAAAAATTACGGTTGCGTCGGCTAACACCACTGATGCTTCAGTGGATACAACAGTTGTGTTGAACAACAACATAACATATACGACCTCTGGCGGACCTGACGGCCTCTTGGTTGTTGCCGAAAAGTCAATAGTAATTCCGCTCGTTTCCCCGAACGACATGCAGCTTAATGGCATTTTTATAGCGCAAAAAGGATACTATGGCCGGAGTCTTTACCTAGATAATGGTTCAAAGAAAGTACCTGCCGCATACAGTTCGTATGTTAAGCGAAACTCTCTTACGACCAACGGCACCATTGTTTCCGCTGGGCGTGTTGGTGAAAAATGGAACTGCGGCGGTGTCTACTGTTCGGGCTATAACACACGAACAAATAGCTACGATCGAAAATTAGTGAATGATCCTCCTCCGCTCACACCGTATTCCTCGACACAGTATGAGTTTACCGAATGGCGGCAGGAGAAGTAAATAGACCTGTTCTCAAATAGGATTTCATGACAAAATGTTCAGATTTTTAGCGAGACGAAGTCAAAAAATGCGAGGAATATCGAGATATTTCAAGCAATTTTTGACAAGTCGTAGCAAAAATCTGGACACTTTTGGCAGAAAGGTTATTTGAGAACAGGTCTATTAGCAGAAAGCGGTGACAGTCCTCGCTTTTGCATATGCGAGTATGTAGAATTTTGAATTACTGGTGAAACCAGCAAGTCGCCGAAATTATGTATGCTCTTGAGCATGCATCTGATATACTCGATTTGGAAAGCTTTCCGGACGCAAGGAGATTGTGGCAATGACTCAACAGGTGGCAGGTTTCTATGGCAGCGAAAAAGTGAATAGATACTATAACGTAGTAAAAGGTGGTTCTACGGAGGAAACCGGAGGGATTGATGCAAGAGTTTTGGAGTGTCTTCTTGGGGAACTCCCGATGAGTCTTGAAGGTTTGCAAGCACTTGATCTTGGGTGCGGGGATGGGAGATGGAGCGAGGTGTTGCACAAACGCGGCGCCGGCAAAGTTATAGCTCTTGACAGAAGTGTCGAAATGCTCGCGCGAGCGTCTCGACGGAAAAAGGAGCACAGGCTAGATCGACTTTTGCTACTTCGGGGCGATATGCAAGAACTTCCTTTGCAAGATGCCTCGGTACACATTGTGCTCGCAAGTTTCTGCCTCATGTATTTTCCCGATCTTAATCCCACCATTGGAGAAATTGCACGCGTGCTTGCTCCTGACGGGTCTCTCTTCGTTGCTACAAATCTCGTAGAGGTGGATCCTCCTGCTCTGACTCATCAGTTGAAGGGGAAGGTCGTTCCAATCAATGCTCGACTGAATGAAAAGAAAATAATTGAACTCGATAACGTGATACAGCCACGTAGTCTATACTTCGATGTTTTTCGTATAGCCGGGCTTTCTATTCGATCTTTCGTTCAGTTCGAACCAGAAGGTTTGACGGTGGCAGTTCGTTGTCCTTGGCGATCAAATCTCCGACTCTTCTAATTTTCCTTACTGAATCTCGATTCAGTTCGTCAAATTTTACTTTTTTCCTCTCAAAATTTGAAAAATTCGTCTAGAAAGCGAGATCGTGGATAGGTTCTTACAAGCAAAAGAGGGAGGCGGATTTTTTGTGGAAATCTTCTTCGAGCATTCGTTTGGTTTGTGATACAATACATTGACATGAAGAGAAAGGGTATAGTTGCTCTCATTTTTTTTGGTATTTGTGGCGCTTTTGTTACCGGTGCCTTCTGGTTTTTCCAACAAAGAGGGCAATCTTCGGAACAATCGTCTAAGCTCAAGGAAGTTACGATTCAATTGAAATGGGAACATCAAGCCCAATTTGCAGGTATCTACGTTGCAAAGGAAAAAGGGCTTTACGAAGAGCAGGGCCTTTCTGTAACTATCGAGCGCGGCGGACCAGGGGCCCCTCCCCTTCCGCAGGTTCTCTCCAATAAAGCTGAGTTTGGAGTAGCGGGCGCTGACGATGTACTCGTGGCGGTTTCTGAAGGAAAGGCGATTAAAGCGATTGCAGTGATTTATCAAGAAAGTCCAGTGGCGTATTTTGCTCTCAAGGAATCAGGCATTAAAACTCCCTATGATTTCGTTTCGAAAAGAGTGGGAGTACGAGAGGGGACAGGGACCTACTTTACCTACATTGCGATGCTCAATAATTTAGGAATTGATCGAAGCAAGATCATTGAAGTACCGGCGATCACCACAGAAATATCATTACTCTTGGAAAAAAAGGTCGATGTTTTGCCAGGCTTTCGGATCAACGAGCCTAAGATAGCCAACCGAATGGGATATGCCGTCAACATTATCAAGCCAGAAGAGTACGGGGTTGATATCTATGCCGATGTGTTGGTAACTACCCAGGACATAATTTATCAAAAACCGGAACTTACAAGAGCATTTGTGAAGGCAACGCTTGCTGGCTGGGAGTGGGCAGTCCAAAACCGAGAGGAAGCGGTGGATATCGTTATGAAATATGCTTCCGGCACTACCCGTGAACATCAACGTGATATGCTTGAAGAAACCGCAGAACTCATCAAACGCTCTCCTACCGTAAAGATTGGACAAATGAATTTTTCCAAGTGGAATCGGACGTACAGCCTTCTTAGACAGTATGATGTCATAAAAAATGATTTTGATATCGAGCAAGCATACACTACAGACTTTCTTAAATAATAGGACTTACGCACTTGGCGCATTTCTTTGTTGCTTCGCTCGTTTGTTCCCGCGCTGTATGGGATAATACAGCTTGGTCACAAGCCTCGCTCGCGCCTCAAACTGCATCCAAGTGCGTAAGTCCTAAATAAAAAAAATAATGAATAAAAAAATTTTTGTTACTATCGGTATCGTTATTCTTGTGGTCGGAGGAATTCTTTGGCTACAACGATTATCTGACCAGGAAGGCGGTATAGTGCCGATCGAGAAGGTACGAATTAGTTTAAAGTGGCTTCACCAAGCTCAATTCGCGGGTTTATACGTAGCGAAAGAAAAAGGATTCTATGAGGACAAAGGGTTAGATGTAGAGATTAAAGAATGGGATTTCTCGGTGTCACAAGAGACGGACTTGGCAGAGAGAAAAGAAGATTTTGCCATGATGAATCCCATCGAAGTTCTGAAGGCGGTTGATAAGGGTCTCGATTTTCGTGCAGTAGCCATTATCTACCAAGATGCCTCTTGGGCGTTGGTGGCGCTCAAAGAAAGCGGTATTACAACGCCCGCTGATTTTCGAGGAAAAGTATTGGGTCTTAAGGGAAACACGGATGATGGGAGGATTATTTATCCCGCACTTCTTAAAACATTTGGGATTGATGAGGGTGAAGTTATGATAAAGCCTATTGGATTTGAAACAGGTCCAGAAGTTCAGGACGTTGTCGAAAAGCGCGCCGACGTCATCAATGTGTACCGGACTGATCAGGTATATCTGTTTGACAAGCAAGGTCTCGAGTATAATCTGATTTTGCCAGAACGTTTTGGATTTGAGATGAATGGGGATGTGCTTGTGACCACGCAACGTCTCATTGACGAGAATCCAGATCTCGTGCAAGGATTTGTTGAAGCTACGATCAAAGGATGGCAGTACGCAATGGCCCATTCCGAAGAAGCAGTCGATCTTACCATGCCTTATGTAACCAACGAAACCTACAAAGATCAGGAGTTGGAAAAGTTTATCTTTGAAAAAAGCATTCCGCTGATTCAACCATTAGGACCGGAAAAAATCGGCAGTATTCAGTTTATCCGTTGGAGAACACTGTATGAGGCGATGCGCTCAAATGGTTTACTCGAGCACGAATTTGATGTAGACCGAGTTTTTACTCGAAAATTTCTCGACTAAACACACTCAATAAACGCTCCAGGATGTATCTGTTCCCTTTGACTCCATGAAGCTCTCGCAGAAGATCTCGATCGGTATCTTGTTTGTAACTCTTTTTACGGTAGGACTTGCCGGGTTTTTTGTCTTCACGGGAACGAAATCTGCGCTTCAAAAGTTGATTGGCGACAACCAACTTGAAGTAACGCGCCAAACCATGGATAAGATCGATCGTTTGCTTTATGAACGCTATCTTGATATTTTTTCAGTCGCAGAAAGCACGGTATTCTTGTCTCAATATCAAGAAGGAGCCATAACGATATCTCAAGAAGACCTTAAAAAGGAATTCAACGAAAACACCATTCTTACGGGACCGTGGGATTTTCTCTTCGCCGTCGACAAATTAGGAACAATCGTTATTGCAACCGATGACCGAAAGCTGGGACAGAGCATTTTATATAATAAGCCCTACGAACAAGCTTTTGAGCATGCTCTTCAGGGGGGAGTATACTTTTCAGATTTCGAGGTTTCTACCTACACTTCGAAGCCTACGATTATTTTCGCTGCTCCCATTAAAAGCAAACAGTTTGGCCATCCGATTCTTGGGGTGGTAATTGGAAATTTTGCTTGGCCTGCGGTGCTCGAAGTTTTAGAAGAACTCAAAGAAGCCGCATATCTCTACAATGCCCAAGGGTTGCTTATTGGCTCTTCCGACGTCGATAAAAACAATGAGGATCTTTTGAGGAATGATAGCAAGAATGTGATTGTGCAAAACGCAATAGAAGGAAGAGAAAAGTCAGATATTTTTCCACACTCTATCCACGGCGTCTCTCCCGTGCTCGCATCCTACGTACCGCAACTTGGATATCTGAACTACAAAGGAAGCGGGTGGAAGCTTATTGTCGAGACAACCACGTCAGTTGCCTTTGGGCCGGCTCAAAAAGAAGCAAGACAGCTTGCCATGGTTACCGGAATTGTGAGCTTGTTTGCCGCACTCTTTATTTTTATGGTGATTAACCATAGCGTGGTACAACCCGTCGCTGCTTTAACAATGACTGCGAGTATTATTGCGGGAGGTGATCTGGCAAGGCGAGCACCAGTGCGTTCGAGAGATGAGATCGGAAAACTCGCGGAAAGTTTCAACACCATGACCGATAGTCTGCTTGAAGCAAGAAAATTTCCCGAGAATCTTATTCATTCCATGGGGGATGGAATTATAGCGTTCAACAGAGACGGGCGAGTAGAGATTGTGAATCCGCAGACAGAACATATATTTCTCATGAAACAAAGTGAGCTGAAGGGGAAGGACATTCGAGAATTGAGCGCGTTTCCGCTCCTGCGACCTCTCACAGAGATGCTTTTGAAGAAATCGGAGAATATAAAAGAGGAGGTAGTGCTCCACGAAAATATGACGGTCGAGGTTACCACAATTTCTCTTGGGTCAAAGGAGCAACAAAACGGTAGTATGATTGTGATTCACGATATTACGCGTGAAAAACAAATTGAGCAGTTGAAAACAGAATTTGTTTCAATCGCGGCCCACCAACTCCGCACCCCGCTCTCTGCTCTAAAATGGGCTGTGAACCTTTTGTTGAGTGGAGACTTGGGCCATATCGTGAGACGGCAAAAAGAAATTCTCGAGAAGGCATATCAAACCAACGAACGAATGATTCTCCTTGTGAATGATCTTTTGAATGTAGAGCGTATTGAGAAGGAAGGAGCAATCTCCAGGCCATCTCTTCTTGATGTCGTTGAGCTTATTCAGATGACCCTTCTGGATTTTCAGGAAAAACAGAAAGAAAAGAAGATCAAGATTATCTTCAAGTTATCAAAAGAAAAACTCCCCAAAATTTTTGCCGATGAGGGAGGATTAAGGCTCGTTATCCAAAATCTTGTCGCAAACGCGATTCAGTACACAAACGCAGGAGGACTTGTCACTATTTCTGCTTATAGAGAAGACCATGCTGTCACTGTTTCGGTTCAGGACGACGGAATAGGAATTCCGAAATATGCACAAGCGCGAGTCTTTACAAAATTTTTTCGAGGAGAGAACGCAATACATATGGAAACGCAAGGATCCGGACTCGGACTTTTTATCGCAAAAAATATTGTGGAGTCCCACCGAGGAAAGATATGGTTTGAATCAGAGGAAGGAAAAGGAAGCACGTTTTATTTCACAATTCCCACGGTGCAATCCTCCTAATCTCAGATAGGCTCTAAAAAGATTTTGACAATGGTAACCCCTCACACTATGAATAAATCCCTCCCACCCTCCCTTTATTAAAGGGAGGAGTCCATATCCCTCCCACCCTCCCTTTATTAAAGGGAGGAGTCCATATCCCTCCCACCCTCCCTTTAACAAAGGGAGGAGTTGCGTTCGGCTTCCCCCTTTATGAAAGGGGGAATGAGGGGGATTTAAAAGGGGGAGGATTGTGGGGGATTTTCCGAAGGCGTGAGAGGTTACTCAATGGTCTTGACAGCAACGCTCTATCATAGTACGTTACTCTGCGGATGCAGCTATTGTGGTTGCAATGGATACTTTTCTCTGCCATGAAAGGAAAATTGAGAGATGAAAAAGAAGGCGGCGCTCGAAGTATTCTTTGAGAAGGTTTTGGAGGATGTTGGAAAAGGAGACCGTCTTGTAAATGAAAAAGAGGGGATTGTTTGTGAGCTTTCTCGGCAGATGGGCAAGACCGGTGTGAGCATTTCACAGTCACTTGCAAAACTTTCTGATCTTGGATTGATTGAGCGTACCTATTCTCACAACAGTATCGGGCGTGGTTCACGCATCACCGAAATACGGATTCTCAAAAGAAAGTATTCTGCTCCTCATACACAAAAACAAGAAACGACATCCGTGACGAGCGCGTCGAGTGCAGAAGTAACAGAAGCTCCGTTGCTCTCTCCAGTCGAAGAAGCTTCCGCTCGTGCGGTCAAAACGAGGGAAAACGGAGAAAGAGACCTTGTTGCCGTGCTTGTTGACTATGATAATGTCCTTGGAGTGACAAGAAAGATATTTGAGGTTTCGTTTATAAAACTGCGCAATTTCTGTCGTGAGTTTGGCAGGGTGATCTATTCTGATATTTTTTTGTCCCCGATTTCTGCTCGAAGACCCGAAGTGATCACATTATTGTGGCAGTCTGGTTTTGAAGTCTTTGTTTGTCCCATGCAGACGAAAGATAAAGATGCGGTAGACGCTAAACTGAAAGCGCGCGTGCGAAAATATGCGGAATTTTCGTCTGTTCGCAAGGTGCTCATTGTCAGCGGAGATGGAGATTTCTCACACGATCCGGATTTGCACGCATTTGTGCAAGACCTCGGCAAGGAAGTGATTATTCTCAAACCTTCGGAGTATCGTCACGAACTCGAAGGAGACAATCATGTCTTTAAAAACGACGCTTTGAGCAGAAGAGCAGATGACTTTGTAAGGTGTATTGAGTATGCCTCCACTGGCAGCGCAAACGTTCCGGCTGAAGATCAAAAGCGTTTTTCATTTGTGCAGGATGTTATCCGGAGCATAGATATTGTGGGTAGTGGCAAGACGCTTTCTTTTAACAAGCTGTCGGAGCTCGTGTGGGAGTATCTTTGCATACGTATTGCTGTGCGTACGCAAGTGCGCTGGAGTCAATTTTTTGGCGAGGGAGATCTCAAGAACGTGCTCTCTGCTCTTGTGCATACTAAAATTCTCAATCCTGCTGTCTGCAAAGGACGGCATGGTTCTCCGAAGGAGTTTACGTACTACGAATTAAATCGTGGTCACAGCATTGTTACTCGCACAGGTAAACAAGGTACCTATTTTTACACTCATACGATGTAATACCCACGCTTTTTGATTACGCATCGTTTGCGTTACGAAGCGCGGAACACGGCCCCAGGATATATCTGTATCCTGGGGCTTCATGCTATGAGATGTATGCTACAATGCTTTTATATGGCAAAAGTATATAAGAAATTTGTTGTGGCGAACTGGAAAATGAACCCACTCGACGCTGATTCGGCAGTTAAGCTTTTTTCCGCGATACGGGAACAGGCCGTGCGGGCAAGGGAAACTCTAGTTGTGGTTGCTCCTCCGCTTCTGTTTTTGAATACGCTCACGCGTCTCGGAAATGATAAAAATATCTCATTTGGAGCACAGAATTGCTTCTGGGAGGAAAAAGGTGCCTATACGGGAGAGATTTCCCCGACAATGATCAAGGGCATGAGTGCAGACTATTGTATTGTCGGACATTCAGAACGCCGAGCGCTTGGTGAAACGAATGAGATGGTGAATCGCAAAGTGCGCGCGGCGCTACGCAACGGATTGACGGTTATTCTTTGCATTGGCGAAAGCGAACGTGATGCAGAAGGGACATATCTTGAGTTTCTTGAAAGAGAATTGCACGAAGCGCTTGCTTCTGTGACGAAGAAACAACTTTCCCAGATACTTATTGCGTATGAGCCGATTTGGGCAATTGGCGGATCTGCGGAGAGAAGCTGCGCGCCGCGCGATGTGCATGAAGTGGTCATTTTGATACACAAATTCTTAAAGGATATATTTCGCGTGAGCGCTGCGCTCGAAGTGCCGGTGCTCTACGGTGGTTCAGTTGCTCCAGAGAATACGGAAAAGCTGGTGCGCGAAGGTCGCGTGAACGGACTTCTTGTCGGAGGCCAAAGTCTTATCGCGGCAAATTTTTGCAAAATTATTGAAATTGTTGATTCTCTCGTTTTATGACGGCTGTTATTTCGGAAGAAATACCAAGTATTACCGATGTACACGATCTTCGCGGAAAACGTGTTTTTTTGAGTCTCGGAGTTGATGTTCCCTGCAAGGGTGATGAGGTTCTCGACGATTTTCGCCTCCGTGCGGTGCTTCCCACGGTGCAGTATCTGCGCAGAGAGGGAGCAAGAACGCTCATATTTGGTAAGCGCGGAAGCAAAAAAGAAGAAACCCTCTCACCTGTATATCACTACTTTTTGAAACAGTTCCCGCTTACGTTTGTAGACTCTATTGACGATCAAAAAACAGCGGACGCCCTTTCACATTTGGAAGATGGCGAAATGGTTCTTTTTGAAAATATACGACAGTATGACGGCGAAATAACGAACGATAAAGAATTTGCAAAAAAATTGGCGAGACTTGCGGACATATATGTAAATGAATGCTTCCCGGTTTCTCATCGAGAGGAAGCGTCAATTGTCGGCGTGCCGCAATTTTTGCCTTCGTACGCGGGCATTCGTTTTATGGAAGAGGTGCGATCGCTCTCCCGCGCTTTTGAGCCACTGCATCCGTTTTTGTTTATTCTTGGCGGAGCGAAATTTGAAACGAAGATACCCCTCCTTAAAAAATTTTTCAAGCTGGCAGATCATGTTTTTGTCGGGGGCGCTCTGCAGAATGATTTTTTTCGTTTGAAAGGCTATGAAATCGGCAGATCTGTCGTGTCAGAAAAGACTATTGATTTGGGTGATATGTTGCATGATCCGAAACTTCTTTTGCCTATTGATGTGGAAATTGAGCATGAAGACAAAACGACGGCCGTTGTGAAGCCCATGCATGTCGCGAAAGAAGATCGCATCGTTGATGCGGGGCCTGCGAGCATAAAAATGCTCAAAAAATATATAGACAAATCAAAATTTATTATTTGGAATGGGCCGCTTGGCTATTATGAAGATGGTTTTGAAGCGCAGACAAAAGCGTTTGCCGAGCTTGTCAACACCAGCTCTGCGGAAGTTATCATTGGCGGAGGAGATACTCTTGCGGCTATAGCGGCACTCGGTCTTGGATCTCGCAACAGCAAGCTCTTTCTTTCAACAGGCGGCGGAGCCATGCTCGATTTTCTCGCTCGCGAAACGCTTCCCGGAATTGAGGCGCTGGTAGAGAGATATCATTATAGTTGAATATGAATAAATCCCTCCCGACCTCCCTATGAAAGGGAGGAGGCGTGTCTTGCCCTCTCCTTTTTGAAAGGAGGGCTGGGGAGGATTTTGGGGGTATGAGGGGTTACAGTTGCAAACATTGACACACACATATTCTTAGTGTATGATTCTGACAGTATCGATAGTTTATCAGAAGGATTGAGTATGTGTGACGAACACAATGGTCTGGGAGCGTTCAAGGATATTCTACGAGTGACATACGAGGGTGTTGTCGAACGGATCGAGGAGGGGATTGCTTCTGGGTGGCGGCTTCCAAAAGGAATTGCGCAAGAGTTTTGTTTGCGCAAGAACAGCGGAGAGTATCGCGCGCTCTGCTATGCGTTTATCGAGCGTGTCGAATTTCCGCCCACATGGAATAATCTCGACCAGATCAAATTCTTCGGCGATATTATGACCGGAGAACGGGACGAGACTGGCGTTCTTGCGAACACCTAAATATCTCCTGCACGTGGTAACGTGCAGGAGATGAATGTTATTTGAACGCCCCGACAATCTGTTTCTGCATTTCCTCCATCTTTGTCGCTGTCAGTTTTTTTCGTTTTGAAAAATTGAGCGTGCCGCCGTGGCCGTCGCCCTTGAAACGAGGAACGAGCCACACGTGGGCGTGAGGGACTTCTTCTCCAATGACGAGGCTTGTGACCCATTCGGTGTCAAGTGCTTTTCGCAAAGCGTTTGCGACCATGCCGACGACTTCATAATATTTTCCGATGATGGGCACATCCCATACCCAGCGGTAGTGTTTTTTGGGAATCACCAAAACATGCCCTTTATTGAGCGGCCAAATATCGAGAAATGCTTTGAAGTTTTTATTCTCAAACACAGTGTAGGAAGGAATTTCCCCAGCAGCAATTTTGCAAAATATACATTCTTTTTCCATATATATGAATAGTATATGCAATTTGCGAAGCATGGCAATTCCAGGTGTGTAACTACCCAGAACTTCTCAATAGCATACATTAAGACGAGATCGCCCATGTGTGTCATTGCGAGGGCAAAGCCCGAAGCAATCTAGGATTTTGCCATTGTACTCTAGATTGCTTCGGGCTTTGCCCTCGCAATGACGGAGCTATATATGTCTACTGAGAAATTCTGGATAGTTACACAGGTGTTGTTTTGCTTTTTACAATAAGTATGGTAGCATCTCTACGGTGTTGTGTTTTGAATATTTTCAATCCAAAGCGGCAGGGAAAACCGAGCTGTATGGAGAAAAAGCATGATAGACCCAGTGATAGATCCCAAAGTGGCGTCTCTTCCAAAAGTAACAGTTCGTTTCGAAAATAACCCGGAGCTTTTTAAGAATCCTTCGTGGGTTAACTTCTATCGGCGTGTTGTTGATCTTGTGAATAACGCAGCTCGTGAACATAGAGATGGAGATGGCTTTAGTATCCTGTTTCATTTTCCTCTGAACGAGAGTGTGCCCGTTCTCGCTAGAGGTGTACCATACGCAAGCATACAGTGGCGGGCAAAAACACTGCTTCTGTTTATGGGAAGAAACTGGGTTGACGTTGCACTCAAAGAGATGGATAACGTAGAAGTTTCGACGCATTATCGTGAGTGGCAGTCAAATCCAAACGATGTACTTGCTCCAATTTTACTTGAGTACCATGAATGGAGGGTGTACAAAGCGGAGAAAGAGTTGAAGGAAGCTCTCGCTGCACGGGATTCTTATTGGGATGATTAGACCATAAAAACGGGGGATACGCACTGCGTATCCCCCGTTTGCATTTCTATGTTTTTCCTCTATCAGGCAGATGATAGGCTCGAATACAGAGATAATCGAGGATGATTGTCGCTCCCGCAAGTGCTGTTATTTCTGAAACATCATACGGTGGCGATACTTCCACCAAATCCATCCCGACAAAATTGATACCGGGAAGCCTGTGGAGTATGGCGCGTGCTTGTGCGGTCGAGAGCCCCCCGACAACAGGTGTTCCTGTGCCCGGCGCAAACGCGGGGTCGAGACAATCAACGTCAAAGGTGAGGTATGTTGGGCGACTTCCGACCCTCCTTTGTATCATATACGCCGCTTCATACGCGCGATGTTCATGGATCCAGTTTGCTTCGAGCCACTGTATGCCAAGAGGATCTTTGTTGTACGTTCGGATACCTATTTGTATCGAGTGTTCTGGATCAATGAGCCCCTCTTTCACCGCATGATAAAACATAGTTCCGTGGCTGATTCTGCCGGAGACGTCTTGCCATGAGTCAGAATGCGCATCAAAATGCACGAGCGCGAGCTTCCCGAATCGTGCGGCGTAGGCTCGAAGAAGTGGAAGTGAAATGAAGTGATCGCCCCCGAGAGCAACAATTGATACATTTCTCTTCAGAATTTTTCTTGCCTGCGATTCTATTTGCTGGGGAACAAGATCGGGATATCCGAAGTCGAGACCAATGTCGCCATAGTCGCTTATTGCGAGGCGGTTTGTTGGGTCAAAACCCCAGGGCCACGGTATTGAATTTGCAATTTTGACTGAAGCCGCCCGCAGCGCGCGCGGGCCAAAACGTGCTCCGGGCCGATCGCTTGTTGCCAAATCGTACGGTATGCCAACAATCGCGATATCGATGTTGCGGAGTTTTTTTGTGTAAATTCTCCGTAGAAAGCTCAATGCTCCGCCGTACGTTCGTTCTCTATGCAGGCCATATATCGAATCTGCCGTAAATGCCTGATCGGTCTTTGGATTGCTCCGTTCTTCTTTGTCTGGCATTGCTCCGCTCCTTTTTGTAGGGCTGTTTGTCCCTTTTGAGAATTACATATATGTAGGCCACCATGCAACCTTTGGAGCTCTTATCAAATACTCGACGAAGATGTATTGTTGTTAAGAGAACACGGTACTTTTTTGAAGAAAGAGGATATATGGCCTCGTATAGCCAAGATATCGTTATTGATGTTGACAGATTAAATAAAACTGAAGTATTTGGCGTAAGTATTCGATGGGGAAATCTTACAAAGGCGATAGGCAAAGTGGTACTTCAGTCGAAAATTGTGCAGGGTGTTATATTAGCACAGAGTCACCACACAACGACGACACTTCTCCTCAATGAAGACGAGAGTGGACTCCTTGAAACGGATATTGGCAAGATGCTTCGACGTCTGTTTCCGGCGGTCATTCGCTACGCCCATGACGATGAGGAACGACTAGCATATCTGCGAAAAACAGTTGATCCGGAAGAGCACGGGAATGGCGACCGGCACTGCATGGCGGCTCTTCTTGGCCAGCCATCTATACCGCTTGTGCTGCAAGGATCGACTCCTGTTCTTGGACGGTGGCAATCGGTGCTCTTCTTTGATCTTGATGCGGAAGGGCGCCACACACGGCGTGTAACGATTCATGTGCAAGGCGATGGACGTCTGCTTGTTTTTTTTGGGCGATTGAAAAACGCATTTTTCTCGCTCTGGAGAAAAAGCTCTCGTGTGCGAGATGAGGAGAATTTTCGTCCTCACACAGTGCAGAATTAATGATGTGGTATGCATACTCCGCGGCTTCAATTAAAGAAGCCGCGGATTTTTTGCGTCGCGTTGCTTTTTCAATGTCTTTCTGATTGAATTGTGACAGATTGTTTTTGTCCATATACTACAAAAGGAGTAGAACAGGCATGGATTACAACACAAAAGAAGGTATTGCAGCAGAGCTTGGGTCATACGCAAGTTTCTATGCACTCATGAGGTCGCGCGATGAGCATGGGCGACATGATTTCGAGGATATTCCAGAAGAAACAACCTCGGATCTTACACCCTTCACGATTCTTGGGCGATATTACTCTGATCGTCGCGGTCAATGTGTACGCCTCAACCGTGACCTGTTTACGGATGCAGATCGGAATAGTATGTCCGCTGTCATGACAGTGGAAGAGTTCCAAAGATTTTTCGAGAAGCATATATCGGAACGCGCAGGTCAAAAGTGGTTTGCAATCCACGAGGGATCGGAGGGTATGGGGCCTTCGTTTTCTCTGCCCGCGCCACATATTGTTTGCGCACGGTGCGGTGGGACGTGGAGTCTCGACAATTGCCATGATATAGATGCGTTGGGTAATTTTGAGGAATTTGATCTGACGCCCTTTGTCGGGAAAACGCTTCGTGAAGTGCAGACAGAACTCACAAAAAAGACGAACAAAGAGCATTATTTCAGTGGTTCGCTTCCGATATACAATGAACAATGGATACTAGACTACATCGCAAATGATGTTTTGGTACACGAGTGCAGATCATCGGAAACTGGGTGGCGAGACAAGTATCATGAGACAAATCCCATCACGTGGGAGTACGTCGTTGGAGAAGGTGACCATACGTCTTTGACCTATTATTCTTTCTATCACGGTCCGTGCTTTCAAGAGATGAAGCGAGACGAAGCCGAGATAGAAGAGAGGGAAAATCTTGAAGCCCTCCGTCAGTGTTTTGAAGAAGTTGGATTTCGAAATGTTGTTCTCGAACGGGTAGAACTTCCGCCTCATGTTTTAGAATGGGCTGCAAAAGATTTGGGATCAGGTGAAGATGTTGAAGATATAACCTCCACGCTTACGTACTACCGCGTGAATACCAAGCAGGGATCTTTTGGTATCATATGTGCTGCCTTTCTTATTCTTGATCTACATGGTTGCGGTGTTTCCCTTGAAGATTTTCATCTGGAATTTGCAGAGGAAGTACCGGAAGATTTTCCTCCAATCGTCGGACTTTCCGGAGAAACTGATGAGCTTCAAAAATTCTTCAAACTTATGGTGAAGCAGCAGAGAAAAGCAAAGCGACAGAAAAAAGTCTTTTTTCTCAATCACAAATCTTTCATCGTAGCTTGCTACGCCTCAAGATTTGTTCAATCGAAAAAATGAAATCTTACGGAAATCTGAAACCGAATCATGCCAAGTTATTAATCAACGAGGCCTTACGCAACCATACATGAATGTATGAGGTTACACACGTCCGTCATTGCGAGGTACTCCGAAGCAATCCAGAGTGTAGCGGCAGAATTCTGGATTGCTTCGGAGTACCTCGCAATGACGGATACAACATTCCCGATGCGTAAGATGAGTTATTCAGGGCATGGTATACTTCTACAACTGCCATGAAAAAATATACCGTGCGAGAGAAGATTCCTGATTCTGCTGATGAAGCTTTACGAGCGTATCCTCCTTTGGTGCGCTCACTTCTTTTTTACCGCGACATTGCTGACGAAAAAAAAGCAAGAGAGTATCTTTTGCCCGATTACGAACGCGACCTGCACGACCCATTTCTCATGCTCGATATGGAAAAAGCTGTTGAGCGTATCAAACAGGCGGTGCAAAAAAATGAAAAAATAATCGTATATGGCGACTATGACTGCGATGGCATCCCGGGCAGTGTCGTGCTCCATGACTTTTTTGAAAAGATACAGTATCCATATTTTAAGAACTATATCCCGCACCGCTATGCCGAAGGCTACGGCCTGCAGATGCCAGCAATCGAACAATTTGCAAAAGACGGTGTGACGCTTGTCATTACGATTGATTGCGCGATTACGGACGTTGCCGAAGTGGCGCGAGCAAATGAACTGGGGATTGATACGATCGTTACAGATCACCACTTGCCGATCATTGACCCGGTGACAGGAGAGGAGCGTTTACCACCTGCGTTTGCGGTGATTAACAATAAACGCCGTGGGGAAAAATATCCTTTCACGATGCTCTGCGGCGCGGCGACTGCATTTAAGCTGGTACAAGGTTTGTTACTTCGACCTCTTCCGACATGGAATATCGCATCGGGCTGGGAAAAATGGCTTCTCGATATGGTTGGCACATCAACGGTGGCGGATATGGTTCCGCTCTATGGCGAAAACCGAGCGCTTGCGCATTTTGGCCTTAAAGTACTCCGCAAAAGTCCGCGCCTGGGCCTTCAAGAACTATTGCGCAAAATGAATGTGGCCCAGCATGCTTTGACGGAAGACGACATTGGTTTCTCCATTGCGCCTCGTATTAATGCGGCTTCGCGTATAGCAGATCCAATTGACGGATTCAATTTGCTCTCTACGCGTGATGCGGATTCTGCAATCACCCTTTCAACACATCTCGAGAGCATCAACCAGAGACGAAAAGGTCTTGTTGCCGCAATGATAAAAGAGGCGAAGGGAAAGCTTGCCGAGCGCACGATGCGCGATGTGATTGTTATTGGGAACACGGAGTGGTTTCCAGGTCTTGTTGGACTTGCAGCGAATACACTTATGGAAGAGATGGAGCGGCCAGTGTTTGTGTGGGGAAGAAGAGGGACAACGGTGATTAAAGGCTCCTGTCGTTCTCCGGGAAATATAAATGTGGTTGAACTTATGACGCTTGCGGCAGATGCTTTCATAGACTTTGGCGGACATGCGGTCTCGGGAGGCTTTTCTGTTGACAATGAGCGAATACACTTTTTGGAGAATGCTTTGCTTACGGCGTATGGGCGCGTGGAAAAGAAAGAGGCTCCCACTCTCGGAGTGATTATAGATGCGCATTTGCGGCTCGACGACGTTTCTTGGTCTACGTATGAGCATATTGAGCGCCTTGCGCCATTTGGCACAGGAAATCCCAAACCACTTTTTCTATTCGAAGATGTGCAGATTGACAAGACCAGAACTTTTGGCAAAGAAAAGAACCACCTTGGCCTGATGTTTCGCACCGAGGATGGGAAAAAGGTTGACGCGATAGCTTTTTTTGCGCAAACAGAAGATTTTTCTGCAGATGTGCGTGATGGGGGAAAGGTATCACTCGTAGCGCATATGGAAAAGTCAGTTTTTGGTGGAAAGACTGAACTGCGGCTGCGGATTGTGGATATGTTCTAGATCTTGAGGTTGCCTATATTTGTGGATGTGAGAAAATGTGTGTATACGGTTGCCATGCCATTATTGTCAGCTTAATTTTAATACTATGGGAATTTTTGGAAGAGAAGGGGGTTTTTTGGAAAGAAAAAGGCGGAGGAAGCGCCAATTGAAGACTGTGAATTACGAAATGCAAAAATGTTATACTGGAAGTGCTTTAGGGGGTTGTGTCTCTGAGGCTGTGTTTGTTGGAAAAATTAGACTTTTTTCGAT
>VMGT01000055.1 GCA_007376725.1 Parcubacteria group bacterium Greene1014_15 | reverse complement strand
ATCTTTGCCGTAATACTTGACGAGGTCGCTAAAAACGGCGGTTTCCAAAACATTGCCGAGCACCTCCTTCTGGAGTTGCTTGAGCCACAGGAGTTGCATGAGACCGGTGTCGTAGAAGAATATCTTCGGCGTTTTGAACAATTCGCTCCGCAGATTTTTGTGGTACGGCTTCACCAGACGCAAGACATAGGTATTTTCAAGAATAAAAAGATACTGTGCGACGGTCTGCTTGGCGAGCGCGCAGGTGTTGGAAAGTTCCGTGAGGGACAACATATTTCCACTCTGGCTTGCGAGCACTTCAACCAGTTTGTTGAACTTGTCAACTTCTTTGATATGCGCGAGGTCTTTGATGTCTTTCCTGATGTATGTGTCAATGATCTGCTGCAGATACCTCTCTTTCCGCTCCACGCTGGGTTCGAGCACGATCTTGGGGTAGCCGCCGTAGAGCACATACTCCTCATAAAGGGCGCATAGCTCTTCGCGCCTTTTGTCCGTGATATCGACGTGCTTGAGCACCGCTCTGTCATGGCGATACTCCTTAAAAGTCAGAAACTCCCTGAAGGACAGGGGGAACAATTCAAAATTGACCGTCCTCCCCACGAGTGAATCCTTAAATTTGTTTTTGATCGCGAAACTGGATGACCCGGAGACGATGAGCTTGAGCGCTCTGTGATGGTCGGCAACGATTTTCAGAAATGACGAGGGATTGGCAAGATATTGAATTTCGTCTATGAAAACATACACCGCCTCCTCGTTGCCGTCGCCTCTGTACACTCCTTCTTCCCGAAGATATTTTACGAACTCATCCACCCCGGAGTCCAGAATGGCCGTCAGGCGCGAGTCCTCAAGATCAATATACAGGCACATTTTGCCTTTTTCTTTCAAAAAGGACTGCACATAATAGAGCAATGAGGTTTTACCCACTTGCCGCGCGCCATGCACCACCACAATTTCACTCGTGTCCAGATAATCCGATATTTCATCAAAAATGTCTCTTTTTATGATATTCATGCGTAAATATGAAGACAATATAACTTTACTTTATATTCAAGGAGAAGATAAGTAAAGAGAACGCTCTGTGGATAAAGCAATGGGCAAACCGCGCCTTACGGCGCGGCCTTGATGAAAATTCCCCATTTGAGGAATTCGCACAACATGATTGCCGTCTCGCAATTATCGGTAACGGTGTCAGCGGTAACGGTGTCAGGTACCCTTTTTTACTTGTCTTATTCATACTCACATCTTCTTCGGCCATCATGGATTTCTTACGATACTCTTAAGACTGAATTTTTTAATAGTTTTTCGACCCATTGTTCTGAACCATATGGACTATTCCTTTTAATGGCGTAGCGAATATTCTCAATCTCTTCTTTTGGTTCTGATTGGTTGATCCATTTTTGATAATTTTCCGGCTCCTCAACCGGCCACGGACTCAAAAGTTTCTTTTGGTTATCATCCCCTTTTAAGCGTGCATGAATGCTTGGCCATTTCCAACAAGGAATTGCTGATAATGCTTGTCTTTGGAAAAAAGTTGAGAGCGAAAATCGGCGCGATTTATTACATGATATACCATCTCGCCAACATCAACGCGATATGACCGACCAATGATGAGTGTGGGGAGAATTATGGGTGAGTAAAAAGTTTCGACTGGCACTGCTTGTCTGTAGCATCTTAAATAGACTCGATCTCGGAACCGAGCCGCTTCTTCTCTTCCTCGCTCACTTCAATACGGCTAAGCGCCGCAAGTTTCTCTATCTCTTCAGGTGAAATCATGCACACATACTAGCATAATTCGCCTCTTTTTTCATAAGAACCTATCTCCAATCTAATGCCGTAGTGAAATGTCCAAAATTCGTTGCGAAAATTGCGTATTTTGAGGAGGTATATCGAGATACGCTGACGAAAAAGACGCAATTTGCAGCAGAATTTTGGTCATTTCGGTAGGCAAGCTTTATTTTGCTTCATATTTTGCGGTTAGATTGGAGATAGGTTCTAAAATCTGATTATTACACCGAAAGCGGACACGTGCCGTATTTGACGCCCAATTGCGAGAGCGACCCTCCTCCGAGATAGTTTTTTATTCCAAAATCACCGGACACGTATGATAACGGATACCAAGCGAAGACAATGGCGTGCCGTCCGCAGTGGTAATAGGTGTGGACACGAAGCTCGCCGACTCTTCCTCGCTCCCGGCAACACTAAATGTCTACTTTCTCTTTGTGCACTTAGAAACTGTCTAAAGTCTAACCGCTAATAAATAAAGTGAAATATACGCTTGCCTGTAAAAATGTTCAAATTTCGGCTGCAAATCACCTATTCTTTCTCAACGTATCTCGATATGCTTCGTCAGAATATGTGATTTTCGCTCGAAATTTGAACATTTTTTCAAGGCATTAGACTTTAGACAGTTTCTTACCCGTTTATGGTCCCCGTAATGCGCCGAGCATCTTACGAAATTCTTCAAGTTTGGCAGCAATGGCAACCAATTGTTCAGAAATGGATGGGGCGACAGGA
>VMGT01000008.1 GCA_007376725.1 Parcubacteria group bacterium Greene1014_15 | reverse complement strand
GAGTACAGCGTGAAAAAGGGCTTGCCTGACGAAATGTTCAAAATTCTGCTGCAAATTGCGTCTTTTTCGTCAGCGTATCTCGTACATTTAGGGATTGGAATATACTGTATTTTAACAATTTTATTTGTAGTGCCAAACAAACTAGTGCTCACCGTGCGACATAGTACACGCTGCACGACAGTAACCCTAAATCTGTTCAATGGCGATGTAGCGGGTGTATAGGCCGTGTATTGGTGGAAATAAATGAGAATAATGGGGATAGAATAATGTAGGAATAATGGGGATAAGTACAATTCTTTTGCATTATTTATGGTATAATTATAATTGAATAATGAATGTGAATAATGGGGATAAGTACAATTCTTTTGCATTATTTATGGTATAATTATAACACATGTTTAAATAAATAATTGTACTTATCCCCATATCTCCCCCCCCATATCTCCCCATATCTCCCTACACGCCGGGGACTTGACACAATTTCGCTGTCCAAATTTCCCAGTCCATTATATCCCTTATGCGTGGCAAAGACCACGCGGTGTTGACCTATATTTCGTCTTCACTCGGACGAAGTGAAAGTAGTAACTTTCACTTCGCATCCTCGCTAGCCGAAATAAAACACAATATGCACCCCATCGGTATCGCCGGTGGGGTGCATATTGTCATGTGATGAGGAATGACCATATCAGTCCCCGGGAGTATATGTCGGGAGCTGATTCTTTTTGTGATATAGTAAGAAGCACTACTACCATGTGGCACCTTTTATCGTCAGAAGAAACACTTCGCAAGTTGCGCACCAAAGCGGAAAAAGGCCTTTCGCATGCTGAAGCAGTCGAACGCCTCGCCCATGAAGGCAAGAACGTACTTCCTGAAGGAAAAGAAACGCATTGGTGGAATTTTCTCCTTCGCCAGTTCAAGAGTCCACTTGTCTACATTCTGCTCATCGGCGCATTACTCTCCTCTATACTCGGCGAATTGGTTGACGTTGGCGTCATTATTCTTGCCGTATTCGCAAATGTTGCTGTCGGTTTTTGGCAAGAATATCGATCGTCAAATATCCTCGAAAAACTTCGCGCTATCATTCAAGTGCGCACCGTGGTCATCCGCGATGGCGCAGCGCATGAGATTGATGCGGAAGACCTTGCCCCGGGAGACATAATTCTTCTCAAATCCGGAAATAAAGTCCCCGCAGACGCACGAATCCTTTCGTGTCGTCATTTGGAAATAAATGAAGCCTTACTGACAGGGGAATCTTCACCTGTACACAAGATAAGCGAGTCTCTGCAAGATCCTGATATCCCACTCGGTGATCGGCGAAATATGGCATACATGGGTACCATTATCGTGAGCGGCGAGGGAACCGCCGTTGTTGTCGAAACCGGAGCACAATCTGAAATAGGAAAAATCGCTCTTCTCACGCAAAAAACCGAGGACGATCCAACGCCGCTTCAGCAGCGTATCGGGCGCTTGGGCAAGCTTATTGCGCTGTTTGTCGCCGCTTCAGCAGTCATTATCGTCGTTGTCGGTATCATCCGACATCATCCATTTCATGAGATGATTATTACCGCCATTGCTGTTGCTGTTGCCGCTATTCCCGAAGGACTCCCTGCCGCAATTTCCATAATACTTGCTGTGAGCGCGCAAAGAATTGCAAAACGCAAGGGCGTGGTGCGACATCTTGTCGCAGCAGAAACACTTGGTTCTGCTTCTGTTATATGCTCGGACAAAACCGGCACTATGACGCTTGGAGAAATGCATGTCAAAAACTTGATTTCTTACGGAAATGACCCGCGCGCGCGCGTAAATCTCGCACTCTCAAACGAGGCAATTGTGGCATTCGAAAACGGAGTGTTCCATGTGAGCGGAGAAACCACCGATGTCGCAAAAATGCAGGCATTTCTCGACTCGGGTAGAAACCACGCGGAACTTCTTCGCGATCTGCCGAGACTGTCTTTACTTCCGTTTGATCCACTCATTCGATATATTGCCTCGCTCCACCGCAATAAAAACAAGTACGCGCTTTTTCTCTCGGGCGCTCCAGAGACCATTCTCGAACTTTCTGCCGATATGCTCGAAGGAGGCAAGAAAAAGAAAATCACGAAAGAAAAACGCAAAGAACTCGAAGCAACATATCTCGACCTCGCAAAAAACGGCTATCGCATGCTCGCACTTGCCGAGAAAACGTATACACAACAAACCATTGGTGAAAATACCGATCTCGAGGAAAAATCAACACGCGAGCGGCTCGTGCAGAAACTCTCATTTGTCGGCTTCGTCGCAATTAGAGATCCAATTCGCGAAGATGTCCCGCAAGCCCTTCTCACTGCAAGGCATGCCGGTATCCGATCTATCATGCTCACGGGCGACCATAAGTTGACTGCACAGGCGATAGGGCGAGAAATCGGTTTGAACGGAACAGCATCCACAATTCTTGAAGGAAACGAACTTGACGCCATGAGTGACGAGGAGTTCGCGGAAAAAATAGCGTACATCGAAATTTTTGCGCGCGTAAATCCTACACACAAAATGCGCATTGTTGACGCATTGCAGGCACGCGGAGACGTGGTCGCCATGACCGGAGATGGCGTCAACGATGCGCCAGCGCTTAAATCCGCAGACATCGGCATTGCGGTAAATTCGGGAACGGATGTCGCCAAAGAAGCATCTGACCTTATTCTGCTGAGCGACAGTTATTCGGTCATTGTTACGGCAATCCGCCATGGCAGAATTGCTTTTGATAATATCCGCAAAGTAACTGTTTTTTTGCTCACAGGCTCCTTTACCGAACTGCTTCTCATCATGGTGCCCCTCCTGCTTGAAATGCCTCTTCCGGTAACCGCAGTGATGATTCTCTGGACCAATCTTGTCGAGGACACGCTCCCGAACGTCGCTCTTTCATTCGAGCCCGGTGAAAGCGACATCATGGAGCGACCGCCCATCAAAAAAGGTGTTTCTATCCTCGACACCGAGTCTAAATTCATTATTTTTGTTGTTGGTCTCCTCACGGATTTTGTCCTTATTGGTCTCTACATATACCTTCAAACAAAAACAACCCTTCCATTCGACCATATTCAAACATTTATTTTCGCAGGACTTGGTCTTGATACATTCTTCTACATTTATTCCATCAAATCACTTCGCAGGCCGATTTATTCATACAGTATTTTGAGCAATGTCTATCTCAACATTGCTACCGTCATCGGTGTCGGTCTCATGATAGGCGCCATCTATATCCCGATTCTCAATAAGCTTCTCGGCACCGTACCACTCAAGCCGTGGTATTGGATCATCATCATATTCTTGGGAATACTTAAAATCACGGGTGTGGAAATTGCAAAGTGGTTCTTTTTCTGGCGCAAAGACAGCAAAGTTACAGAAGTGCATTTGTAGCCAACGCGGCACATGTTAAAATATACATACATTATTCATTAATATAATTATCATGGGACTGTTTTCATTTTTTAAAAAAGGAAAAAAAATAAAGTGTGAAAAATGCGGCAAAGAAAAACTTGAATCTGAGGGCAACTATATTCTGAACGGCAGCACATTTTGCTGCAAAGACTGTTGCAATAGCAACAAAAAAAAGGGAGAAGATCAAAACGTCTGCAAATTCTGCTAAGAACCTGTCTAAAACACAAATAAGATGCTAAAAGCTCTTGCCGTTGCTTTGTTTCTCTGCATGCTGCCACTGGTAAGCGTGTTCGCTGCGTCAGACGATATAACAACATTAGTACAGAAAACAGCAGTTCTTTTTGCGATGGCAGGAAGTGTTCTTATCGCATTTCTCGTCATCATTTCGATTCTCGTCCGCCATCAATCCGAGCTTCTGAAAAAAGTGCTTTTCTTTTCTTTTCTCGCGGCAATTGGCGCGCCAACACTCTATTTTGTCGGATCCACGCTCTATGTAAACACTATGTCCGATACAAAAGGACCCGTGCACTGGCATGCGGACTTTCAAATATACGCATGCGGACAACCGATTAAGCTCGCAAGCCCGACATCTCAGCTTTCAAATAAGGTCGGCACTCCCATTTTTCATCATCACGATGACAACCGTATCCATATCGAAGGCGTTGTAGCCAATAAGCAAAATTTTGAGCTTGCAGATTTTTTCAGCGCTATCGGCGGAGAACTTACCAAAACATCCTTCACACTGCCGACAAACGCGGGCAAACGCGAGTTGCGCAATGGCGATCTCTGCGGAACCGATACAGGAACGTGGCAAGTATTCGTCTATCGGCAAGACGAGAGCAATCCTCGGGTATTCCGGCAGTTAAACGTAAAAAACTATACGCAGTATCTTCTTTCTCCCCATCAAAACATTCCACCAGGAGACTGTATCATTATGGAATTTGACAACCTCAAAGAGAAAACGGAACATCTCTGCCCTCTGCATGCCGTTGAATTACAGAATGGCGCAATTTCTGTCAAATAATATATGGAAACTCTCACAACACTTCCGACACTTTTAACGGTCATCACAACTGCGGCAATTGATGCCATAAATCCGTGCGCTATTGGCGTTATGATTCTGATGATTTCCGCCATTATGGGGGCAAAACAATCTCTTCGCAGACTCGTCATGCTCGGGCTCATATACACAGGCGCTGTTTTCATCACCTATCTCCTTGCCGGGCTTGGACTTCTCTATTTTCTCTCCACAATACCGCTTTTCGTCGTCGAATATCTCTCCGTCATTGTCGGCTCGATTATCATTATTGCAGGTATACTCGAGATTAAAGATTACTTCTGGTATGCGCGAGGTTTCTCTCTCACAATTCCTGCTGTTTTCTCGCATAAAATTGAAAAAATGTCCGCCACAACAAGCGCCACGGGAATAGCGCTTCTTGGTTTTTTCGTAGCCGCAGTCGAACTACCCTGTACCGGAGCCCCCTATCTTGCGATCATTACGCTTCTTTCCCAGCAATTCAATCTCATGGCTTTTTTCCTCCTCGTTCTCTACAACATCATTTTTGTCGCACCGCTTCTCGTCATACTCTTCCTCGTTGTTTTCGGTGTAGAACTCCAAAACATTCACACATGGAAGCAAATAAACAAAGGTGCTATGCGTCTTGCGATCGGACTCCTCCTTGTTGCTCTTGGCTGGCTCCTCATCTTTATCGCCAATGGCATCATCAATTTCGGTTAAAAATTGTGCTGTTTCTCAAAAATATGCTAGAGTAGCGACATTATGGAAAATGAAAACAAATCAGAAATGCATGAGGAAGTGGATGTCGTAAGAAAATCCAGTTACGTTTCAAGGAAAGCAGACAAGACAGAACGTCAGGAAAAACAGAAACGTTCCAACAAATGGCGGGAGCGAATGTATTGGGGAATTCCTTGTCTCATCATAGTTGGCATAACTGTCTGGCTTTTTACGCTTCCACGCAAACCCGTAAGTCCTGCTGTGAAAGGAAAAAATCACATACACGCCACGCTTGCCATTGTTATTGATGGCACGCCGGTAACCATACCAGGCGGCATCGGTATTCCTGTCGGGGGTGGCGCTGTGCATATTCCGGGAGCGCAACAGGTAATCCACACGCATGTTGAAAATGACCAGCTTCACATCGAAGCAACTACTGGCGGACCATTGCACGAAGATGATACAAAACTATCCACATTCTTCCGCATTTGGGGAAAAGAGTTCAATGCAACGACCATTTTAGAAAAGACAACTCTTATGAGCGGCACACTACAATTTAAGGTGAACGGTGTGGAAAATATGGAATTCCAAAATTATCAAATGCGCGATGGTGACAAGCTTGAGATCATCTACTCAAGCGGAATTGTTGACGTAACAGCAACCACATCGGATTCATTTTAAAATATTCAATAAAATCATATGGGTATATTCAAAAACTTTGTCATGAGAAAACTGATGGAAAAGCAGATGAAAGGTGTTCCCAAAGAACAGCAAGAAAAGATCATCCAAGCGATGGAGGCAAATCCCGAATTGTTTCAGAAAATCGCCGCAGAGATCAAAAACAAAACGAAACAAGGGAAAAGCCAGATGCAAGCTTCAATGGAAGTCATGCGCGCGCATCAAAGTGAGCTCCAAAAGGCAATGCGAGAGTAAATGTGAATAGAAAGTACCCTGCGGCAGAAACACCGCAGGGTATGAGAGAAAATCAATTATTCGACGGGGTAGCCTTACCGTTTTGCGCTTGCCTTTCTCCAAGCAACATCCATGTCTCTGGTGTTAAGGCAACTTCGCCTGCTTCAGTTTTGTTTGCGCGGAAGGTTTGCACTATTTGCCGCATCATCGCACTGGCGTCAACAAACACCTCTTCGCCACTCGGCAATGTGAGCTCGCGCACACCGTGAACAATGGTACGAAGCTCTTTTGCAACTTCAGTACCAAAGAGGATTGCCGCACCGTACAACATCAATTCTGTCTTTTCGCTGCCCCAACCATCGGCCGCCACGAACGTCTTTTCGCCAACAGACAACATGGTCAACGCATCATAGATCTTGCCAATCTCCATCGTAGCTGGAAGCCCACATATTCCATCTTCAATCCGGAAACGTACGTGTTCAGTACATTCTGCATCATGGTACGCCCCGATAAGTAACGCATTGCTCACCACTGCTCCCGGTCTTTTATCTTCGGACATGAGCGGGCGCAAGAGATCGGTAATGCCCGCGCGAGTCTCTTCGTTCCATGGCATAATACTCGGCCACCTAAGTGCGCCCTCCAAAAACAGTCGGTGCACACACTCTTCAGGCCCCGCGATCACACAGTTTGAGCCTCGCGCGTTATGCATCAGAAGTACAATTGCCCCAACACCATCTACAACCTCCGGTTCACGAGAAAATCCTGTTACTTCTCTTGTAAAACGCATTTCTGCTTCCTTTCATTGAGCCGTATCGGGAGGAATACATTTTCATCTTCGCCTATCTTTTTGTATTTTACATTAAAACATATCATTTGTCAAAATTCAGTAAAAATGCTATTTTCTATTCATTATGTCTCTGTCTATCGGAATCGTGGGATTGCCAAATGTCGGGAAATCGACACTTTTTAATGCGCTTACCAAAAGGGAAGTTCCCGCGGCAAATTATCCTTTTTGTACAATCGACCCTTCGGTCGGTATTGTTCCGGTGCCCGATGACCGTCTTTATAAACTCGCGATTTTTTCAAAATCGAAAAAAACAATTCCTGCTATTGTTGAATTTGTTGATATAGCTGGTCTTGTGAAGGGCGCATCAAAAGGAGAGGGCCTCGGCAATCAATTCCTTTCTCACATTCGAGAAGTGGACGCCATTGCCCATGTCGTTCGTATTTTTGACGATACGAATATCATTCATGTACATGGAAAAACAGATCCACTGCATGATATCGAGGTCATCAATTTAGAGCTCGCCATCGCCGATCTGCAAACTGTAACTAAACGACTACAAACAATTGAACGAGATGTTAAGCGCGGAGAAAAGGACGCTGCTCTAGAAAAAAAAGTTCTCGAAGTTTTTCGAGAAGCTTTAGACGCTGGAAAACCGGCGCGATCTATCACCCTTACTGAAACGGAACAAACAATTCTCAAGAGTCTCCATTTGCTCACTGCGAAATCAATGATCTACGTTTTGAATAAGCAGGCTGGAGGAAAAAATCTTGACGAAATAAAAGACGAGCGATTTGAGAAATTACATGCTTTTCTTGATAACGAGAAAGCGCCATGGGTAATTATCGACGCCGGTATTGAAGAGGAGTTAAAAAATATGAGTACCGAGGAAAAAATTTCTTTCAAAAAAGAGCTCGGGACACACGGGGATAACATAGACGCACTCATTAAAAAAGGTTACGAGACACTCAACCTCATCACCTTTTTTACAACAGGCGAGGACGAAACGCGTGCGTGGACAATCAAGCGCGGATCGACTGCTCCAATCGCGGGAGCTGCAATACACACGGATTTCAGAGACAAATTCATCCGAGCTGAAATCATTCCCGCAGAATCGCTTCTTTCAACCGGTTCAACCGCAGCCGCGAGAGAGAGGGGACTCATTCGTACTGAAGGAAAAGAGTATATCGTGCAAGACGGAGACACCGTTGAATTTAAAATATAAGCGCCGACTGCAATGCAGTCGGCGCTCTGGTCATTGCGATTTTGAGGCGCAAATATTATGGAGAAGCAGGTAGCCGATAGCCTGATTGGTACCATTTTGTGCATTATAGATTGGAGTTACCGCATTAAGCAACTGCTCTGCACGAAGCACATACTCATCAAGCGGCCTCTGACATGCTTTTGTAATTTCGATTGTTTTTGCAGATACATACCGTACACTGCGCTCGCGCGAGTCGAGCACTACGAAAACCGATAGAAGCATGCTTACGATCATGAGCAAAAATACAAACACAACGAATCTTCTCGACAGTGAAAACCTAATTTTCTCCATACATCACCTCCGTAAAGGTTTCGTAAACGTTTCTTCATCTTCGAGACACTCGGCACAGAGCCATATACTTGGCACGAGTGCGCTTTGTGTCATTTGCCGAACGCCGACACAACCGCATATACGCCATGTTTGCATTTGAATCTGGCTCGGAGTTCTGTATCCGTCCGAGGCAAATTGTTTCAGAGGAAGTTCCATGATATTCTTGCCGCAATGCAGACAAAGTTGACCTCGAGGATCCGGGAGCTGCCTATATCCTCCGCCGCAATGCTTACATACAGACTGTATGGACCGACGGGCGGCCTTGATCTTCTTTCCTGTCCAAAACCCAAAAAACGCTGCTGCCACAATACAACAACTGTAAACTATCACAAAAAACATACGATCTCCTTCTTTCGAAGCAACCAAACTACCTGTGGCTATCTGCTCAACCAGAAACATTAAACCATAACTACCGTATTTTTGCAATATATCTACCAGTGCGATATACTATTTCGTATATTCCTAACTCATTCACTATGGAATCAAACAATCGTCCTCTGCGTACAACTCCAAAAGATTTTTTCCTCCATCTCGGTATCATGGTCGCTCTCTATGCGGCAACAATAAGCCTTATCTCTCTTCTCTATGGCATCATCAATTTTTACTTTCCGGATTTCTTCTCTACACATGAGTACTACCGCGGATCGATCTACCACATGAACAGCGCAGTGGCGGCGTTCATCGTAACATTTCCCACGTTCCTTGTTCTCGCGCGTAGTGCAGAAAGAGACATGAGGAAACACCCGCAAAAGCACGAACTCTGGATCCGCAAGTGGCTTACATTCCTGACACTTTTCGTGGCCGGTGTCACTATAGCAGTTGACCTCATAGTGCTCATTAAGTACTTCTTTGACGGCGAACTGACAATGCGATTTTTCATGAAAGTCATCGTCGTCTTCCTTATCTCAACCGCTATATTTTCATACTTCATGTATGAACTGCGTAGCGGCGCGCGCAAGCGCACTCGTGTCCTTTGGACGCTCGCATCTCTCTCATCTACAGTCGCCATTGCTGTTGTTATTTTTAGTTTTACTGTTATCGGCTCTCCCTTTAATCAACGCGGATATCGGCTTGATGAAACACGCGTGGAGCATCTTTCCAATGTAACGTACAACATTATAGCGTATCGCCAAAATTACGGAGATGTTCCCGAGACATTAGCAGCGCTCGAGCGTAATGGTTTTATCATCGAGCGGGACCCGAGAACCGGTGCAGAGTACGAATTTCGGAAAATCGGAGACACACAATTTGAACTTTGCGCAACGTTTGAATTTCCCACACGTCGAATGAATGCCACACAACGCGGCCGTGCTCAAAAGCCACCAATGATGCCAGGGATCGGACAATATGCATGGGAACATGACGAAGGCAGAACCTGTTTCGAGCGCGAGATTTTTCCGGACCAGTTGAGAACCGACGGTCCGTATGCAAAACCACTTCCTGTCACGCATCCATGAACACACCACACTATGACCACAAAGCAATAGAAGAGAAGTGGCAAGAGCGCTGGCAAGAACAGAATCTGTACGCGGCAGCACAAGATTCTGCCAAAAAAAAGTTCTACTGCCTCATTGAATTTCCTTATCCTTCGGGAGAAGGACTCCATGTGGGTCATGTGCGCAGCTATACCGCACTCGATATCATCGCGCGAAAACGGCGCGCAGAAGGCTATAACGTTCTCTATCCGATCGGATGGGACGCGTTTGGTTTACCTGCTGAAAATTACGCCATCAAGACCAACATCCATCCTGCGATCACGACGAAACAAAACACTGACAATTACCGCAGACAACTACAGGCACTCGGTTTTTCATTCAACTGGTCTCGCGAAATAAATACAACTGATCCCAAATACTACAAGTGGACACAGTGGATCTTTCTCCAACTTTTCAAAAAAGGACTCGCTTACAAAGCAAAGATCGCTGTAAACTGGTGCTCTTCATGCAAAACCGTTCTCGCAAATGAAGAAGTCATAAACGGCGCCTGCGAACGCTGTGGAACTCCAACGGAAAAACGCGAAAAGGAACAATGGATGCTTGCAATAACAAAATACGCGGACCGTCTCTATGATGATCTCGAAAATCTTGATTTTGCCGAAAAAATTAAAGTGCAACAGCGCAATTGGATCGGTAAAAGCAACGGCGTTCTCATTGATTTTCCCTTAGAAAATTCCAAGGAAAAAATCACGGTGTTCACGACACGAGCGGATACGCTTTTTGGAGTTACCTATCTCGTTCTTGCGCCAGAGCATCCTTTTGTATCCGCTTTGCACGAAAAAATAACTAACTGGAATACCGTTGCAGCATACTGCAAGCAAACAAGCAAACAGAAAGAAACCGAGCGCGTCGCAGAAGGGAAGGAAAAAACGGGAATACAACTTGTAGGGTTATTCGCCCGCAATCCCGCAAACAATGAGAAAATCCCCGTGTGGATCGCAGACTACGTTCTCCTAAACTACGGCACGGGGGCTATCATGGCAGTTCCCGCACACGATCAGCGAGACTTTGAATTTGCTAAAAAATTCAACCTTCCTTGCACGATTGTTGTATGTCCGCATTATCCGGAAAAAACATGTCCCATACTTGACACTGCGTACACCGGTGACGGCCATGTAGTTGCCTCCGGTCAATTTAATGGACAACCAAACATCAACGCAGCAAAAAATATATCGGCTTTCGTTCATGCAAGAAAACACACCACCTACAAACTGCGCGACTGGGTTTTTTCCCGCCAACGGTATTGGGGAGAACCGATACCCATTATTATCTGCGTTGCGTGCGGCTTCGTGCCCGTACCTCTCAAAGATCTGCCGGTTATACTGCCGATGATTGAAAATTTTAAACCGACTGAAGATGGAGAATCACCGCTTGCTGCCGCAACAGACTGGGTGCATACCATCTGTCCTGCCTGTGGCAAACCTGCAATGCGAGAAACGGACACCATGCCAAATTGGGCGGGATCGAGCTGGTATTATTTGCGCTATATCGACCCACAAAACGATACTGAGTTCGCAAACAAAGAAGTGCTTGCATATTGGACTCCGGTCGATTGGTACAACGGCGGCATGGAACACACAACGCTGCATTTACTCTATTCACGATTCTGGCATAAATTCCTTTTTGACGAAGGGCATGTGCCATCGCCAGAACCATACAAAAAAAGAACATCACACGGACTTGTGCTCGCGGAGGGAGGGGAGAAAATGTCGAAATCAAAAGGAAACGTCATTAATCCCGACGATATGGTTCTGCGTTTCGGAGCAGACACCGTGCGCATCTACGAAATGTTCATGGGGCCATTTGAGCAGGCTACTGTGTGGAGTATTGATAACATGATCGGCAGCCGACGTTTTCTCGAACGCGTCTTCCGCATGCACAAGCATGTCTCAAAAGAAAACAAAGAAGAAACCGATCAAATCCTTACAAACACCATCAAAAAAGTGGGGGAGGACATTGAGCGTATGTATTTCAATACTGCCATCAGTTCGCTCATGATACTTGCAAACTACTTGGAAAAAAAGACGACAATATCGAGAAACTTTTTTGAGACGTTCCTTCTTTTGCTCGCGCCATTTGCGCCTCATATCACCGAAGAACTGTGGTCCATGCTTGGTCACACAAGCTCCATACATAGAGAGCCGTGGCCCACGTTCGATCCAAGCGTTGCTGTCCCCAAAGTGGTTACTATTATCGTACAAATAAACGGCAAAGCGCGCGGAACACTTTCAATGCCCGCCGAGACAGACGAGGCACATGTCCGAGAAGCAGCCGAGAAAATACCTCTTGTCGCCCGCCATCTTTTGAAACAAACGATTCAAAAAGTCATTTTTGTCAAAAACAGAGTCATTAATCTGGTAATTTCATAATAGGCAAGACTTAGGCTTGTTTTCCTGTATAACCTGTGGTATTCTCTAGAAATCCATATTTTATAAGGCTATCTTGAGACATTTTTGACTTATATATAATATATGTTAGTATGTTTATGGCTCGGCTCAAGCGAGCCCGAAAAGCCGAACGTAAGAATATGTCCACAACACTATCAATAAAACCAAAGCAGGTAACAAAACGACTTTTAGTCGTGCTTCCCGAGCGTGCACGCAATGTGGTCACCAATCGCTATGGTCTCGGCGCTCTTCCAGCTCGCATGACGCTTGAGGCAATTGGCGCTCTCTACGGCATCACACGCGAACGCGTCCGACAGATCGAAAATCATGCGCTCCTCACCATTCGAAAGTCAGATGTGTTTTCAAAAGAAACCACGGCGTTCCAAGAACTTAAAGACTTCATTGAATCCCTTGGCAGCATCGTCACTGAAGAGGAGCTTCTTAGGGAAATAAGCAATGATCCGTCAACGCAGAACCATATTCACCTCCTGCTTGTTTTGGGGGATGGGTTCACCAAACAAAAAGAAGACGCTGAATTCAAGCATCGCTGGTACACTGATGAGAAAAAGGCTGACATAATCCATCAAGTACTCCGCAAATTGTACAAAAACCTCTCTAATGATGATCTTATCGCGGAATCAGAAATAATTGTTTCTTTCCTCAATCAGCTCAAGGGAATCGATGAAAATTCAAAAAATGAGCAGACCGCAAAGCGCTGGCTCGCGCTCTCAAAAAAGATCGGTTGCAATTCACTCGGCGAATGGGGTGTTGTTACATCACCTAATATCCGTGTCAAAGGCATGCGTGATCTCGCCTATCTCTCAATCCGTCGGCATGGGTCGCCGATGCACTTTACCGAAGTTGCAAAAGCCATCACGCAGCTTTTTGGAAAAAAGGCTCATGTCGCAACATGTCATAATGAACTCATCAAAGATGGTCGCTTCGTTCTCGTTGGACGCGGACTTTATGCTCTCGCCGAATGGGGGTATGCAGGCGGCGTCGTTCGCGATGTCATTCGAGAAATTCTCAAGAAACACGGACAACTCACTCGAAAAGAAATTGTCGACAAAGTCCTCAAGGAACGCTACGTGAAGGAAAACACCGTTGTCGTTAATCTCGAAAACGAAGCCTACTTCAAGAAAGACCGCAACGGTAAATATTCAGCTGTTGCATAAAACATACAACTCTGCGCATGCGCGGAGTTGTATGTTTTATTGTTTCAAGAAAACGAAATATATGAAATATCGGCATGCAATCGCGATTGATTTAGGCGCAACCAATGTGCGGACTGCTCTTGTTTCGGAGCGAGGAGAAATTATTGCAAGAACGAAGCAAACAACACATAAGACGGGAAAAAACGGCGCTGTTGTAACGACGCAGATTGAGCGAATGATCGAAATACTGATACGAAAGCATCCGAAGTTTGCGTTGCAAGGCATAGGCATTTCTTCCATGGGCCCCCTTGACTATAAGCGAGGGGGACCAGCGCACGCTCCCAATGTTCCGTTTCCGTTCATTTCTCTTACGAAACCACTTACCAAAAAGTTTTCTCTTCCCGTCATTCTGCTCAATGATTGCAATGCGGGAGTTTTTGGAGAGCGACATTTTGGAGCGGGGAAAAAAGTGAATAATCTTGTCTACGTAACGATCTCAACAGGCATTGGCGCAGGCGCGATTGTTGATGGAAAGCTTTTGCTCGGCAAAGAAGGCAACGCAGGGGAAGTAGGCCATCTCATTGTGGATACCCACTACAATTTTCCGTGCACCTGTGGAAAAGGAACTGGACATTGGGAAGGGGAGGCGTCGGGAAGAAATATCCCGCGATTTTTCAAAGTGTGGGCAGCTTCTCACGCACAAGAACCTGTCTCTTTCACGTATGAACGAGCCGAAGATATTTTTATGCAGGCGCGTAATAAAAATGCGAACGCACTCGCATTTCTTGAAGAAATTTCACGGATCAATGCACGGGCAATTTCAGATATTATTGTTGCGTATAATCCGGAACTCATTACACTTGGCGGATCAGTCGTGCTTCACAATAGTTCCATAATTATTCGAGGGATTAAGAAATATGTTGAGCGCTATCTCACGTTGCCCAAAATACAAGTCACGACACTTGGAGAAGACATCACGCTTCTCGGAGCTGCGGCGGCAGTATTTAAAAAAGGGGAGAAGTCATACTAGACTCTCCCCAATGTCTGAAAAATCCTTTTTAGAAAGTCCCATCAATCAAGCGATAAAAGAACTCTGCTGACCCGCCATGAGGACCAGGTTTTTCTATGTATATACCATTTCTCGTGCGAACAATATCTTTAATTTCTTCTGTGCCATTTGAAAATGTGACCGGAATGACTCCGTCAAGTTGCATCGCACCCGCATCATTTCCGGCGTCTCCCAAATAATATATTTTTTCGTATTGATAGGAGGTATTTTCCCCAATCATATGCACGACGCGTTCTTTTTTCATCGTCTCGGGGTGGCCAATATCAAAATACTCGTAGGCAGCGCTGCTACCCGCTCTCATGTAAAGCGGCAGCCCATGTTGTTCTATGTGTTCTTTGATCCATGCGGCTATTTCTTGCGGACATGCGGATGTGGTGTGTTCTTTATAAAGCGGATGTGTGCCGAGAAAAATGGTGAGTGTCGTGTATCGTATACCCTCTATGCCGCAGGTGCCGTATGGAGTGTGGGCCAGACCGTCTTGTGTCGTAATCCCGAGAGATTGCTTGAGTGTTTGTATCGCCTGCAGCGCCTCGTCTGCATCCGGCGCAAAAGAGAGAGCTCCACTTGAAAGCAGTTCGACACCACCAGATTCGGCAAAAGCGCGGTCAACAACCAAGCCATCATCGAGGTGATGCGCGGGAGCCCCGGTAATTCTCACCACTATGATATTTTTTGTTGCGCGAGCGATTGCAATGCTCTTAAGCACGTCTTCCGGCACCGGATTCTTACTTTCCTTGAGAACACCGTCAGAATCGGTATACACAAGAATCATTTTCCCTCCTATTTGTCAAAGATACCTGCTCGTGTACCAGTCTTGATAACAGAACATACTTTGCAGTGGTTACATTTTTTATCCGTTCAGCTTGATTGATCCTGTCATCTCCACGCGCCATCTAAAATGTTTGGGAATGATGTGGTAGAAGTCTGGAAGCTCTTTGTGCGAAAAGAGCATCATGAATAATTTGTTTTCTCGATTGTGCCACGGACATTATGCTCCGTGGCACTTCTGTTGCAATAGCAGTATGTAACTAACCAGAACTTCCCAGCGAGCGGCCTAACATAGATGTTTCACCTTGCGCGGCACAAATAGTGTTTCCGTCATTGCGAGGGCAAAGCCCGAAGCAATCCAGAGTATAGCGACAGAATCCTAGATTGCCTCGGGCTTTGCCCTCGCAATGACAGGGTTATATATGTCTGCTGGGAAATTCTGGATAATTACGTTTTGACCGCTATGAATACAAAGTAGGGCAGAGTATACTACAATCAATATGTTCGGTGAACTTTTTTCCATTTTCATTGCGTCATATTCAGGCCAGGGGCTTGGCGTGAAAATTCTTAAAGATCTCTACATCTTCTCGCCAATTTGGGCGCCTTTTGCTTTTGGCTGGTTTTTCTGGGAAATGTGGAAAAAATATACCCTCATCTACTTTCTTAAGAACTGGGAGACAACGCTCCTTGAAGTCAAACTTCCTCAAGAAATTCTAAAAACTCCGCTTGCCATGGAGCTTGTTCTTATCGCTCTGCATCAGACGTCCGGAGAATCAACATTTATCGACCGCTATTGGCTCGGTAAACGACGCACCTGGTTCTCTCTTGAAATGGTCTCGTTTGGCGGAGAGGTGCACTTCTTTATTTGGACGCACGCTCCATTTAAAAACCTCATTGAAAATGCAATCTACTCCCAGTATCCGGGTGTCGAAGTTCACGAAGTGCCGGATTACGCGAATCTGGTCAAATATGACAAAGAGAGTATGATCGTCTGGGGTGTCGAATGGGACCTTGCGAAACCGGATGTCTACCCCATAAAAACGTATGTTGATTACGGGCTCGATAAAGAAAGCGTCAAAGAAGAGATTAAGTCTGATCCCATCACATCTCTTATTGAATTTTTAGGAAGCATACATCCGACCGGGCAGCTCTGGATACAAATTCTCATACAATCACACAAAAATGATATTACTGTGCCAAGCGGCAGATTCTTCACAAAAAAAACTTCGTGGGTTTCTCTTGCAGAAAAGGAAGTGGACAAACTTTTGCGCCGCGACCCGGTCACCAAAGCATATCTGCAAACAACCGTAGGCACTGCCGCACCGCGTCCACAATTTTCAAAGACTGAAGGCGAAATCGTTGAGGCAATCCACCGCTCGATCGCAAAACCGGCATTTAACGTCGGCATTCGTTCGATGTATATTGCTCCTCCGAGCGACTTCCAGGGAATGAACATTGTTGGCATGTTGAGCTGTTTGAAACAATTTAGTTCCGTATCTCTCAACGGATTCAAACCCGCAAGGTGGCATATCATCTTTGACTACCCCTGGCAAGATTTTCTCAATATGCGACACCATACTTTTTCCCGTAAAATAATTGAGTACTATAAACGACGAGCATATTTTCACACACCCTACAAACAAAAACCCAGTATACTCAACGTGGAAGAACTCGCCACTATCTATCACTTTCCCGGAGGCGTGCTTGCAACACCAACATTTAGAAAAATCATGTCAAAAAAAGCAGAACCTCCCTCTAATCTTCCAGTATAAGAACCAATCCACGATCTAACCGCAAAATATGAAGCAAAATAAAGCTTGCCTGTCGAAATGCCCAAAATTCTGCTGCAAATCGCGTCTTTTTCGTCAGTGTATCTCGATATACTTCCTCAAAATACGCAATTTTCGCAACGAATTTTTGACATTTCGTCGAGACATTAGATCGTGGATTGGTTCTAAACGCGTATGGATATAAATCACAAGATCGGCTTGCGTGCTTTCTGTATGCGGCACAAAATAGTGTCCTGTTTTGTAACCGGTTGCATTGCAGTATTCAGCGCCGTGTATACCTTTTGCATACGTCCACCGACACCATTTCGGACTGACACAATTGCGACTGTCTCGCGCGGTTCTACGCTCAAAGAAGCCGCGCAACAACTTAAAAACAGTGGCGCTATACGATCGCCATTTTTTCTTGAGCTCTATGTACACATTCTTCGCCGTTCAAAGAATGTCATTGCGGGCGGATACGCCCTCAACGAACCGCAAAACATTTTTACTATCGGCAAAAGAATTATAACCGGCGACCATCGACTGCAAACAGTGAAAGTGACCATTCCTGAAGGATCGACTATTGTCGAAATCGCTGCGCTTTTTAGTAATTCTCTTGTCTCTTTTCGAGGTAAAGAGTTTATCGCCGCAACAGAAGGGAAGGAGGGTTATCTTTTCCCCGATACCTATTTCTTCCTTCCGACCGCAATGCCAGAGGAAATTATTGCCACCATGGAGGAGACGTTCGCTCAAAAAATCGCTTCTGTGCAGAAAAATATCAACGAATTCAATAAGCCTCTTAAAGACATCATTATTATGGCATCAATCGTAGAGAAAGAGGCACACGAGTCTACTGCGCGAAAAATGATAGCCGGCATTCTCTGGGAACGCCTCAAGATCGGCATGCCGCTTCAAGTTGATGCTACATTTCTTTATATAAACGGGAAAAAAACCTATGAGCTTTCGCTCGATGACCTTGCTGTTGATTCGCCGTATAATACATATAAAAACGCGGGGCTTCCTGTCGGTCCTATCGGCAATCCCGGTCTCGATTCGATCCTAGCCGCCATAACACCAACGCCGTCCCCGTATCTCTATTACCTCGCCGACAAAGACGGTGAAACCTACTACGCAAAAACATTTGATGAGCACAAGCGCAACAAAGAGAAGTACTTACAATAGCAAAAAATTGACTTTGCCTGTATTTCCTTTTATAAAAGAAATTTGAATAATTTTAGTTGTACTCTCAACACTTCTTCAGATACAATGTGGGTATACATCTGTATCATCAAAATGTTCTTTGTAAATTGAGAGAACAAAAGATACAAACTTTTTTCATACATTTTTCTTCGCGTGTATACAACTGTTCGAACAACACGAAACACGAGTACTCGAACGTAAAGAGGTGACGAATGACACCGCAGGAGAAAAAATCTTCGACGCAATCTCAGCGCGTCGGCTTTTTTTCGCGAATTGACTATGGCAGTCCAGGGTTCCGCAAGGGCCTTCTTAAAGCGCTCTTTCAGCGTTTTTCAGAAGACTGTATTCACTTTGCGGTACTTGTCGGAGGCTTGGTTGCCCGGACAGAACTGCTTGACGAACTTGGAGTACAAATAGAACGTGCGAAACAAGAAGAACGAACTCGTGTCGAGACAGAGAAACGTGAGCTTCCCAAGCAAGAACGACGCCCTGGAGAAACCATAACGAGCATCAAAACTCGCGTTCGCAATCGCATGCTTCATACCTGGGCAAAAGATCTTGCAGAAGCAATACCGTCGCTCAAACGCAACGGTAAAGCAGTAAAGATCTATATTATTACTTCCCCCGCCAATACTTACGATGGAGACATGGGGAGAGAAGTTGCTATCCGTCTCCATGACCTTCGCCCCGATATTACCTATTGGGATGAGGGCGATGGACGTTTTCCTCTTCAATTCCGCGGCGAACATGAGAATATAGATTTCCGCGCCATTACACCGATCAAAACACCATGGCGTTCAGAGTATTATTCCACCGGCCCCGTACGTTATGTGAAGGATAAGCAACGACAATCTTCACAGGATGCGCCAAGCTTGTGGGTTATCGGTTGCGCCGGCGTCACATTGCACATCCCGCAAGGCGATTATAAACGTCCAATTCTCGTGTTGCCTGCACTTAACCGTCTTAAGGAAGTGCACAGTGCGGAAAATGAGATCGGCGGATGTGTTGTTGAATTTTCGACTGAAAGTATTGAACCGAAAATTACAACCTACAGTCTCAAAGATCTCGTTGCGTTCGAAAGAATGCAGATTCCCGATTCACCGCATGCAACTGCGCGGCAAAACATGATTCTGAAGCGTTTCAGTAAAGGTCCACAGACCATCGGCATGCTTGACCGTGCACTTCCATCGAAACGTTCCACAATCGAGCATGATATCAATGCATACCATGAGCAGAAACTCCAGCCCTCGATTATCAAACTACCCGCATCTGAAAAGTACGATATCGATCCGCGATTCTGGGAACAAGAGCTTCAGTATGCTATGTCGGAACGAGAAGCTTTTTCCAAGAACTCGTTTCTTGCATTCGGCTGTCTGCACGCTGGCTATCCACGTGTACAATACGAGTGGTTTGTTGATGTTCTTCCGCAACTTATCCTCAAGCATGACATTAACCTCCTTATCGGGGCAGGCGACTACGTTGCAGGAACAAAACACAATCTTGTCGCACGCGGCGAGGTGTTTCGCGGCCTAAACAACACGAAACAAGAAAAGCTTGCTGCCGAAATGGTGCTTGCAGTCATCATGAAGGTTTTTCGCATTCGCTTCTCGAAGATCAAAGCTAAAGAATGGCGCAAAAACCGCTCGCGAGCAAAACTGAAGGACATGGTCGAACGAGCACTTCTTTCCTTCAACTACTGGCAAGGCAACCACGACAAGTGGGCACTTGACGAAAGTCGTGATCCTTTGGATACATTTAATATGTATCTTGCCGATAGGGTGCGCCGCGAAATCATCTCGCTTCTTATTGCAGGACGGTTTCCGACACTGTATCACTCCGACCTTGATGAGATCATTGCTGGAAAAATTGTCTTCGCGCCACAACATACACTTTCCTCCGGTCTTTCACTCTGTATCGCACATCCTGAAATGGGACGCATGACCCCTTCCGGACGGGCACAGCAAACAATGGCTTTTCTCGATGATGGACAGATTATCGTCCTCGCAAATTTCCATGTTGGCGTCGCTCTTCAAGAATGGTCGCATACGCTTGGAGAACGTGTTACGATTCAGGCTCCGACGATTACGTCAGGAACCGCATTTGAAGACGGCAAAAATAAACGATGCGATGTCGGCGTGTATATTGTCAATGTTTGGTCACGCAACGGCCGAATTACATGCGCTGATACTTTTTTTGCCGGTCCAGCTCGCGAAAGTATGACTGAATTGAGTAGTGAAAATGATTATAAAAATCTGCTCGCAGACATAGCAAAGCGAGAAGTGTAAAAAAAGCCCCGCCTATACAGTGTATAGGCGGGATTCTTTTTTATACTTCAGAAGAAGCATCATCTTCAGATTCAGGCGGCTTTATTTTACGCGCTATATTTTGGGCTTCGATCACAGCGCCCATAACTTCAACTTCCGGAAAGCTTTCAAGCAGATCAAACCGTTCAGTCCGCACCAAGGCAACATAGAAACCTGAGAGAAACGCGTCTCGATACCCCGCACGAACAAGCTCGGTATATGCGCACACAACGCGAGAAAACTCAGCTCCAGCATCCATCCACTTCTTAACCGCCTGCATAAGCGTGTCCCAATCTTCTTCTCGAGCCTGACAAATTTTTTGAACATGGCAGGCTTTTTCAACAACCATCAGGCTCTCAACAACAGTCTTTTGTGAATCCAATAAATTTGAAAGACTGCCCAAAAGCTCAATCTGTTCTTCGTTCGCCACACCTTCTCCTCTACAGAAAAAGGCTTTTGTCAGCAGAATGCAATCGTGCTATATCTTTAGATATGATATCCAAAAACACCCCAAAAACAAAGGTTTTCGTAATTTTGCATCTCAAATAGGATAGTTGACAATGGCTTGACAATAGAAAAGAGAGAAATCCGTGGAAAAAATAAATATGGCAAGAATTTTGAATAAACACAAACAAACAAATACCTCTCTTAAAAGAAAGGTCTTCGTAGGTATGTCCGGGGGTGTCGACAGTTCCGTTTCTGCGGCGCTTCTGCAAAGACAGGGCTACGATGTCACGGGAGTTTTTATCAAAGTATGGCAGCCGGATTTTGCGCCATGTCCATGGCGCGAGGAGCGCCTCGATGCCATGCGTGTCGCGGCTCATCTTCGAATTCCATTTCTCACGTTTGATTTCGAAAAAGAATACAAGCAGTATGTCGTTGACTACATGATTGCGGAATATCGCGCCGGAAGAACGCCAAACCCCGATGTTATGTGTAATAAATCAGTCAAGTTCGGCATCTTTTTAGAAAAAGCTCACCAAATGGGTGCAGATTTCATAGCAACAGGGCACTATGCTCGCATTTTACAAGACGACAATTCCCACAAACTTCTCACGGGTAATGACGAGAACAAAGATCAGTCATATTTTCTCTGGACGCTCACGCAAGAACAACTCGCGCACACACTTTTTCCTGTCGGCCCATTTCACAAAGACGAAGTGCGAAAGTACGCACGTGATTTCGGTCTCTCAAATGCCGATAAAAAAGACAGCCAGGGAATTTGTTTCATGGGAAAACTCAACATTAAAGAATTCCTTGCGCACTTCGTAAAGACTTCACCGGGAAATGTTCTTGACACAGACGGCACTATCATTGGCACGCATGACGGCGCTCTTTTTTATACTATCGGGGAACGACACGGGTTCACTGTAAAAAAACAAAAAAGAAATGAAGCGCCTCGTTATGTTGTGAACAAAGATATGGAAAACAACACCATCACCGTGTGTCCTCGCATCAGAGAAACCGCGAGAGAAAATCACACCATTGAGCTTGGAGCAGTCAACTGGATCTCCGATATTCCTACTGCCGGAAAAGTATACTATGCGCGCACGCGATATCGACAAAAACTTTTTCCTTGTACCGTGACCGATTCGAGCGGTTCATGGGCCGTTGTACCACAGGCGCCATACGAACAAGAGGCTCCCGGACAATCTCTCGTACTCTACGATGGAAATATATGTCTCGGCGGAGGAATCATTGCGTAGCGGACAACCATTTGCGTTGTACTATACATATTTGGTATGCTGTCCCCATTACACATTTCACTATGATCATTGTCCCGGCGGGGATGGGACAAACAAAAACAGTATGGAAAATAATAATGGGCGTTTATCTATGGTGTTGGCCGGTATTGCCGGTCTGCTCGTCGGGTTTCTCGCAGGATGGTTATGGGTTGATACGGAAGAAGTAGAAGATACTTCTCAAATTAAGGAAGACGTGTCCGCGATCAAGATCGATGATCTCGACCTTGACGAAACAAAAGATGCTGGCACTCTAAAAACGACTGATTCATCCGAGAAAACGAATGCTTCCGCACCGATACTAATTGTAGAGGCAGGGGAAAATACGGTGTCAGTGGAAACACAAACCGCTGGAACCATGGTCACTATCGCGAGTCTCATGCTCAAAGAAAAGTCATGGATTGTGATTCATGAAGACGACAACGGTAAACCGCTTCGCATTCTTGGAGCAAAGCGTTTCGAAACAGGTACCCACACAAATGTAGCCATCAAAGTGCTCCGCACAACAGAAGCAGGAAAGACCTACTACGCGATGATTCATAGCGACAGCGGGGACGCCGTATTCGAAACCGTGAAAGATCTCCCGGTGACCACGAGCGATGGCGCTCCGGTAATGACAAAATTCGAAGCAAAATAGAGCATCGGTAACCTCTCACACCTCCAAAATCCACCCCAGCCCTCCTTTCAAAAAGGAGGGGGTCCGTGTTCAACTTCCCCCTTTATGAAAGGGGGAATGAGGGGGATTTTCCGAAAGTTGTGAGTTGGTATGGGTGTCGCACAGTACAGTACTTGCAAATTCAAAGATTTGTTTTATAATCACAAGCGAGGACAAAGCGAAAGTTTCTACTTTCATTTTCTCCGAGCGCCGTGATTATATACCCAATAACATCCGCAAACCTAATGCTTTTGGGTATATACTCGCAAAGTCAGTCTCGCCCTGGAACAATACAAGTAGGACTTACGCAGTTGGATGCAGTTCGAGGCGCGAGCGAGGCTTGCGACCAAGCTGTATTACCTATACAGCGCGGGAGCAAACGAGCGAAGCAACGAAGAAATGCGCCAAGTGCGTAAGTCCTAACAAGAAAGGAAAAGGTCATGCCATTGCCACCTAACTTGGCAGAACATCCTGAAGACACTGCGGTAGTGGGGGACATAGAAGCTTTCATCGAGTATGTCGAAAGTGGCCAGGCTTTTTTGGATTGGAACGAACGCTTGGCACAGCGGCGTAAGGAATTGGAAGAACTTTTTTGAAATCTTTCCACACAATGGAACGGAACATTCTGTTCCATTGTTCTTTTTTTGTTTTGCTCAAAAACAATATGCTACTATAATTATATTATGTCCGAATATTATACGGCGCGGCGCACACGCGGCCTCTACAATCCGAAAAGTGAAGAACCTTTCAAGTTGAGCCGAACAAAAATAGATTTGTTTCTTGAATGCGCTCGCTGTTTTTATAGCGATCGCAAACTCGGTGTCGGCCGCCCGCCAGGATTCCCCTTCGCTCTCAATAGCGCTGTCGATCATCTTCTCAAAAAAGAATTCGATCTCCACCGCGCCGCCGCTCGAGCGCACCCCCTCATGGACACCTATGGCATCGATGCGGTGCCGTTCGCGCACAAATTGATGGATAAATGGCGTGAGAATTTTGTCGGAGTGCAGTATCTGCACAAACCGACAAATTTTATTGTTTTTGGCGCTGTTGATGACATTTGGATAAATCCCAAAAAAGAACTCCACGTCGTTGACTATAAAGCAACAAGCAAAGACACAAAGGTAAATCTCGATGCCGACTGGCAAAGAGGATATAAGCGGCAAATGGAAATATATCAATGGCTGCTTCGGAGAAACGGATTTTCAGTTTCTTCCACCGGCTATTTTGTGTACGCAAATGGAATAAAAGACCGCGAAGCTTTCGACGGAAAGCTTGAATTCGATGTAACAATTTTGCCGTATGAAGGAAACAACAGTTGGGTGGAAAAGACACTTACAGATGCCCGCGATACACTCGCACACGACAAACTGCCACAGCAAGGAAAGAACTGCGATTACTGCGACTATCGCAGGGCATCCGCTGACGTAATGGAAGAGAACGCAGTGCAAAAAAAGTCAAAAGCCAAAACAAACTCTCAATGAATCCAAAGATTACAACACTAGCCGCAAGCAGCTTATTCGCCGTGATAGGAGCAGTAAGTGTCTTTTTCTATTTATTGAGTCCGCCTGCGCGAGAGTCCGCCCAAAAATACTTTGTCCTTCCATCGCATGCTCCCCTCATCACCGCTCTCTCTTTGCTTGAAGAAGAGGGATATATCCGTAGTGCAAAAGTATTTAAATTACTTTTTCGTTTGCGTAATGGGACATCATTTGAACCGGGTGGATATCTCCTCTCGAAAAATATGAACGCATGGCAAATCCTCACTGCCCTCAAGAACCCGGAACAAAAGTGGATCAATCTCCGGGCTGGCCTTGGTAACGAAGAAATCGCAGAAACATTCGCAAAAAAACTTTCGTGGGATGCAAAGGAGCAGGAAATCTTTCGCGTCACCTATTCTGCAATGTATTGGGATTATTTTAACGAAGATGTTCTTGAAATTTTTTCTCAATTATTTTCATGGGATACGCTTGAAACTGAAAAATTCGCTACCATGTCGGCAGTGTTTTCTGCGCCCCGATTTGATTTCTTTCGGGGCGTCTATGTTCCCGGGGATTATCTCGTAGGAGCACAGGAAGGCGCTTCCCATATCGTAGATACATTCTTTCAAAAAATGAAGGGGGTTGTTGCTAATAAAAAATCATTTCTCGAAGAAAATTTTGATAGATCTGCCGCCGCAGCGGCTCAAGATTTCGTGCGCGACCAAATCGAGAAACTTCCCGACCTCATTCCTTTGCCTGCAAGCGAGCTCGGGATGCGCAAAGAGGGTGCACAAATCCTTCTCTCGTTCGACACGACCTATTGGAATGAGGGAATTGGGCCGCTTGAACTCATCGCGGATCCACAGACTAAAGGAATCGAAGGGGATATCGATCGCAACATCTACCAACGTATATATCGCATTGATGGGAGCTATCGCGATCGGCTTGCCGGCAACTTCATGTGGCATGATACCCATTTGCATTATCATTACGCTGAATTTATAAACTACTTGATAGAGCCGATCGCCGCACAATCGAAACAACCAAAGAAGCAACAAAAATCAACATTTTGCGTACGTGATATCACAAAGGTCGATGTCGATATGGAGCAGGCCCCCGCTGAAGCGAAGTACGCGATTTGCGGCAAACAGCGACAAGGCGTCTCTGTGGGGTGGGGAGATACCTATTTCCATACGTACCCCGACCAGAACATCAATGTAACTCATTTTGAAAAAGGGCTGTATCGTCTCACATTTACCGTCAATCCCGTGAACGTATTCGAGGAGCTCCGAAGTGACAATAACGTTGCAAGTGTTATTATAAAAATTGATCCGGAAAATCTTTCCGTTGAACTCATCGACGAAATTACCAGCAGTGAGCGTAAACCATTATCATTATGAAATCTAAAGTTATTATTCTCCTTATTGGAATCTTGGTTATTGTTGTAGCAGGCTATGTTTCTATAACAAAACCTGAAACACCGGGTGAATCCGAGCAAAGCGGAACAGCAGAAAATACCGCAACAACGACAGAGGTAACGCCACCGGTTGTACCTCCGTCTGTTTCTCCTGTCACTATAGACACTTCGCTTTTGCCGGCAACTGAAGTGATTGCTGAAAATCTCGATATCCCCTGGGACATCGCCTTTCTTCCTGATGGCTCTATGCTTGTAAGTGAACGACCCGGTAATCTTTTTGTATTCGCGCAAGATGGTTCTCGCAAAGCAATCGACGTGCCGGACGTGCGGCACGTCGGCGAAGGCGGCCTCCTCGGCATGACACTCCACCCGAACTTCAAACAGAACAAGTTCATATATCTCTACGTTACGGTAGACCAAGACGGGGAATTATTGAACCGGGTCATCCGGTATCGCCTCGACAATAATGTCTTGAGCAACAAAGAGGTCATCCTCTCCGATATTCCGGGGGCGCAATTCCATGATGGCGGAAGAATGGGATTTAGTCCCGATGGATTTCTTTTCATAACCACGGGTGATGCGCGCGACGAAAAACTCGCGCAAGATAAAACATCTCTCGCTGGAAAAATTTTGCGCATTCGTGAGGACGGTTCAATTCCTGCGGACAACCCATTCGGAAATGAAGTGTATTCGTATGGCCATCGAAACCCGCAAGGTATCACCTGGGACGACCAAGGACAACTTTGGAGCACCGAGCACGGACGCACAACAGCAACGCTTACCGGCATGGACGAACTCAACCTGATCGGAAAGGGAAAAAACTACGGTTGGCCGGATATTGAAGGCGACAAGACAAAGCAGGGAATGGAAGTACCGGTCCTACACTCCGGTGCAAGCGAAACATGGGCGCCGGCAAGCGCAGCATTTCTTGATGGAAGTATCTATTTCGGGGGGTTGCGCGGAGAAACATTGTATCGCGCAAAAATCACCGGGGAACGCAGTGTGGAATTAGCACGCTTTTTACACACAGAATTTGGCCGCATCAGAGTCGTTCGTGTTGGCCCTGATAAGATGCTCTATATTTCAACGAGCAACCAGGATGGACGCGGTACCGCACGGAAAGGAGATGATAAGATCATTCGCGTCAATCCTGCAAAGCTAGACCTTTAATATGACCACGACGACACCAAGAGATTTCGTTTCTCGAACAGATCTCATGCGACAGATCAAAGATGAGATACTGAATCTCACGGGGTCACCACTCTGTGCAGAGCGAATAAGAAATAAAGTGTTTCCCGTTATCGGAGAGGGGAGTCACGAAGCAAAAATCATGTTCGTCGGCGAAGCTCCCGGTAAAAACGAAGCGGCAACTGGCCGGCCGTTTTGCGGCGCATCAGGACGTGTTCTCGATGAACTACTGGCATCAATCGAACTTCCTCGAACAGAAGTATACGTGACAAACATCGTCAAAGATCGGCCAACAGCAAACCGTGATCCTCTCCCTGAAGAGATCGTCATCTATGGACCTTTTCTTGATCGCCAAATAGATATCATTCAACCAAAAGTCATTGCGACCCTTGGCAGGTTTTCGATGTCCTATGTTATGAATAGGTATGGCCTCTCGCACGAGCTCGGTCAAATCAGCAACCTCCACGGACGCGTTTTTACGACTGCAACTTCATTCGGTTCCATGAAGGTAGTGCCGCTCTTTCATCCGGCAGTGGCGATATACAATATTCATACAAAAGAAGTGCTCATGGAAGACTTTAAAAAACTGAAGAAATTATCCGCGTGAAAATTTAAAAAATAAAAACAAAGAGAGACAGCTGATCAGGCTGTCTCTATCTTATCTCCCTCTTTACTTCTTCGGGAGAATTCCGAACGCTTCAAGAACATCGCCGAGTGTAGTAACATAACGCAATTCGTGAGCCGCGTTGGAAATCGGCTCACCGTTCCTGGTAGCATCAGCGGCGTAATCACCGCCCAAGGGATAGCCATACTGATAACCGTTACTGAATGGCACATAGCCATCCCACTCAGTCACTCCCAGTATAAGATCATGATCACCCATGCTCACCAAGCGTGAAAGATCCTCATGTGTGCCGGTGTAGACCATGCGTTCGTCACCACGATCCATCCGCTCCTTACTGTGAATTACGAAATTCCCCAAACTGTGGATAACCCACTGGTCAATCATTGTCGCAGTGATACAACAAAGAGGCAGCCGTTAGGCTGCCTCTTGTG
>VMGT01000007.1 GCA_007376725.1 Parcubacteria group bacterium Greene1014_15 | reverse complement strand
TTGTGTGAAAGACAGAAGCTTCAATCTTGAAGCGGTTTTGTGATGTATGAAAAAACTCCCGCAGCAGGTGTGTGCGGGAGTTTCGTAATTCACAGTTATGAAAGGGAATGAGGGGGATTTTACATTTTGTTTATGACGTGAACAACAAAGCCAGCAAATGCCGATACAACGGCCAAGCGCCAGAACAAATTGCTTGTTTTGTTGAACCACATAAACGCCGATACGATTCCTAGGACAAGGAATATCCCCGCGAGGGAAAACAGTGTCGGTACCGTATCTCCCCAAATTTCTTTCCACGTTATATTTGGGAGTTTTTTCTTCAAGGTGGTCAGACTGTCTACCACCTTTTTGTCGCCGGCCCCTGTCCCAGATTGTTGACCGTCTGGCTTGGGAATTTCTCCCATGCACCAATCATACTTTGCGCGTGCATTATTGCGCTGTATCTGCAATATGCCCTGCCAAGCATGATACTGGTCAACTGCCTTTTCGCTTTTTTGCATCGCAAGGAGCTCATCGAGCGTCATGTTCTTGGGGTACGTGCGAATGTTGGTGAGTACCTCGAGTTTGGCGCCATGGGTCTCAACGAGTTTTCTGATCTCCCCCATTGTTCTTCCGATCTCGCTGTCTTTGTGACCGCTCGTGAGCCGCTTATTTTCTACGCGACACAGCTCTTCGAGATTGTGCCGGGCTCTTGCATCAGGGTCATAGAGCCATGTTGCAAGTTTGGTGCTGCGCCCGATACTGCTCGTTTTCCACGCGCGTTGTACATCTTCCGGCATCAAAATCCGTATAAATGCCGGCAGAATAAACACGTAGAGAGAGACGACGCTGATAAGAACGATAACTGCTTTCTTCGTTCTTATCATCTCGTCGGGCAAGATAGACACTATCCAGCCGAGAGCAAGCAATACTGTCAGAGCCATCAGACCGAACCATACGTCAAGAATTGCTTTCGTGGCGGCCAAAAGCAATACGATCGTGATCGAAATTACTACCACTACTGCATATTTCTTTCCTGCAGTACTCATTCTCCAACTCCTTTCGATGTTGTGCTTTGCGCCAAGAATGCAGTACTGCAGGAATATGTCCTGCGCTACGATGCTACTATTCTTGGCAGCTTGAATGCTCTGATTTTGCGCATTGCCGCGTCCGCAGACATCTCGGCAATCAACTCCTTTGCAATCTCCCAGCCTTGCTGGTAGAACTTATTGGCAAAAAGAGAAGATTGAGCGGGCTGTCCTTGCCCAACTTGCGGTGTCTGAAGAGCAGTCGTTTTCGGAATCGTTCCTGTGCGGTCTTCCATGTATCGGTATTTCCAGTTGCGTCCGACGGCAATACATGCATTAAAAATACATGCAATACCGCTCCCTACAACAACGAGAAACACAAAGGGTGTGGGTGTTAACAGCACACTTCGAATCGCAACAAGTTTACTCGGTTCAGGACCAGGTTTATCGTATCCCTTGTAATTGTTTTGAGCAGTAGCCCACATGCGCTCAATAGGGTCTTCTGACGCTAGTTTTACCACATCTGGCGCTCCGCCGGATGAAATAAAAAGTGTCAGAATTATGAACCCAAGCGAAACACAAAGCGCGAGCGCAGAGAGGTAGAAAATTATCTTTGGCCACTTCGGTACTCCCACCGGAGGTGGCACAATACAGAGTCTCTCTGGCGTCTGCTTTATACCTGCAGTCGGCGCAACAATGGTAAACCATGTCGGCCGTGTGATGGTAATTTTGTCACAATGTGCTATACCGCGTGCGTCCGTCTTTACCTTATACGTCTTGCGTAAGTCATCTCTTGTGTAGATGACCTCAACGCCAGCTCTTTCTGTAGGCTGGTCTTTAAAGGTTGTTTGTGTCCACAGTGTACTTAGACCTGTCACGAACGAATCAGTTTCTGCTGGCAGGGTTGAAGCTGGAGCTACAGCCTTTTTAGTCACAGTAACAATTACCGTGGCTGCGAGACCGTACCCAACGATCTGGGCAGTAAAACGGTCTCTTCCAATCTCGAGACCATCAACATCGCCATTCCATTTCCCTGTAGAGAAATCCTGCTCTCCACCGAATGGAGCATTATTGAGAAGCATCTGCAATTTGAGATCAGGTATCTCCTCAATTTTTCCGGACTTTGCGTTACTCAAACGCACGCTCACTTTTGACGCGAGGGTCGCAGTTTCCGTAATTTCTGTCGGATCGTTAACGGTGAGGGAGAGGCGACGAGAGATACTATCTATCATCCCCGTCACCTCGGTTGTTGGTTGGTCATTCTTGATTTCGTAGTCGGATATAGCCATGAGGCTCTCCTTCTGACTAAAAGGTAGATCAAACTCTTTCGTAATCTATGTTAATTAACAAAGTACGTACAATTTCAAAACCAATGACATTATATCACAAAACATTAAAAAGTCAAACGTGTACTCTTGAAAATCCACCTTTCTCCCTTTTTTAATTTAGGAGAACAGGTACGTCAAGGAGGAAGCCGAACGCCTCTCCTCCCTTTTGCAAAGGGAGGGTGGAAGGGATTTTGAGGAAGCATATGGGGAAGCTGACGAAAAAGACACAATATTGCAGCAGAATTTTGGTCTATTTCGGTAGGCAAGCCATGTTTTACTTTGTATTTTGCGGTTAGGTCGTGGATAGGCTCTAAGAGCAAACTAACGAGCCCTTGCGCAGGTAGTTTACCTTTACGCCGCCAAGTGTGAAAGGCTCATCTCCTGTTTTTCCGCCGCAAGAAAAGGCAGAGCTTCCGTGGGTATCTTTTATACAATAATAATATACTGCGGTCGGTGCTGCTGGACGCCGAAGCGTAATGCGCACAACGTGGCTCAATGCGTTGCCCGTTGGCAGAGCATCAAGTGAACTCCAATTTTCCCAGTCATAGTTCCAACCGGGGCACGGCCCCTTCGGCCATGCATAGAGCGCCTTCGTCTCCACAAGTCCCTTACGCACACAATATTTATTTTCTTCGGGAGTTGCTCCTCCGGTACCTGGATCTTGATTTGGAGGAACATCGCACGGATAAAATTTCTGATCTTGAAGAAACAACTTTGCGGCGACCTCAATTTGCTGAAAGGCAGACACCACTTTGGCATATCGCGCTTTTGCGATCGCTCCAGTCAGGGAAGCGAAGACGAACATGGAGAGAATGCCGATGATTGCCATGACAACAAGGAGTTCTATGAGGCTGAAACCTTCTTGTGATTTATTTTTGATACACATGTATGCCTACTGCTGACAAAAGTGATTGTCAAGCATAGATACATTTATACTATCATATTTTTTGACAGGAGTTTGTTGAGATTTTGTGTTTCGCTGTGCTCAAATCTGGTGGGCGGGAGAGGACTCTTTCCCTACGGGAACAGTTTTCGCTGTGCTCAAATCTGGTGGGCGGGAGAGGACTCTTTCCCTACGGGAACAGTACACCTTTCGTATCGTGCTCGCCACGAGTACGTTGCTCCGCGCGATATACTCAAGGTCTTCTCGTCCTCTCTCGCGTGCTGACGCACGCTCCGCCCACAGCTTTTCGCTGTGCTCAAATCTGGTGGGCGGGAGAGGACTCGAACCTCCATGGGTTTCCCCGTTGCGTCCTAAGCGCAGTGCGTCTACCAATTTCGCCACCCGCCCTCGGGTGTATGTTTGAGAATCCTTTTTGTGCTCATTTTTGAAAGTCCGCCCACCAGGAATCTCTCCCTCGACTCAAAATTTTGCCGTCGCAAAATTTTGATCTGGGCACCGCCCCGCACATTTTTCTGGTGAAAAATGTATGCTCCGGCGTTCTCGTCCTGGACGCAAAGCGCGCAGGCGCTTTGCGTCCAGGACTCTTTCCCTACGGGAACAGTACACCTTTCGTATCGTGCTCGCCACGAGTACGTTGCTCTGCGCGATATACTCAAGGTCTTCTTGTCCTTCTCGAAGCTTCGCTTCTCGTGGACAGCCAAAATTTCGTTTCACTCAATTTTGTCCGCCCACCAGGACTTGAACCTGGGACCAACCGCTTAAGAGGCGGATGCTCTACCAACTGAGCTATGGGCGGATGCATGTATACTAGCAAATTTTGGCTTTGTTTCAACTTCAAAGGCCGAATTTTGTGTTATGCACAGTATACTTCACGCATGTTTGAGGTTAGTATAGTAGGTATTAGTTTACATGTATGTCATATCAAGGAGGTGTTGATTTTGAGGATGAGGGGCGTGTTCGTATTGAAAAAAAGTCTCCGGAAGGTTTATTGTTTCGTATACTCAAAAAGCTTCATCTTGCAAGAACAGACAAGGAGGCTTCTTTATGGGCTTTTGGCATTCTTGTTATTGTGCTTTTTTTAGGCGTTCGTATTTTTATGACCAGAGAACGGACAGTAACTTTGGATAAAAACGGGCCGAAACCAACCGTTGATCAAATTCTGGAATACAATAAAATACAACCATTTGACTATGAAACAGCGATTAAAGACTTACAGCAATAACACAAGAGGCTTTACACTCATCGAGCTCCTGGTGTATATCGCTGTTGTCGGCGTGCTTGCAAGTTTTATTTATGCAACCATTGACGCTGTGGAGATGAGGGCGCGTGATGCAAAGCGTATTGCAAATCTGAACAGTATTGTGCACGCGCTTGAACTATTTAAGGATCAAAATTTTAATTATCCTATGCTGACATCGTCTGGAGTCGGGAATCTTCATGGGTGGAAAGTCAGTTATTTACCTGATTTTCTTTTAGCTCTTGAACCATATATGCCAGGAGGGGTGCCGATAGATCCGCTGAATATTGGGCCGCCCGTTCTCACTGGTGGTGCTTCTCACGTAATGTTTAATACTCGTCCTGACGGTTCATACTTCTATATGTATCACAGGTATGAAAATCCTGACTATGCAGCTTCTGTTGGGTGTCTTCCTGCAGGTACTAAAGGGTTTATTGCTGTTGTTGGTTTTCGTGCTGTTGAATCAAAATCGTTTGATAAGACAAAATTTCCACGTGCAAAGTGCAGTGGTCGTGACTGGGGGAAGGAATTTGATTATTCAGTCTTGTTGTTTGAATGACTTGACAGATATAATAGAATCTGTATGCTATGGGCAGTTACAGTTCATGTACAATTCATTATACATACGGGGCAAAATCGGGTCCCCGGTGGGAAATGTATTTGTATCTGCCTCGTGCAGACATGGGCGTCTAATCGCCTTCACAAAAACTCCCTCGTAACACCGTCGCCCTCTCTCATCATAAAATCCATACAGATTTTTTGAGAGGGCGTTTTCCTTTTTTATAGGACCTACGTAAATCACTCTTTTTGTCATTGCGAGCGCTTTGCGCGAAGCAATCCAGGGTATCGTTGCAAAATCCTAGATTGCTTCAGGCTTCGCCCTCGCAATGACGGAGAAAATATTCATATTGCGTAAGGTGAGTTAGTATAAATTACCTGTGGATATCATTTTTTCAATTTACGAAAGAGTGTTTTATACTAAAAATACAAATTTAATAACTTTAGCAGAGAAACTAAGATGAAACCATCTCGGATTTTTGTTTTTTTGATGACGGCTCGAATACCCGTCATGCAAACTCTTTGGCGTACACTCGTTGTATGCCTTTTGTTTTTCTTCCTCATGGGGATAGGGACTGCTCGGGCACAGGTGTTTCAATTTATGCCGAGCGATGAGAACTATGCGGCAGCGCTTGCCGTTGCTTTTGCGCAGGAATCGCAAGAGCAAATCAATCCCGACGAAAAGATCAATCTTGATGAAGACTTTGCGCCGGAGGATTTTGGCGTGGAAACTGTCGGTACTTTACCAAACAGTCCCTTCTATTTTATCAAGAGCGCGCGACGCGGCATTACAAGCTTTTTCACTTTTGATTCGACCAAGAAAGCTGAATTGAGTCTCCACTACGCGTCAGAGAAGTTCGTGGAGGCAAAAACGCTGGCGGAACAGGAAGGCGTACCTCCCGGCGATGTAGAAGAGGCACTCGACAATTTTAAGAAAGAACTGGATCGCGTCGAGACACGAGCTGAAAAGGTAGCAGCAGGCGGAGATGAAACAAAGGCGACTGCGCTTGGGGAAGATATTATGGATTCTGTTGTAAAGTACACAAAATCCCTCGACAAGATAGAGAAAGACCTTCCCCCCGAAGCTTTTACAGAAATTCATGAAGCCAAAGAGAAGGCGCTTGCGACATTCGGTACAGTCGGCGATTTGGTTTCTATCGAAGTTGTTTCCGAAAAACTTTCGGCGATTCTCGATGAACAGAAAGGCTCTGAATTCAAGAACTTTAAGAATGCGGAAGTGCTCAAGGAACTGGGTGAACAGGCTTCGGCCGAATTACAGGAGGCGATTAAGCTCACAGAAGATAATACGCTTTTGAAGTTGCAAAACGAACTCGAAGAACTTGATAGTTCACAAAAGGCGGTTTTTGAAGACTTTGTACAGGAGGTCGGCGGAAACGAGCTTCGGCACCTCGAAATCATACATGACCTCGAAGTTCGTCCCGTGTCGGCCGATCTACGTGAGGCGATAGCGCAGGCAAAAGAAGAGGCGCTCTCGCGCGCAGAGGAACGGATTACGAATTTACCCCAGGACCAGCAGGAAAAATTCTGGAAGCATCTTGCCGAAGGCGACCTTGAAGATGTTCGAGTGGTGAACGAGCTTGAAAGAAATGCAAAACCCGAAGCTCTCGAGAAGATCGAAGGCATTAAGCGAGGTGTCACCGACAGTTTTATAAAGAAATTTGATACCATCGGCGACGATGCAGCGGAAAAAGAGAAGATATTAGATACCGTCACGCGATTCCACGACGCAAAATCAATTGCCATATTCGACGAGATTGATGCACTCATTCCTGCGGACAAGAAAGGTGTTTTTGACGAGATAAAAAAGCGGGCAGCCGAGGAAATTCAGAAGGACTTTGATCGTGCGCGCAACGAAGACCAGCGGAAAGTAATCCTCGACTCTCTCGCGGGTGATCATCCGGAAGAACTCGAGGCCATCGAATGGTTTAAGGGAGGTCTCGACAAGAAATATAAAAATGTTTTTGATGATCTGGCACAAACACAGTTCCGGGCAATACAGAACCGAGCTGATCAAATTCACGACAAAGATCGTTTGGCAAGATTTGAGACTGATGTCAAAAAAAGCGAGGGGATGTTTCGGGAGTCGCCATTCGATTGGCGGGCTATCTTCGGTTCGCTCGATGACAAAAAGAGAGTCTTTGACTCGCCAAACCGTGCTCTTGAGAAAGTGCGAGAGGCCGAGGTTGTCGTAGCTGATCTTCGCGCTGTTGCACAAACACTACCGCTTGATACGGCGTTTTCTGACGGAAGATTTGATCGTACAGCACAAGAAATCGGCCGATTGCTTGAGCTTGCGGAACGGCGTATCGAGCTTGCTCGGGCCGTTCTTAGTTACGATGATGTTGGCCGTGCTTATGGTGAAGCGACAAGCGCCGAGAACTTTGCTCGCCAGGGCTTGCAAATGGCGCAGGAGTACAAGGCGGGCAAGAAAAGAACCGCACCTCCTCCGACATTTTTTCTTCCCCCGATACCGCCGGATACGGGTGGGCCTCAAACTACGGGCGGAATGGGAGGCATGGTTCTCTATAACGACTACGAATTCGGCCAGTACTGTTTCTACGTTGGCGGCTTTGTGAAAGCACGGATGTATTGCGCGCTGCGAGACGGAAGAGCGTTTGACGCTCGCGGCAAGACGTTTCCGCTTGAAGTGCCGCCTGAATACATTCCGAAACTTGACTCCGTTTCAACAACACCAAAAGAAGGGGGCAGGTGTCCTGTCGTATTTGCGCCGTACGGCGACTTTTGCTCGAAAGGGAAAATTGTCTATGGCACTGATGGACGAGGATGTTCAACTGAACCAACCTGTGTTCCCATAAATGATGCGGATCGAAAAACGCATCCGACTGATCCAAATTTGTGCGGCGGTTTTGCAGGATTTGAATGTGGAGCAGGGCAGTACTGTCAGTATCCAACACGTGATCAATATGGAATGAGCGATGGTGCGGGTGGTGTTGCCGATACGTTTGGTAAATGTGTTCAGGGGAATACGAATACGTGTCAAGCATATTTCACCGGGTACGTAGTTGGCGAGTGGTCGGGTGTTTGCACGCAGGAACATGCAAGCGGATGCACAGATCCGTTTGTATACCATGATTTTGATTCATGCCAGAAGGCCCTTCCGCAGTTTCAGAAGCCAATCAGCGTCCCGCCGTTTCAGAAGCCGATCGGAATTTGTCCCGCAATGCCGACGGTGAACGCATGTCCGTTTGGCCAGAAAAGGGTTGTCTCATACAGTACCCCTGAATGTGGCACCTACTATGCGTGTGAGCCGACAACCGGCGCGGAACCTGGGACAGTCACGTATCCTTACAAGTTCAGTAATGGGTTTGTTGCCAATGATTATGCCGGGGCAAAAGAATATTGTCTAAGATATCCTCCTGGAAGTGGCGCGGGTATTGCAGGTGAATGTGAGATGAAGTTTGGAATTATGTATGGAACTATGCCAAAGCCGACAACCTCTACTTGGGTGAGGCATTTCTGGAAGTTCAGCGATGGTTTGACGTCTGAATCAATGATCTTAAATAGAACCGATACGGAATATACCTCGTTTATTAGCAGTGTTGATGCACAGTGTCTCAAGATTCCGATGCACAAGTTTCATTGGCTGCCGGGAGCTGGTAATGATAGCCCCGACAATTGGAAGAACTTTGGCATACCTGATTGCAGTGGCCTGCAAAGTACAACAGCGACTATGTGCGGCAACGGCATGTGCGAGATGGGCGAAACTATGCAATCGTGCGCGCAGGATTGTAGTGGTACCGGAGGAGGCACGACAAGCACGATGAAACGGTGTTTCTATCCGAATGCGTCGCAAAATGGAGTGCAATTCGGCTACAGTATATGGTGTGAAGCAGACTATTACAATTGTCACAGAGAAACTCCTACGGGAACGCAAATTGCGCTCGATGGGCTCTCGCTTGGCGCTCCCTCGAGTTGCGAGGGCTCGGCTCCACCAAGTAGCGGTCCTTGTATGTACTATACGCAGACAGCCTGCGACGGCGATTCGCTCTGCATGTGGGGAGGCAGTGGATGCGGCTCTAGACCTCCTCACTGCAAGGATGGCAAGGATAACGATGGCGATGGGCAGATTGACTACCCCGCAGATACCGGTTGTTCAAGCAGTTCCGACTGGACAGAGACGCCTGATGGCGGAACTACTCCCGTGCCGTATGTTGATTGTGCGGTGAATAAGACCACCAGTTCGTGTACAGCATACTCACAGTGTCGATGGGACACCGCGAGCAATTCATGTCTTGCAAGTTCCGGCTTGCCGGTCGGCGGATGTCGCACCTATGTGACGACGGCAACATGCCAAGCGGCATATTGTACCTGGTATGCAAACCACCATGACGGCACGCATTGTGATGATACTGCTCATGGTACGGGAACCACGGGACCTCAGTGTTCCGACGGCATTGATAATGATCACGACGGAATGATTGATTATCCTGCCGATACCAGTTGCTACGATAAAACTGACACTGATGAGTACTATCCAATAAGTGGAACGACAACGGGAACCACGCAATGCTCTGATGGCATTGATAACGATCATGATGGTGCGATTGATTACCCGGCTGATACGAGTTGTTACGATAAAACAGATACTGACGAATACTATCCAACGAGTGGAACGACAACAGGTGATGCCCCGGCAATACCGACAGGCTTGGTTCCGACAAAAGTGACAAGCGGAGTGGAACTGAAATGGAACAGCTCTTCCCAAAATGTGCTTCGATTCAAAATCTTTCGAATGACGAATAATGTCTGGGCTTTCCTTTCGGAAATGAGTGTTACGAGCGGAACATCAGGGTTGATAACATACAACGACACGAGTGCTCCCACTGGAGTGCTTGCATACAAAGTGCAGGCATGTCACGCAACGAGTTGTTCAGCTGATTCAGCATCGTCTCCAATCACGGTGAGTGCGGCACAATGTTCTGATGGAAAAGATAACGATGCCGATGGATGGATTGACTATCCAAGCGATTCTGGATGTACGAGTTCCAGTGACAACGACGAAACATATTATGTTGCTCCGCCAACACCGCCGCCGACGTCAACGACGACATCGCCCACACCTTCCCCAACTCCACCGCCAACAACAGGTACAATGCAGTGTTCTGATGGCATTGATAATGATGGAGATGCTTTGATTGATTATCCTGCCGATACCGGCTGCTACAGCTCAAGTGATCCCGATGAGGCGTATACAACAACGACTACGCCGCCGCCTTCAACGAATAGTTGTTCCTCTATGCCATCGTACTGCACGACCGAAGCATCGTGCACATCATATAACTTTTACTGGTGCAATGGATCGTGTGTCAGCAGCTCGTCTATGTGTGGCAGTACAACCACCACAACATCTCCGCCGAGCTCGACGTCTTGTCCAAGTGGTCAGTACTGGTATGTACCCTCGGGTAGTACGGCAGGATATTGTACAACATCGTCGCCTGCGATGACCTGCAACAACAATGGTATTTGCGAATCCAATGAATCAATGAGCTCGTGTTCAACGGACTGCCATTAGGAGAAATTAGCCAGAGCGACATCGCAAACAAAAACACCTACCTTGATCAAAGTAGGTATTTTTGTGGATCTTCGGTGCAGTATTCTTGAATTAGAATTATCTGAACCGCCACGAGCAACAGGATTTTTATGCTCGATTTCCCAACCATATTCTCCTTGTGTTCCATTGGAAGCGAATCTGATTTTGTTCCCATAGGTATCCTTAGGAACCATACCAAAATAATTTCCCAATCTCGTTTCCATATTTCCACAATCTTTGATTTTTTCTCAATCACAAATCTTTCATCGTAGCTCGCTCTGTCTCAAGATTTGTTCAATCTAAAAAATCAAATCTTACGAAAATCTGAAACCGATCTCAGGGAAGTTATTTTGGTATGGTTCCTTACCCCAGACTTCAGGGTCTTTTCTCCTTATTTCTTTGGGCTTGCTCCGCACCTCCTCTATTTGCTTTTTTGATGCCATAAAAGTTTTAAGAATTATTACTAGTAATTTCGACCTAGAAACTTTTGACCCGTGTGTGGATAACTCTCATTGTAAAGTTTCTATATACTTTCTATAATATCAACATGGTTACAAAAAAGCAACAACAAGTCCTAGACTTTATAGAGAAATACCAGAAGAAAAATAAATATTCCCCAACTCTTGAAGAAATACAGAGAAAGTTTAAGCTCGCATCAGTTTCTACCGCACACTATTATATCCAACAGTTAAAAAATAAAAAATTACTATCAAAACAAGAAAGCCAACATCGGGCAATCAATGTTTTACCGGAAAATAATATGGTCAAGATTCGTCTTTTGGGAACAATCGCAGCCGGTCAGCCGATAGAAGCTATTGAAGAATTTGAAACAGTTATAGTACCGAGTAATTTAATTTCTTCTTCTGAACACTTCGCACTAAATGTTAGAGGAGACAGTATGATTGGTGATGGTATTTTTGATGGCGATACAGTCATAATCAGAAAACAAAATACAGCCCAAGACGGAGATACTGTGGTTGCATTATTAAATGAAAATGAAGTAACACTCAAAAAAATATATAGATTAGCCAATGGCTTCAGACTGCAACCAGCAAACCCAACGATGCCAGCATTTATTGTAAAAGAGTTGATTGTACAAGGTAAGGTCGTTTCTGTAATGAGGAGTTATGATAAAAGAAAATCTTTAGATCAAATATCCAATTTGACTACTTTTAGTAGCGAATTGAAACATTTTATTACAAAAATTCAGGAGGAGGTAAAAAGTAAATTTCACGGGAATAAAGAATTTGATATATGGGAAAAAACAGAAGAAAAACCGGACGAGAACAAGTTTTTTCTAGAAACAAGTTACACATTTTTTAACGAGATTCTCTTGCTTTGGGTTTGTAAGGATAAAAAACTACTAAATTTTGAAATTATAAAAGATACCAAGCAGTTATCATTATTGAAAAATCAAGCACAAAAAATATACTCTCGTATTTTTTCAAGCAACATTTTTGATTGGTATACTCCCGAAAACTTCTTGCTTCAGGAAGTAACCAATTTGTTTAATAAATATGATTTTACATTGGTTGATAGAGATATATTAGGAAAATTATATGAACAATTTATAACCAGAGAAGAAAGAAAAAAACTGGGACAATTCTATACTCCTGAACCTGTTATTGACTACATTCTCGACCAGATTGAATATACAAAAAATATAGACGACAAAAAAATCATTGATATATCTTGCGGTTCTGGCGGTTTTACCACAAGAGCAACCAACAGGCTGATAAATGAATTAAAAGATAATACTGATAAAAAAGATGTTATTGAAAAAGTAATTAACAATGTTTATGGTATGGACATTAATCCATTTGCTTGCTATCTAGCCGAAACGAATATGCTGATACAATTGTTAGATTTAATAGTAGAAGTCAAGAAAGAGAATCCAAAATACATAGTGCCAAAAATTAAAATATTCCAAACGAATAGTATTGAAACACCATCACTATTAAATAATGAGGAACAAGAAATAAAAGATATAAAAAATAAAGCAGGAAACTTTATTGAAGGATTTGATTTTGTTGTCGGAAATCCACCATACCTGGAGGCCAAAAAGATGGATATTGGTACAAAAAAACTTTGCATAAAAACTTGCCCAAATGTTGCAAATGGCGCTTTTGACTTGTTTGTATGTTTTTTTGATAAAGGATTGCGTTTATTAAAAACAAACGGAAAACTAGGATATATTTTCCCCAATAAATTTCTAATTGCTAACTATGCCAAAAAAATGCGGAAAGAATTGCTTGATAAATATACAATCAAAGAAATAATTGACGTTTCGGAATGTGAAATTTTTAAAAATGTTTCTGTTTATCCAGTCATAATGATAATTCAAAATAAAAAACCTCAAGATAATTTAGTAAAGACAGCTGAAAAAGTAGCTAATATTGGAGAATTGAATAATAAAAATTTCGGTACTACAGAGATAAAACAAAATGTCTATAAGAGAGATGATTTGGTGTTTTTTATACTGCCGAGTGATAAAAAACAAAACTCTATACTTACGAAATTGTTAAGTGAAAAGTACAGGACACTAGATAACTATTTAATAATGAAGTGGACAATTTCATTTCATGCGACAGGATTAAGAGAGAAGTTTTTATTTCCTGAAAAACCAAATTCTATGTTTGCAAAAAAGCTAATTGGCGGTAAATCCTTTGCGGGGAATGACGATATAAATAGGTATAATCTTAAGTGGGGTGGTTGGTGGATAAATTATGACGAAGAATTAGCAAGAAAACACAAAAATCAGCTACCATCTAAAAGTTTATTTGAGCAAGAAAAGTTAATTATATGCCAAAATTCTCTAAGACTACGTGCTACATACGACGATAAAAACTATTATTGCAAAGATACCTTTTTTGTCGCAAGTCTGCTAGAAAATAAAAAAGAAGATTTTGAACTAAAATTTTTTCTAGCTATTCTTAATTCGAAGTTATTACATTTCTATTACGGGAATATTTACAAAGGAACACATATAGCCGGCGGATACCTACATTACCTTATTGGATATCTGTATAGTTTGCCTGTAGCTGAACCAACGAAAAAACAACAGGCTGACATTGTTAATTTGGTTGATAAAATTTTAAAAACTAAAGAAAAGGATGAGTTCGAAAAATTAGATAATAAAATTAATGAGCTAGTTTACGATTTATATGACCTTAATCAAGAATCAATAAAGATTGTTGATGCATTTATTTAATTTTCAACAAAAAGTTTTCAATATAATTTTTAAATTTTTCTAAATTCTCTTTTACTGGTTTGTTTCCTTTGTCTTTTCTTTTTCCGTCTCTGATGATAAAGATCCCATCAATTTTATGCTTTAAATCAGAATTTTTCAAAAGATATGCCCAGCCATCAGTCAGTTCCAAAACTTCGGCAAACACACAAAATTTAATATCATCAAGCAAATAGGTAGAGTTTGATATTTTGTCTTTAATAATCCGCGATTCCCCAATAAGCTCTTTCATTCTTATCATGTCTATATATTCCTTGCACTCTATAATCATGATAGGTTTATCACCATCTCTTTTAAAAATTACACAATCTCCACCTATAGTTAATATCTTTTTGTCATTATTTAATCTAATAGACCTAGATAAAAGCCCGCTCGTTTGATTGGCTGTAACTTTTTTACAATAGAACTTATTTTCAAGCTTATTCTCTTTAAGAATCTGATTGATAAGTAATTCAACAAAAAACTCATCTTTAAAACCAACAACTGAAGCAATCTGTCTTTCTTCCAGTTTATGTTTTTTCGCTAAATTGGAAAAATAATTATTGTCTGTATTACAAAATATATCTATGGTTTCCCTCGAACTTTCACCTGTAAGATTTTTTGAAAACTTTCTATCAAAAATATCTTTTGCATTTATTTTCAGTTTCTTTTTAGGTATAAAATTATTTAATGAAGTAGTCTAAATGTCTTTTATAAATCTTCGCAAATTCCTTGAGTTGTGTAATATCAAGTCGTCTCCATTCAGCCTCAATCTTTGATATGCGAGACTGTGTTTTGCCAAGTAGCTTTGCTGCATCAGCTTAATCCAAGCCAACATCAATACGAGCTTTCTTAAGCTGTTCTACAGTATATTTGTGGTCTTTAGAAAAAATCACTTTTGTCATAACTCTTGTCTTATAGTCTTCCGTTGAGTTCTATACTTGGTGCCCAGGGCGGGAGTCGAACCCGCATCCCTTTCGGGACATAATTTTAAGTCATGCGTGTATACCAATTCCACCACCTGGGCTTTTGAATGTAGTGCACGATAAGCATACTGTAGCAAAATGTACGATGTTTGATAATAGACCTCTTCGGAAAGTTATTCCTACTGCAATTTTTAATTTTCGGCTACGACTGCGTTATGCCTCGCAAAATGATTCTCGTCGCACAACCAGTGCGCCGTCGAATCATTTTGCTTGTATTCCTTGTCTTGCTCGAAAATCAAAAATTTCGTTACAAAATGACTTTCCGAAGAGGTCTAATGTTGATGTACATGATGTCCCCGCATAAAAATTATGCGGGGACCAATTGTTTTCATTTACTGCGACGTGTTTGTTTCGCGGAAATGAAGCGTGTAGGCAAGTGTATCTTCAAGTTCGGGAAGCTGTTCGCTTACTTTACTCAATAATTCCGCGGTCAATTTTTCTCGGACATGATAGAGCCGTAGGTGTGGTCGTGTTACAAGGGTTCTATCTTCGAAAAGTGCACGGATGACAAACGGCATGAGCATGGAGTAGTCAGCCTGTACGCTCGCAGATTGTTCGACGTACGTTTCAGGATTTACTTTTCCCCATGATACTGCTTCAGATGGATAGCAGCCGGAGAGACTACCGTCAGTTACCGGAGATGAAACGATTTGAACGTCATAATCATACCCGCGCACATTTTCAAGCAAAAGAATTTGCGAGAGGGCAGGTTCTGGTTGCAGAGCATAGTTTTTTGGTACGCCGCCTCCGAGAATAAGAAGCGCAAGTGATTTTTTCGGAGATTTGAAAAGTCCCCAATGATGGTACGCGCACGCTTCAAAAACATCTGCGTGTAAGTCATAGTCAAATTGATACGATCGCGACCCTAGTTTATCGAGTGCCCAGAGCTTGACCGAATTGAGAAACGTACTTCCGTCCGCTGGAGCTCCGATAAACACAGGCAGAGCATGGCGATAGCACGTGGAAAGGAGGCCTGGACGAACGCCGTATGCTTCTTCAGCTGCATGATAGTATTTTCCGAGATGGTGGTTTCTCTCTGTTGTCGTCATCTTTTTCTGAAATTCAGGACGGCAAAGGACAGCAGAGATCATTTTATCCTGGCTAAAGAGAATTTGTTCCTCAAAGCCGAGGTTGGTGACCCGTATAATGCCTTCTTTAAGGTTTGCGGCATCATCACCAAAGAGCGGTAAACGACCGATGGGTCTTTGTGAAAATTTTTCAAGTGCATCGTGCCCGTCATGATAGCAAACGGCGTCAGTGGTAGAGATGTACGCAATCCATCCTCGTTCGATCATGGGTATGAGCCAAGTTCGATGTTGATCGGAGAGAGTAATTGGTCCAGCAATGCTCACGACAAGTGGTATCTCATTTCGGATTGCTGTGGCCAGTACGGAATAGAGACGGCTAAGCATTGCTCCACCGAATGCAGTGAGCGCATTCGTGAAGATGTTGCCAAGAGAGGCGCAGGTTGCTACGGATTGGCCCATAACAGGGGGTCCAATGACTGGACGTGCTTGTTCGTCCATGACGTACTCCTTTGAGTTGCAAAGTGCAGTTGTTTCAATTACTCGGGAAAATCTATCGCGTTTGTGCGAATAAGTCAAAATTACCTGTCCACGGATGATCATACATGCTATTGTATAAAAAGGAGAAAGTTGAAATTTTTGTATGTACAGTGAAAGGTATTGAATATGCATATATCAACACCCCCACAGTTGTCGGCGCAGGATTTTGTTCAAACATACCTTAGAAGTGAACAGGAAGTTCTGAATTCAGTGAGAACTATGACACCGAAGGATGATGACCAAGTTCTTGCGATTCTTAAAAAGCATATTGAACGACGAGTGGAAGAAGCAGAAATAGCTGCCCCGATTAGGACTGTAATGCGGTTGCTCATGTTTCAGGGTCTAGAGGACGAGGATGTTGTTGCGTGGGGACGATCCTATTTTACGAAGTATATTTCTTCGTCCGTGCCGGTTTGGCAAACGATTCTCAAGGATATTGAAACAATGCCGTTTTTACCAAATGACGAAACAGAACTTCGGGGCATACGACTTGCTAAAGAAATTTGTGTGTCGCTGATACGAGATTTTGGAACAGTAGAAGTGGAAGTTACAAAATAACGTATTTTACTTCAAGATGATATTGTAATCGTCATAAGTCCTTGCAGTTTTTAACAAACACTGCAAGGACTTTTTTGTTGAGTATGTTTGCGAGTACGCTCACTTGAGGCCTGGGGGATCGGCTACAAATAATTTTCCTGACGGAAAATTTTCGCAGCCCCGCCTCGCGGTTTTTGTTTGACTGAAGCAAAGCTTCAGTCAAACAAAAACAACGCTGCGGCTTTCGATTCCCCCACGCACGCTATCGCGTGCTCCAGTCCTCTGCGCTCGCGAGTACGCTCACTTGAGGCCTGGGGGAATCGTCCCAGAATCGCGGCATTTTGTTTCGGCTTCGCCTCACAAAACACTCGCGTTCTTGGACGGCGCCTCACATCGTGCTCGCTATCGCTGCGCGCGATATGTTCCGGCGCTTCGATTCCCCCACGTGAGCTTGCGCTCACTCCAGCCCTCACTTCATGAGTACATTTCGTGAGGCCTGGGGGGGAATCGAACCCCCGCGTAAGAGTTTTGCAGACTCTTGACTTACCACTTGTCTACCAGGCCGTTACCACTCAATATTATGAATCTTTCAGAACAGCGTCAATTTTTTGTCTGTTGCGTTCGCCGCGATCAATATCAAATACAATAAAGGGAACTCGTGAAAGACGTCCTCTTGCTTTTGCATAATTTTTGAAATCGATCTCACGTCGCTTTGCGAACTGGAGCGCCTCTTTTTCTTTTGATTCGGGAATAACCGTGAAGAGTATAGTAACACGTTTCAAAAAATTATCCGCGAGGGCGCGGGTGACAGTGATGAGTGAGCTTTTGCTAGACTCTTGCTGAAAATATACTGCTGCAAGGTGGAGTAACTGCTCCTGCACTTTTTCTTTTTTGAAAGGGATATCGGGCATGTTTATGTAGTTATCATTACAAATGACTGCAACTTGTCTCCTGTGGCGATTTCCATTTTTGATTTTACCGTGACACCGAATTGGTTGCCCTCATCGACGCTTTTGACCTTAAGTTTCTGCTGTTGCAACTCAATTATTATTCCTTCTCCGATAGGCGTATCATGTCGGAGGATTTTTACTGTTTCGCCAACGCCGATAGCGCCCTTGATGACCGTGCCCCCAACAATCTGACTATCTTTACTGTTCGAAAATGTCTTGAGGATTTTTGCAGTGCCGCGCATTTCTTCGACAGTTATTTTTGGCGTGCGAGTTTTTACAATCTCTTCAAGCCATTCCGTGAGTTTGTATATGACGTCAAAGAGACGCACTTCTATGAGCGCTCGCTCCGCAAGATCTTTCGCAAGCGCTTCAATGGTGACATGGAATCCAACAATAAGTGTGTTTGTGTTGCCGCCAGCGGCGCGGATGTCGTTCTCGGTAATGTTGCCGACACCGGAATGGATGATCTTTACTATAACAGCAGGAGTGTTGAGTTTGGAAACTTCCTGTGTAATTGCTTCTATTGTTCCAAGGACGCTCGTTTTAATGATGAGCGGTATGACGATGGTTTTTTCATTCGACTCCTCTGTGTTTTTAGTACCGGCAATTTCTGCTTTTACGGCGAACTCGTACGATGTTTTTTCGGCGTCTTTCTTGTTGCCAAATGATGTGAATGTGCTCCCTGTCTCTGGCAATTTATTGAAACCAAGAAGACCGACGGGACTCGAAAATATAGCCTCTTTGATATTTTTACCTGTAAAGTCCTCCATGATGCGCACAGGCGCAAGAGCGTCTCCCGCGACGACAAACATGCCTGAACGAAGCGTGCCATCTTTTATGACGAGTGTTGCGGAGATTCCTTTCTTTGGGTGAACGTGCGACTCTATGATTATTCCAGAGGCGGGCAGTGTCGGATTTCCAGAAAGTTCTTCAAGTTCGGCGACGAGGAGCAGCATATCGAGAAGTTCAGGAATTCCTTCCCCTGTTTTTGCCGAGATTGATACGAATGGAACTTCTCCCCCGTAACCCTCAAGATAGACATTGTTTTCTGCGAGCTCTCCTTTTGTTTTTTCAATATTTGCATTTGGTCGGTCAATTTTATTGATTGCAACCACGAAGGGTGTTTTTTTTTGTTGCAACGTGTGAAGAGCCTCAAGTGTCTGGGCTTTGACGCCGTCTTCTGCGGATACGACAAGAATACCGATGTCGGCAACATCTGCTCCTCGCAATCGCATTCCGGTAAAGGCCGCGTGTCCGGGCGTATCAAGAAATGTGATTTTCTGTTCTTTTCCCCCGCTTGTTGTGTGAACGACTTCATAGGCCGAAAGATGTTGCGTGATTCCGCCCGCCTCTTTCGCGACAGTATTCGATTTTCGTATAAAATCAAGAAGTGTCGATTTTCCGTGATCAATATGCCCCATGACTGCAATTACAGGGGGACGAGGGATTTTTAAATTTTTTTCTGTTGCGGGCATGATAGGGTATTCGCAAGCAAGTTCAAACAGAGCGCATGCCGCATGTTGCATGCGATTGTCAGTCTGGAGGTTTCTTGCAGGTATTGACAACTATATATGAAAAATGTGTTTTTTGCAAAAGGAAGAAAATTTCCTATACTGTCAATACCTATGCATACAAAGAGTACGTCTCATACGAAACGAATATATTTTGATGCCGCAGCAACAACGCCTGTTGATGGGCGTGTTTTTGCTGCCATGGAACCTCTTTTCTGCAACGCGTTCGGAAATCCGGGGTCTATCCATGTCGAGGGCGTGGCAGCTAAAGAAATGATGTCGCGGGCGCGAAAAACATGCGCCGATGTGCTACACGCGCATGCAGACGAAATTGTATTTACTTCGGGAGGAACGGAATCAAATAACATGGCGATTATGGGTGTTACCATGCAGGCTCTCAAGGATCACGAAGGAGACTATTCAAAAATACACGTTGTTACAAGTTCAATAGAGCATGCGTCTGTACTTGAAGTATGCAAGGAACTTGAAGGAAGGGGTGTGCGTGTGACGTATGTGCCGGTTGACGAGGATGGGCGGATTATGATGGATGCTGTGAAAAGAGCGGTTACACGGGAGACGACGCTCGTGTCGGTCATGCTTGCAAATAACGAAATTGGAACAGCGCAGTCTATTGCGGACATAGCAAAACATATCCGCAAGGTGCGAAAAGGAAACAAAGAAGCCCATGCCTACCCATATTTTCATACTGATGCGGCTCAAGCGGCTATGTGGTGCGATGTGTATGTCGAAAAATTAGGTGTTGATTTGGTTTCTGTAGACGGACATAAGATATATGGGCCAAAAGGAGTCGGGCTTCTCTATATGCGACGCGGTACCAAACTTTTTCCGCTTCTTTTTGGTGGGGGACAGGAGGGTGATATGCGTGCGGGTACAGAATCTGTTCCGCTTGTCGTTGGGCTTGCAAAGGCGCTCGAACTCGCGGAGTCTGAACGCATTCAGAATGTTTCGCATATAACTGGATTGCGCACATACTTCCTTAGCCGGCTTCGCGCAGAACTGCCGGAGGCGGAATTAAACGGCGATTCCGCGGGGGGAATGGTAAATATTGTGAACATTTCTTTGCTTGACATGGACAGCGATTTTCTTGTTATCTCACTCGATGAGCGTGGAATTGCGTGTGCGAGTAAAAGCGCATGTCACTCAAACGATGACAGCTCGTATGTTGTCGCGGCGATCGGGAAAGGCAGGGAAGCTGCAGCGAGTTCACTCAGATTTTCCATGCTCAAAGATGCCAAAAAGAAAGATGTCGATCGTGTTGTTGCGGCTCTTGTTGAGATTGTGGAGCAGAATAGACGCTAAGATAAAAAACATCCGTGTCGAGTACGGGTGTTTTAAGATGGGGGCAGTAGTGGAACTTAATGACGAATCTCACGTTACGCAACACGAATGTTTCTCCCGTCATTGCGAGGGCGAAGCCTCCCACGCTACGCTCTGGACAGGCTCCGCAATCTAGGATTTTGTCACTATACTCTGGATTGCTTCGGGCTTCGCCCTCGCAATGACGAGTATAGATAGTCTCAAGATAGTAATTCATGGTTGCGTAAGGTGAGTTATGAATGTTCAGCTGTGAGATGTTTTTTGAAAATTCCAAAACATTGTGCGGTAATCGATCGGCGATGATATGGTATACAGTTCAAAAGATCTTGTGTTCGTTTGAGTGTGTGTGCATACCCGATTATTGATTCACATCCGGATTCTTGTGGATTAGACTGTGTATCTACGACACGACGCCAGGTATCATCCGGATTGCAAAACATACCAGGAATAGCAACATCGTAAAAATATTCCGTTGTTTTTAGGAGAAAGTAATTGACCATCTCCATTGTCCAGCAGTCGCTGTCCAAAATTAAAATGCCGTCCTCTTTCAAGATGCGATTAAATTCCCCCGTTGCCTCTGCAGTGACCTCAAATGGTGAGTCGTGGACGTAGACTATCTCTATGCTTTTGTCCTTGAGCGGTATGTGTCGAAAATCAGCACCGAGTTTTATACCATTTCCCAGATATTTAAAATAGCCTTCTGTATAAGATCTCGTGTGGCGTCCCGGGTGCTCTTCCTCCCGAGAAAGATGTATAACAGTTTGTTCCCCCAAAATATCTCTTGGTATTTGATCGAACCCTGAACCAGCATAAAGTACAAGATGTGGTCTGTATACTTCATGTATCCACTCGAGAAATTTTCTTCTCCTCTGTTTATATTCTCGATCGGCAAATTGATTCAATGCTGTCCAATCATTTTCTTTCGCACAAGAAAACATATCAGGCGGTATGGCGATTGGATCGATCATACATAATTAACTCCCGATTACTGAAATTACAAAAACCCACAGTCTCTTGGGCTATTTAGAGGCAAAATAAATTGTTTGTCAACCTATAGTTTCTCATGTGTCTGCAGAACTATGGGTACATATATCTGTGTCGTTCGCTCCGTATGAAAATATAATGGGTACATCATACATTCACATTTCGCTTCCGAGTAGGTATAATATATACAATGCAGATGGAAGATTTAACGAAGACGCAAATAGTTCTTCTGACTCTGTTGGTGAGCTTTGTAACCTCGCTCGCAACGGGGATTGTTACCGTAACGCTCATGGATCAGGCTCCAACGGAAGTAACTAAGGTTTTTAGTCGTGTTATACGGCCGATCGAGAAAGCAGTTTCTACCGTTGAAGTGAAAGCGCCGCCAGTTGTTCCAAAGGAGACGACTGTTATTGTGAAAGAAGAAGACTTGATCACTGAATCTCTGGCGAAGAATGCGAAAATGCTAGTACGGCTCTACGAAGTTGTTGAAGAAGCAAAAAACTATGTGGGACTCGCTGTTATTATTGATTCCGACGGTACGGTGGTGACTGACTCTGCGCTCATTAATTCTGAATATACCTACAAGGGAGTGCTTTTTGACGGTAGTGAGAAGTTGTTGTCGCTTGTGCGATATGACCCGAAAGACAAGACGGCCCTTCTGCAATTTGCCCGGGTTGCGGAAGATATACTTGCATCTCAATCTGGTAAAATATCATTTCCATCCGTTCGTTTTGCTGATGCAGCGGCATTTAAGATTGGTCAAACAGTTCTCGTGCTCGGCGGAGATTCAAGGGATGAGGCAGGAATCGGTATTCTTTCGAGTATGCAGTATCGTGACAGTAGTACCCTCGTAGATGGCGCTGCGGGAGTCGCAACAGTACTTGAACAAAAAGCAGGAAAACAGCATCCCGTGCTTGCGGGACTTGGGACGAGTATTCGCACGGATGGGGCTACGGGCGGCCCGCTTCTTAACATCTTTGGTGATCTTATGGCAGTTACAGTAATCGGAGCGACAAACAACCCTGCGTATGTGCCTGTGAATGCTATTGTTTCGCAACTGAAAGTATTTCACGACGAAGGCGTTGCTGTGCGGCGAAATATTATAACGGAAATACCGAAAGATGAAGCAGTTGCAGTGCCATCGGGACAGTAACGTAATTTGACACAAATAATTTTTAGTGGTAGTAATATATTATCAACTCATCTTACGCAACCATGAGGTACCATCTTAAGACTATCTATACTTGTCATTGCGAGGGCGAAGCCCGAAGCAATGACGGAAAAAATATTCATATTGCGTAAGGTGAGTTATCAAGTAATTTCTTTATTCTTTTTTAATACACTATGCCGCCACCATTCAATAATTTTACGACGAAAGCGCGCGAAGCAATCAAGAAAGCGCACGAACTTGCGATTGAGCGCGGACAGAATCACGTATCGCCTCTTCATTTACTCACAGCTCTACTGCTACAAGAGGAGAGTATGGTTTTTTCTATTCTCGACAAACTGGAGGTTGACTCCTCGATGCTCACGGATCTTCTTCTTGAAGCAATCGAGGGTACGGAGAGTCAGCCAGTGATGTCGCCTTCGTACCAGCTGTATCTAACACCGGAATTTGCCCAGGTGCTTGAACGTGTTGTGAAAATTGCTGCGAGCCTTAACGATGAGCTTGTTTCAACCGAGCATCTTTTTGTTGCGCTTTTGGAGACGCCATCACAGGCACAAGAAATTCTTGCGCGTTTTCGTCTGAATAAAGATGAAGTGTTACGCGTGTTGACAGAACTGCGCGACAGTAAAGTCACTGATGTCACGCAGACCAAAAAATTTCGGGCGATCGCGAAATATACGAGAAGTCTAACTGCTATGGCAGCAGAAAACAAACTCGATCCGGTTGTCGGACGTGACAATGAAATCAGCAGAATCATACAGATTCTCTCACGTCGCACAAAAAATAACCCGATACTTATCGGTGAAGCTGGTGTCGGCAAAACCGCTGTTGCTGAAGGTCTTGCGATACGCATGTCGACGGGAGATGTTCCTGACACGCTCAAAGGAAAGGATCTTGTCTCTCTTGACCTCGGGCTTCTCATTGCCGGAACGAAATATCGCGGTGAATTTGAAGAGCGACTCAAAACTATCATGAAAGAAGTAGAGCGCGCAGAAGGGAAGATTATTCTTTTTATTGATGAAATTCATACGATTGTCGGTGCTGGCGCCGCGGAGGGCGCTATGGATGCGTCGAGTATGCTCAAACCTGCTCTGGCGCGCGGCCATTTTCGCGTGATTGGCGCGACAACACTCAAGGAATATCAGAAACATATCGATAAAGATCCCGCGCTGCAGCGCCGCTTCCAACCGGTGATGGTGAGCGAGCCGTCTGTTGAAGATGCGGTTGCTATCTTGCGTGGGCTTAAAGAAAAATATGAACTGTATCACGGTATTCGGATCACTGATGATGCGATTCTTGCGGCAGTAAATCTTTCTGCGCGATATATTTCAGATCGATTTCTTCCCGACAAGGCAGTTGATCTGATCGACGAAGCATCTTCCGCGTTGCGCATTTCTCTTGAAAACAAGCCGCAGCTTCTGGAAGAAACGCATAGAAAAATCATGCGGCTTGAGATCGAAAAGGAAGCACTCAAAACGGAGCTTGGCGGTGAGGGTGAAAAAAATGTGAAGCCGCGCATTAAAGATATCGACCAGGAAATTGCCGATATGCGAGAAAAAACTTCCGAGCTTGAATTAAAATGGAAAAATGAAAAAGAAGTTTTGGTGGATATTCGCGGTATTAAAAAGAAGCTCGAAGAGTCGCGCATCGAAGCAGAAGCAGCGGAAGCGCATGCGGATCTTTCGAAAGCCGCAGAAATCCGCTATTCGCGCATTCCTTCGCTTGAAAAGGAACTTGATACAAAATCAAAGAAACTGAAGCGGCTGCAGAGCTCTCGGCGTATTCTGCGTGAAGAAATTCTTGAAGCTGATATTGCCGATGTGGTTTCTCGTTGGACGAACATACCTGTGAGTAGAATGCTCGAAGAGGAAACAGAAAAGCTCAATCGTATGGAGGACGAGCTCCGGAAGCGTGTTATCGGCCAGGACGAAGCAATCAAAAAGATTTCGGATGCGATCAAACGTTCTCGTGTTGGTATTGCAGATCCGAATCGGCCGATCGGCTCGTTTATTTTTCTCGGGCCTACGGGTGTTGGCAAAACGGAGCTGACAAAAGCGCTTGCGGAATTTATGTTTAACGACGATCGCGCGCTCATACGCGTGGACATGTCTGAATTTATGGAGAAACATTCCGTTTCAAAGCTGATCGGAGCGCCTCCGGGATATGTTGGCCACGACGAAAGTGGGACACTCACCGATACTATTCGTCATCGCCCGTATGCAGTTCTTCTCTTTGATGAGATCGAGAAAGCGCATCCGGAAGTATTCAATATCCTTTTGCAAGTGCTTGATAATGGCCGTCTCACTGACGCAAAAGGAAGAACCGTCAATTTCAAAAATGCCATGATTATTTTGACGTCGAATATCGGCGCGCAATTCATTGATAAAATGCAGCAGATCGGGTTCAGTATGGCTGGTACGAACGAAACGCAGCAATACATGGAGGTAAAGGAAAAGGTGCTTAGTGCGCTCAAAGAGCATTTCCGTCCGGAATTTCTCAACCGTATCGACGATACGATTATCTTTGATATTCTTTCGCGAGAAGCGATACAGTCTATTGTGACCCTGCAAGTCAAGCAAGTGGAGGATCGTTTGAAAGGAAAAGACATCGAACTTTCAATTTCTCCCGCAGTGCTTGCGTATCTTGGCAAGGAAGGATATAACCCGCAATATGGCGCCCGTCCGCTCAAGCGTCTTATACAAACTAAATTGTTGACACCGATTGCTTCGCACATGATTTCACACAGCATGATGAGCGGAGGAACTGTTGCAGTTGACATGAAGGGAGATGAATTTGTCTTCGATATCAAAAAGAAAAAAGTAAAAGCAATCAAGCAGCCAAAGAAGAAAGAAAAGGAAGTGGCAGAGGCGGTGGTTTAACGAAAGAGCAAAAATATGTATACTAGACACATGCGCCATGATATTGTGGCGCATGTGCTGCGCGTCGGTGGCGGAGCGGTCTATCGCACCAGACTGTAAATCTGGCGGCTATTAGCCTTCGTAGGTTCGAATCCTACCCGGCGCACTAGATCGGATTTCAGAGGTTGGAAATCCGGAGATAGCTTGAAAATTGGGGCTAATTTCGGTGTTCCATTAAGGATATCATGGTATGTTGGAAACTCCTCAAAAACAAGCCCAAATAATGCCTGCTGAGCTTGCAAATTGTCTTGATTTATAAGGAGTTTTTCAGGGTGTTCCATTAGCTTTTTGGCGTAGTTGATAAAAGCCTTAATATCATCCTCATTTATCCTCAGTCTGAATCTTTCTTCTTCAGCTTGTTCAATTTGTTTTTCTATGTCGCCAGCCGTCTGCGTCCAGGCAAACGTCAACGTGTCGCCATCGGGGTCACTGCTACCGCTGCCGTTGAGGATCACGATTGCGTCTTTATCCACACCCTGGTCCGGGCCGGCATCAGCAACAGGAGGCCGATTCGTCACGGTGACGACTTGGCGGGTGCGGCTTCCAGCGGCGTCGTAAGTGTATTCGATGACCGTGCCATCGTCATGCTCCACACGGACGAGACGGTTAAGTTCGTCGTAGGTGTAGGTGGCAGCTTGGGCTTGGAGGAGGATAATTGCGTTAGGAGCAATAAGGATTAGAGATAGCAAAACCAATAGGCATACGATTCTTTTCATAAAGCACCCATCTTTTATTCAGTATCTAGACAATATACGGAAACGAATATACAATGGAGACAATGATAATAAAGAGACTTTAATGCAAAAGAATAGATACTTGTATGCCGCAGCTATGAGCATGATGGTAGCGTCATTTGCCGTGACTTTACTGATAAATGAAGCAGTTGACGATCAACCAACGAGAACACTTCGGCTAAAGAAGCTTCTGGCACTTCAACATGATTTTGAGTACCTCATCCTATGTCTGCCACTAATCTCGTTGTTCTTTATCTTTTTAGGCATAAGAAACAAAGAATCTAAAGTCATCTTGTTCATAGATCTGATTCTGGTTGTGATCTATTACGTGACCTTTTTTATCGTCTAATATGGATGACCAGTTGTTCCATGAGAAGGGCAGTGAGCACCGCCCGCGGAATTCGTATCCAGAATCTCCCGAAAAGGTCTTTATGATCGACAGGAATCGGCGAGTTGCGCTTCAGCGAGGATGGGACCGGTAGACTTTCTCACCCTCATTTCATTCTTTGTGTTTGCCCCCCAGAAACCCGCAAGATCTCCCTAATGCGAGAGGTTTCCAGTGAGATGGGGAGCGGATTGCCCCAGCCAACATCCAACCCCGGGATCTGAACCCCTTTCCTTCCTGCGGCAGCCAGCAGCCCGCTAGTCAGACTATTGCTGTTGTAGTTGATGGCGGAGGTCGCACCATACCTTACCGGACGATATGATTCCGCTGCCAATAACAGCAACAGCTCAAACTGTGTGTCGGTCATGCCACTTGGGGCTGCGATCAGGGTCTTCGTGACGGACGCGTTCCGCTCCTCGATCCCGTAGAAGAGTTCTAGGTTGCCCCTTGTAAACGGTAGCCTTCCGCCCCCTACATACCATGGTAATTCCCCGACGTTTCCTGCATAGCCGCTAATAGTAATGTAGGACAAGGCTCCAGCGGTCCCAAACCTGAAAGGGGCGTCCGCACTAAACACTAACGGAATCTTTTGCTGGGTATTCGCAGTGGGCTCAATGATCAAATATGTGTGAGCGAACGGTGTGACAGACGCAACGCGGCTGCTCGCCACATACACTGTAAGTCCAGACGGGTCGACGTAAGTTAATGGATTATTTCCCGCGTAGGCATATCGCTGGTGCCCAACCTGGGGCGCACCACCTTCGTCGATCGGATCGCGCGACAGAAACCTGCCCACGCTCGGGTCATACCACCTTGCCCGTAGGTAGTAGAGACCTGTGGAGTCGTCCGACTCCTCTCCGGTGAACTGGAATCGATTCTGGACCGTTGAAGCAGGTTTTTCCTTCAGTACACCCCATGGGTCATATGTATAAGAGGCGGTATGGTTCCCAGCGGAATTCGTGAGATTCACAACGCTGCCCAAACCATCGTAGTGATAGAAGTTCTGGAAATCCGGGCCTGTTTGAGAAATAAGTCCAAGCCCGTAGACGTAGTGGGTAGTGCCCTCTGGTCCGCTCTCCGTGAGGATCACCGGAAGAGTCGTCGCAACATCATTCGTGAGCCGATGCGTCGTACCTCCAGCACAGGATGCTGTTAAAGCCAACAGGATCATCTTGGAGGGGAGGGCGCTACGCTATGTGCAGTTTAGGGAAAGAGATCTGAGCGAGGTTTCTTTCAGAAATTGTGATCTCTCCGACGCCACCTTTGACTCTTGTAATTTGCAAAATGCTTCCTTCGAGGGTTCGATCCTTGCAGGAACACGATTTCAGGAGCTCCCAAATCAAGCATTACACGGAGCGCGCTTTGGCAATTTAGAGCGCTTTCAGTCGATATACATGGGGAGGCAACGGATTGAAGATCCCAAGCGGATGATCGAGTGGGTACAAAACGTCACCGGTATTACTAAACCCATCCAAGAGCCGTGTCCAGCATCCTATCAGCTCAGGACGCTCTTTCTCAAATTTATTACACCTAAAGGTGAGGGAAAGCGAGATAAACATACGAGACATGCGTTGGAGACCGGAAAGCAATACCCTGGAGCGCCACGACCAGAGGAGTGCGTGGCTGCTTGTCTAAGGTTTGAGTATTTGGAAGATCTTAACTCAATCCCAGAAGGTAAGCCACTGGTTTGACCAGTGAGACCCGAACAGGCTTGGCCGTTCCGTAGAGTAACAAAAACAAAAAACATAGTATGGTGTGCATGTGGCTTGGTGAGAAGCCTCCTGCACACCATACTATGTCAGATCTTTACCAAAGCTTATCGCATTCGAAATGGGACTGCAAATACCACCTGGTGTTTGTACCAAAACAACGTCGGAAAGTATTGTTCGGCAGCATACGAAAAGCACTTGGCCCGATATTCCACGAACTTGGACGACAGAAGGAGAGCACAATCCACGAAGGTCATGTGATGCCCGATCACGTCCATATGCTTATCTCGATACCACCAAAGCATGCCGTTGCATCAGTCATCGGGTTTCTGAAAGGCAAGAGCGCTATCGCGATCGCACGAAAGTTTAGCGGTAAGCAACGGAACTTTACCGGAGAGAGTTTCTGGGCACGAGGATACGCTGTATCAACCGTCGGATTTAATGTCGAACAAGTCCGAGAGTACATTAGAAATCAAGAAGGACTCGAAAAGTCAGAGGGTTCCTTTTAACCACTAACGTTGGGAGGCAGGCGATCGCCCTTGGGGCGACCCTACTCATCAAGCCACCCGCTTTGCGGGTGGTGTCTGACTGGCATGAATATATAAGGCGCAAACCAGGAGAGTTGTATGACCACATGGTGGAGTTTGTGAAAGAATGGAGAATAAGTCCCCGCATGCAGGAGCTGCTTGATTCGTTATGCCAGAAGACCTGTGTACACATTCCTTCAGACTGGTCATCAACGGAGTTAGCAACGAAAAGGTAGAAAGAGATAAACTCCACCCAATTGTTGGATGGAGTTTAAGCTAGACGTGAATACTACCGGGTAAAAACCTGGCGCTATCTGGAATGGGCAACAGTTCGTAACCGTAGCCCCAGTCAATGATTACCCGACTGTCTAGGAAATGCCGGATTTCCTCCCAAAAGAACAAATCGTCCCACCACCCTTGCTCAAGGGCAAAGATGGCCGATGCTACTTCTACACGATCCCCCTCATGAAAGCGATCAATCCGGTCAGGTGGCATGCGAAAGAGAAGTCCTCGTACTGCATGTACCCATTCTGGCAAGCCTTCCTTATACTCTGGAACTCGAGGCAGAATCTCTTCCATCCAATAATTAGGCTTTCCTTCAGAAACTTCTAAACACCAATTTGATAATATCATCGCTTTATTCTCCTATAGTTCCTTATTACTAGGTTATCATAAATAACATTTCTTGTCAATATTTTGACATTTTAAGTCTTATATCAACAAAATATTATGTATTTTGAAATATAAATTTAAGATATGGTAATATAGTGAAAGTATCGTCTTTCCGATAGTAATGGCGAATAATGCAACATGTGCCATTATTTCGCGATGACTCCTGGGAAGCCTCTGCTGTCTGTGAAGCGAAGAGACGAGTCGGTGCCGTCGGTGTGCGCACGGGTGCTGCCGCTTACCCCGTTTGTGGAGTGTTCCGACACGCTGCCGACATCAAGATAGCCCGTTGATAAACCGGAGCATATGCGGACTACGGGTCGTATATGATGAAGTACTGTTCGGGGTAGATAACTCAAAAATCTTTGCTGGATTATTTCCGGGAAGTTACTCCTATCGGGGCGCTTGTGGCGTCATCGCTATAGCTACCACGATGGTGAAAAATCGTGGCCGGGGAAGACGAGAAATAGTATCGGAAAGAACCATGACCTTCCATGTTCTACATGAAGTCGGCCATTACTTACTGCATCATCAAAGTATCAGAGAATCTCAGACACAGAACCCAGATAGACCCCTCTATTGCAGTTCTGGTTCTAGATCCCCGATAGAGGTACAAGCGAACACCTATGCTAGCGCATTTCTTATGTCAAGAGAAGACATTTTTCAGATGATAGGGCGTAGGAAGAGCATCAATATGTTGAAAGAAGGTAAGCAAATGTGCGACTATTTTTTTGTTGAGCCATGGATGTTGGTATTTCGTCTAAAGCGATTGGACATTCGTACAGTTTATCGTTTTTAACATGAATTCTATCACCACTTCACCACTGTGATTGAGTGAGGGTTGACAGTATGGCGAAGGAATTTTGAGAACTTTGGTAAGCGCCCTGTGCCACAGGTGGTAGCCAAGACTGTCGAGAGAGACTCGATTGGGCCAAAAAATCATTTACTGCACATGTGTGCACTGGTAAACTTGTGAGTGTCGATCCCAGGGTCCGAGCAAGATGCGTGTGAGAAGTGTCCATCGGGGCGAGGGGCGCATGCTTTCGGAGAAGTCACCCTTGCGGGTGCAGCAAGGAGACATAGCGCTCACCTCCCTGGGCCAGCCCCTAGGATGCCAGAGATGTCCACGTCGTTGTCAACAGGGCAGTGGACTGGTACTGCCCTCACCACATAACATACGAGGAGAACGCGTATGGTAACGGCATTAGGGTCCTTACCGGCCAGTTTGAGCACTCCGATTCTTATTGCCCTAGTCACGCTGAAAGGGTATCAGGAAGCAGAAAAGGGGAAAGAGGTTTTTATTGGTGATCTTGCAGAGTACTTGGTCGAGCTGAAACGTAATGGGGTAGATATCAGCAATATTCACCTTTCTGGAATTCCAGGTGAATACTGGTCTGAAGATGTTGCCCAATTTGTTACAGAAGGCGTCGTATTCGGGTTTCTGAAACACTGGAGTCCCATCGAGTTTACCGACCAATGCGTTGAAGTATGCAGGAACCCAATTTCCTTCTACTTGAGGGAAAATGAGGAGATAAAACCGCTTCTAGAGCAAGCTAAAAATATCCTTAACCTAGAAGATCCCATATTCTAGTTTTGTAGACCTCCACCCTTTGTTGGGTAGGGGTCTATTCTTTTGTTATTAAATACTCTTCTGCCGCGCGGCGGACTGCCTGCTTTTTGTTGGCAAGTACCCCAAATTTCATACAGGTCAGGACGTTGAAAAAGGAGGTCGTTTCAGAGATTGATTCTTCAGGATGCCTCGCAGATGACTGAGGAGGAGGTGCACTATACCTGACGCACAAAGCAAAAAGCCCCATCGCACGTATCGCTCTGATGGGGCAGTTTTGGGGTGTATAGCACAACCCAAGAAAGAACTAAATCAGTCCACAGGTACACGATTTCGATGACGCAAACACAAATGCGGCAACGTCAAAGGTAGGATATGTTTTGGCGTAGAACAGGATAAAAAATAGCTTTTGCTTTGCT